>DIWI01000012.1 GCA_002428415.1 Clostridiaceae bacterium UBA6110
ATCATACGGAAGAGGGTGGTCTTGCCTCGGCCGTTTTCTCCGATGAGGGCGATACGCTCCCGTTTTCTTATGAAGATGTCAACGTCATGGAAAAGTTGCCGGTCCCCGTATGCCTTGGAAAGCTCACGGGCTATAAGTACATCATTTCCGCTCTCTATCTCAGCGGTAAGGGAGATCTTTGCCGACCTGTCCTCTGAAGGCGGTGCATCTATCCTTTCAAGCTTGTCCAGCTGCTTCTGCCTGGATTCAGCTGCCTTGATGCTCTTCTCACGGTTGAAGGAGCGGTATCTTTCGATGATCTCCTCCTGCCTTTTTATCTCTTCCTGCTGCTGGTTGTATGCCTTCATCTGAACTTCGAAGTTCTTCTTCTTAAGCTCCAGATACTTGGTATAGGGAGCGTTATAGGTATAGACCTTCCCCCCGATCATATCGAACGTATGGGTAGTTATCTTATCCAGGAAGAACCTGTCATGGGATATGATCAGGATGGTTCCCTTGTAGCCTGCAAGGTATTCCTCCAGCCATTCTATGGCCTGCAGGTCAAGATGGTTCGTTGGCTCGTCGAGCAGCAGTATGTCAGGGGATGACAGCAGAAGCTTTCCAAGGGCTACCCTTGTCTTCTGTCCTCCTGAGAGTATGGATATGTCCTTCGTATAGTCTTCAGGAACGAAGCCAAGTCCCGTAAGGACTCTGTTGATCTCGCCCTTGTATGTATAGCCGCCGTGTATGTCGTACATCTCCTGAAGCCTGGTGTAGTCTGTGATGACCTTGGAATGCCATTCTTCGTTTGTTGCATCATATGGCTTTGCCATCTCGGCTTCCAGAGCTACCATCCTTTCCTCCATGGATGTGAGTGAAGAAAAGACAGAAAGCACCTCATTGTACACATTGCTGCCCAAATCCAGAGAAAGGTCCTGGGACAGGTACCCGAGGGTCTTGGATTTGTCTATGAAGAAGTCTCCGGTAAATTCCTGGAGCTTACCTGTAAGTATCCTGAACAGGGTAGTCTTGCCGGCGCCGTTTGCGCCTATCAGAGCTACCTTGTCGCCCTCATTTATGTTGAACGTCACTCCATCAAGTATGACGTCTATTCCGTAGCTTAGCCTTATATCCTTGCATGACAGAGCAATCATTTCACTCCACCTCCCCGGTTTCCACCAAAAACAATTATACTAGAGAGTGAAGAAAGGGGCAAACATTTGGTGGAAAGGGAGGGTAGATGATGGAAAATAAGACTGGTTTCCCGAAGGGTTTGGCTAATCCCGCCCTGCGGGCACTTGAAGCCGAAGGCTTGAGGTCACTTGAGGACCTTAGGGGAATATCTGAAAAAGAGCTTTTGAAGCTTCACGGCATAGGAAAGAAGGCTATGGAGACCCTGAAGGCAGCGTTGGAGGAGAAAGGATTGTCGTTCAAAGCCGATTCTTAAGCATTTTTTATATCTCAAGCAGTACATTTAGCGTAGGATTGAATTTGAAGAAAGTCTAAGTATTGGAGATGTAAATATGAGAAAGAGAAGCATTGCTGTGCTCAGCATAATAGCCCTTGCAGTCACAGGGATAACAGGATATGCGGTATACAATTCAAACAGGGTGGTACCTGCAGAGGTAAGGACCAGGGAGATTGAGAAAGGTGACATCACCGCGACTCTTCTGTCTTCAGGAAAGATAACCTCTGAAAACTCCAAGTCGTATTTTGGAAGCAACCTCCTTGTAAAGGAAGTATATGTCAAGGTGGGAGACAGGGTGGAAGCCGGAACGCCGCTTGTGGCATTCGATACCACCGACCTTGAGACTGCAGTGAAGCAGGCTGAGATCCAGAAATCAAGTGCGTCACTTCAGAGGGCCAGCGCAGCAGATGCCACTTCAACTGCAAGGAAGACGAAGAGCGCCATGGAGTCACAGCTCGCAGCAGCCAAAGCGGCGCTTGCAGCTTCTGAGAGAGCCGTCGAGGAAGCCAGGAAGAACCTGGTCAACACAGAGCTTGTCGACACCATAATTGAAGAGATAAAGACTACAGGCGTTCCGGCTGATACGGTGCCTGCTGTTACTGAGCCTGGCTTGAGTGAAGAAGACGTAAAGCTTATCAACAGTGAAAACTTCAAGATAATAATCCAGGAGATAATTAAGCAGAACGAGCTGTCGACTGCCATATCATCGCTTTCACAGGCACTCGCACAGGTTCCGGCTGTCTCTGATTCACAGGTGAAGCTTCTGGATAACTCAATAAGGGCCGCTGACCTTGCCCTCACAACAGCGAGAAACAGGCTTGTTTCCGCCAAGGGAGTGCTTACAGCTGAATTCCCCGGGATAGTCACATATGTTGGAGCCGTTGAAGGCAGCTATGCTACAGTGCAGACTGCTGCAGTCACGATAAAGGACGACAGGACGGTATATGTAGCAGTTGAGCTGGTTCAGAACGATGCCCTGAAGGTGTCGCCTGGAATGCCTGCAAAGATAACCTATGGCGGCAAGGAGTATTCAGGCTCCCTCTCATACCTTAATCCTGCTGCCACATCAAGCCAGTCTCCGCTGACAGGCGTCAGCGTGTCCACAGGCGAGCCTACCCTGGGAGCAAAGGTAAAGGTTGACTCACCGCAGGGCATGATAATCGATTTTTCTGCTGACGTTGAAATCACACTTGATGAGAGGACTGATGTGGTTTCAGTTCCTGTCGAGGCAGTCATATTCAAGAAGGGCGGAATCACAACAGTATTTACCGTGGAGAACGGCATTGCAACCGAAAAGGAGTTTGAAGCCGGACTGTCATCTGTCTCCGCTGTCGAGGTCCTTTCAGGTCTTGAAGCAGGGGCGATGGTAGTTCTGAATCCTCCCGAAGGCCTTGCAAGCGGAGAGGCGGTAAATGTAAAGTGATTGAAATCAGGGATGTAGTCAAGATATATGAGACCGGAGCCATAAGCTTCAAGGCTCTTGACGGGGTCAACCTTAAAATAGAGGAAGGCGAATTTACAGGAATACTGGGACCTTCAGGCTCAGGAAAATCTACAATGATGAATATACTGGGGTGCCTGGACACCATGACTTCGGGCTCCTACATTCTTGACGGCAAAGAGGTTGGCAAGCTGACTGACAATGAAAGGGCGGTAATAAGGAACAGGAAGATAGGCTTCGTGTTCCAGTCCTTCAATCTCCTGCCGAGGCTCACAGTTTATGAGAATGTCGAGCTTCCCATGATATATGCAGGCATGGGACGTCACGAGAGGGCGGAGAGGACGAAGAAGGCACTCTCCAAGGTAGGACTCCTTGAATGGTCCATGCATAAGCCAAACGAAATATCAGGAGGCCAGAAGCAGAGGGTTGCAATAGCCAGGGCAATAGCCATAGAGCCTGCAGTAATCATGGCTGATGAGCCTACGGGGAACCTTGATACGAAATCCTCACTCGATGTACTGAGGATCTTCCAGGACCTGAACGATGAAGGAGCAACAATAATCATGGTCACCCATGAACCGGAGAACATAAAATATCTGAAGAGGATAGTGAAATTCAAAGACGGTAAAGTGGTGGAAGATAATGAAGTCAAGAACAGAAGAGTACTGAAGGACATTCCCATAGAGGAATATCCGACGGCGCCGTAAGGAGGATATATGAGATTAGGAGAAAGCTTCAAGATAGCCGTATACAGCATAATCTCCAACAAGATGAGGTCTTTCCTTACCATGCTTGGAATAATAATCGGAATCGCTTCCGTAATTGCAATACTGTCCCTTGGTGAAGGCGGCAGGCAGTACATAATCAGCACATTTGAAAGCATAGGGTCGACGACCATAGACGTAAGGGTATCAGGTGAGGATGTCACCTCCTCTGACTACTTCACTCTTGCTGACATAGAGTATGTCAAGGAGAGGGTGGCAAACATAAAATATGCTACTCCGACTGAGCAAAGAAGGGGAAGCATCAGCCTTGGGACAACATCCAAGACCACGGTGATTTCCGCGGGAAGCCAGGACCTGGGAAGGATTCAGGACCTGAAGTTCACAGAGGGAAGGTTCTTCACGGAAGGTGAATATGAGGACTCAAGGGCAGTTGTGGTGATTGACGAAAACGGTGCAATGAACCTCTTCGGAAGGATATCGGACATAGTAGGTGAGCACATAGTCCTTGGAGCAGGCTCGGCAAAGAAGAGCGTCACAGTTGTCGGAGTAACTGAAAGCGTTAATCCTTTAGCGGGATCCTCGAACTTCGGAGACAACATACCGGCATTCGCATACGTGCCATATGGTCTGCTTACTAACATGGGCGTGGGCGACGGGATAATCAACTCGTTCTATGTTTCAAGCACAGCCAAGGAAAACACTGAAGAGGTGGCAAGGGAAGTAGTAAGCATACTGAATGCCAGGAAGAATGCTCAGGACAGGGACATTTACCAGGCGAACTCATTCCTTAGGACACTCGACCAGGTAGACAACATAATCGGACTCTTCACCTCATTCATCAGCGCTGTGGCAGCCATATCCCTTCTTGTAGGCGGCATAGGCGTCATGAACATCATGCTGGTGTCTGTAACTGAGAGGACCAGGGAGATAGGCATCAGGAAGGCAATTGGGGCTACGACCACAAACATAATGGTGCAGTTCCTGACTGAATCCGTGATACTCGCCCTCATTGGAGGCATCCTGGGAATGGTTGTCGGGATTTCAGGGGCGCTGATTGGCGGCGACCAGATTGGAGTCACGCCTGTGCTTTCAGTCGGACAGATCATAGGAGTTATACTGTTTTCATCGGCCATAGGGATATTCTTCGGGATATATCCTGCCAGGAAGGCCGCTCGTATGGACCCGATCGACGCACTCAGGTACGAGTAGGAGAAAGATATGAGGGACGCAGACAAGAAGAAAACTGGATTGGCATTCGGAGCGGCAGCGATAGCTTCCGCTCTAATTTTCATGCTGCTTGCCAGAGTTTCTGCCTACAGGCCTGACCTTCTAGAGAAATACTACTCATCATCAATAAACAAGTCATTCATAAGCATACTCAGCAGGTTCACCGGTCTTCTGCCGATATCAGTAGGTGAAGTGCTATTCTTCGTATTTATTGCTTTTCTGGCTTACCTTGTGCTTATGACGCTGGTTGGAATCTTTACCAGAAATCTGCCAAAGAGACTTTTCAATACGGCAGTCTTTTTAGCCATAGTCTACACTGCGTTCGTATCCTTCTGGGGGCTGAACTACTCAAGGATTTCGATAAGGGAGATGGCGGGTCTTTCAGACACTGAGTACACGGCAAAGGAGTTATATGATGTTACGCTGGAGCTTGCAGAAATTGCAGGTGCAGAAAGGCTTGATGTAGATCTTGACGAAAACGGCAGGATGACAATAACCGGAGATGCTGAAAGTGTAATTGAAAGAGCTGCCTCAGGCTACGATGATGCATGGATAGAGGAGCTTAAGGGGGACTATGGAGATGCCAAGCCGATCCTTCTTTCGGGACCCATGCTTTATACCGGGATAACCGGTATCTACATTCCGTTCACAGGGGAAGCCAACGTCAACATCGCAGTTCATGACCTGCTGCTTCCTGCAACGGTACTCCACGAAATGGCTCACCAGAGAGGAATCGCATACGAGGACGAAGCAAACTTCGCTGCCTTCATGGTTTCAAGGAGCCATCCGGATGCTGATTTCAGATACAGCGGTGCAATGCTTGCACTGATAAGCTCAATGAATGCTCTGGCAAGGGCTGATTCTGAGCTCTACGACGAGCTCATATCCTCAATGCCAAAGGATATCCTTGGTGACATAGAGGAGTACGGCGAATTCTGGAAGCAGTACGAAGGTAAGACCGAGGAGATCTCTGAGAAGATAAACGACACATACCTCAAGGGCAACGGACAGGAGGATGGAGTCAGGAGCTATGGGATGATGGTAGACCTTTTGCTTCAGCAACATTACCAGAAAGGACATTTCTGACGATATGTAAATATCGTCATGTAATTGAAGGCTTGAAATTACTTTTTCAAATTACCAAATTAGCAGATTCCTCAAGGTTGGCACTTTGGCACTTTAATCGTTGACAGTGAAAAATATTTATGCTAATATGCGAAATAAATTGATCAGTATATATGTTATACTAAATACATCTTAATGCAAAGAAATAACAGACTTTCGAAAGAGGATATATAATATGGCTAACACCTTAAAACGCACTGAAAAAAATAGACTTTTAAAACAGGACATTGTTAATAAAACTGCAGTGCTTTTTATGGATAAAAGGTTTTTCAGCATGACAATCCGTGAAATATGCGAATATATTGGTATATCTACCGGAATGTTTTACCGACACTTCACTTCTAAGAACGCTTTAACTCAATATTGTTTGATGAGTGCTTTAGATGACCTGGACCATAAATTTGAATCAATGATTAAAGACCTATCATTGGAAAAGCAGCTAATTACATATTTTAAGGGTGTCACTGAATGCTTCTGTTTACATGGACGGGAAAATATCATCATGTATCTGAATTCTTTGAATGATTCAAATAGGTTTGTATGTACAGATCGAGTCAACGATGTTTCCAATGATATTATGAGAAAAGCTGTGGCAGAAGGAAAAGCTGGTAACCTGAGACGTGAATATGGTGCCATTTCCCAAGATATCCTAATGATTGTTAAAGGCATATGCTATGTTTGGGCGGTCAACGAACCAGATATTGATCCAATTATAAAGGTGGAAGATATCCTGACTAGAACAATTGACAGTCTTCTATAAACGTAATCTTTATAAAAAACGTTATGATTAAAATCCACTTCAAAAAGAAGTGGATTTTAATTTTACTGCTACTGAATAATACGAAACACATTGGTAGCAGTGGATTTTGAGTGTTTTAAACTTATTATAAGTGGATAGAAAACTTCTATAACTAATGAATTAGCTTGCACTAGGAGATGGGCGATGAATAAGTTAAAAAGCAAACAAATCAGTTTTCCAATTTTAGCTTACCTTTAGGAACGAAATTGAATCCAGAAAACCGTTGAGTTAATGTAATAGATTTTATACATAGGCCGAAATTGAATTGAAGTACGCAAGCTGTTTGAAAATCATTAGGGCAATGTGGCTAAGCAGTGCACCTAATCCTTGTTCTTTAATAATCCAGCTTGAATATGAGTTCACAGATGAAGAGACAGCACTGATGACACAGTAAAACCCCTATTTGCAGTATTTCTGTGATTTACGTAATATGAGTACAAGTTTCTCTTCGATACTTTCCTAATGGTCCACTTCATGAAGAGGCTTTACACCGGTAATAATGGATGAAAGCAAGGAAATGATCATCAAAAATGCCATCAAAGTGAACTGGAATAATGATGATGACAGTTGCCGTGACTAGGAAACTTTAAAGGAGAAAACATGAAAATCCGTTGAGCGAATCCTTGCGTACAATATCTACTGAAATCGGGACTACTTGGGCTATTCAGGAATCATAGGATCCGATTCTCCTGCCTTGATTTTGGCATATTGAAAAAGAACAACATTCCTGAACGTATCCGGGACCATTAGGACATCTGCAATGGGGTGAAGCCGAACGGAAATTCAGCTTGGTGAAACTGATAAGTGTTTAAGGGTAATATACACCCAGCTGGCTGAGACACCGAAAATGTCATAGTATTGCTCGTCCTTGTTGTGAATCAGAAGGAGAGTTATTATGATTTTTCCACCCTTTTTTCGAAGTTTTTCAACTTCTTTAAAACGTGAAGTTTTCATGTTTGCTCAGTAGTCATTAATATAGTAGTTCTGGTTTCTCAAGAAAAGGCTGCCTTTTTTCGAGGCAGCCACTTTCTTGAGATTTTATTCAATATCCAATTATATATTCATTATCACTTCAAATCAGCTGCAATTGTTTTACCCGCAATGGTACCCCAAATGGCAGCGGGAACTAACTGTCCATAGTAATAGCCTTTTTCCTTGTATGTAAGGCTACCGATAATTTCACCTACAGCATAAAGGCCAGGAACTGCTTTGCCAGAATTATTCATGACACGCGCATTCTTATCGATAACAATACCACCGTATGTTGAATAAATCGTACCAACTGTTGGTGAGACATAAAACTTTGTCAAATCTTTATATCCAAGCTTTGTCATTGTATCCATAAGGTTTGGCAAGCTGTATGCATCAGAAATCGCTTTAATGGAGTCATACTCCATTACCGCACCTGCAATAAGAAGATGTTCAATTTCTTCCATCATGCCATTCACTTCTGCCTTTTCAACAGAAATAATTGAATAATATGTATCATTGCCGAATGCTAGCTGTGCCTGCTTTGGAACACCAGAGTAATCCAGTGTGTCCGCAAAGAGACTGCCTGTCTTATCTACATATACGTGGTCCTGTGAGCCATTTGTTGCATGATAACCTGTTGTTGGATTGATGCTGTAGAAGTTAGCATCAGTTTCAAGATTGTAAGTAGCACCATCAACTTCCTCAATCCATGCTAAAGCTGCACCATCAACGCCGGGCAAGGTGCTCGTACGTGCACCAGAATATTGTGGCAAGTACTTTGAAACTAATTTATCATTACCACCAAAACCACCCGTTGCCAAAACAACAGCTTTTGCTGGAATAGAATATGTTTTTCCATTTGCAGGAGTTACGGTAATTCCTGTAACGGTGCCGTTCTCTGTAAGAAGTCCATCTGCTGTTGTCTCTAGAAGAATTGTTACACCTAGCTTCTTAGCAGAGTTTTCCATAGCAGCCACCATTGTTGCCATTGGGGATCTGCCTTCGTCAGGCTGAACCGAATAGCCTTCGTATCCCACGGTAGGAATTAACTTGAAACCAGCTTGTTCAGCCAGACTCTTCATTGTTGTGTGAAAGTTCTCATTTTCTATAGATGCTGGGGTACGTGCCATACCACCATTTGCAACAAGGCCAGTACCACCTGTATAGCCCTTTGTTTCAACTAGAACGACACTTAGACCTTCTTTTGCACTTGAGATAGCTGATGTGAGACCACCAAAACCTCCGCCAACAATTACAACATCTGCTTTACCGTCAAATACAGGTGCGATATATGGCGATGTTTTGCTGAAGAGGCTTAAATCACTCCCCTTTGCAACTGCTTCTTTTACAGCGTTAATCATAGCTATTGAAGAAAGGGTAGCTCCAGTTACAGTATCAACATTTACACTCTGGTTTTTGACTACCTCATCAGCAATTCTTTCGAATGCCACACTAGCGATACCATCTGTATCATTTGTGTCTAATACCTCTACGGAAATGATGGCTTTATCATCCAGCTTTACTTCAACTGTTAAAGGACCTCCAATGCTTTTTACTTCAGCTTTGTATGTGCCAGCAGTAATTGTTGGTGGTTTCTCGCTTGGTTCTTTCGAAGTTGAACAACCAGCTAAAGAAGCCAACATCGCACATCCTAAAAGAATAGAAATGATCTTTTTCATTATACTTCTCCCCCTTGCATAATTTGAATATAATATTATTTCGAAATTATTCGTAACGCGTTCCGTAACGCATTACAATAAATTTATAACAATCTTTTCAAATTGTCAATAAATATATAACAATCTACGGAACGCTGTCTTTTTCTGAGAGTTTTAAGCATCGATGAGTTATCTTGTTACTTAGATGATGATACGATAATGAAAAATATATTCTTTGGTTCAGGATCTAAGACTTATTCTCAAAATTCCTCATCACTATTTTCCACTGGCAAAATAACTTAAATTCCCAGATTTCCGACTGCTGACCTCTTTATTAAAGAGTATGCTGCCGATAGTTATTTCAGTTCCCTCCGAAGTCTCAGATTCTTGCGATGTAGTGTCTCCCGTAAGGACATCAGGATATGGAGGATCTTCTTGAGAGATTCAGTATCCTTGTGCCTGCCTTCAGTTTGGAGATACCTCTGCTAGTTCTTAAGGACTTCTGAGACTACCTTGTCATTAAAATTCTTTATGATATGGAATTGGTCAAATAGCGTAGTCGTCATGGAGCTTGAACTAACCGATGCTTAAGTACCTTGCCTGCCTTTCAAACATTATATTTTTCTTGCCATCGTTAGTGCACTTCTCCTCGTGACCTTTTTGTCGATGGCTTTGAAGATGTTCTCAAGACCTGGGATCTCAGACACTTCTTTGAGGTTGTAGGTCCCAATGGTGAGCATGTCCCTAGTGTACTGAAGTAGCTCTGCCGTTATTCGGTGGCCTTTTGCTTGGAACTGCACCTGCTGGACCGTTGTTAACCTTCTGGCTGGATTCAGAAATTGCTTTAAGCTTTAATTCTGTCCAGGGCTGAGATGACAGTGACTGCAAGATAACGTGTTGTTGATTTGCATAATCAACTGTGCAATCCCATAGGTTTTGTGATTGCCCCTTTTTTTTGTTATAATTATCTTAATATTACAAATGATGCGACAAAAAGGCAGGTGCAATAATGAATTACGTGTTCATATCCCCAAGCTTTCCTTCAAACTTCGAAAACTTCATAGTAGCCCTCAAAGAAGAGGGAGTAAATGTCCTGGGGCTTGGAAGCGAGCCCTACGAAATGCTGTCAGCAAGGCTCAGGAATACTCTGTCAGAGTACTACAAGGTAGGCAGCATGGAGAATTATGACGAGATGTTCAAAGGCGTGGCATATCTCTCCTTTAAGCACGGGAAGATAGACAGGCTGGAATCCCACAATGAATACTGGCTGCAGCAGGATGCGAGGCTTAGGACCGACTTCAACATACCAGGCTTCAAGACCAAGGACATGCCAAGGGTCAAAAGGAAGTCAATAATGAAGAACGTCTTCCAGGAGGCAGGCGCCAACTTCATACGAGGTACTGTCATCGCAAGCCTTGAGGAGGCTGAAAGATTTATCGCTGAAACAGGATATCCTGTCTGTGTGAAGCCTGACATCGGCGTTGGAGCTGAGCATACCTACAAGCTGAACAACCGTGAGGACCTGATCAAGTTTTTCCTGAACAAGCCAAACAGGGAATTCATCATAGAGGAGTTCATCAACGGTGAGATACATACCTTTGACGGTCTGGTGGATAGCGAAGGAAACATCGTCTTCTACTCCTCGTTCATCTATAACATCGGGGTAATGGACCTGGTCAACGACCAGCTTGATGCCTTCTACTACTCGCTTAGAGAGCCGGCAAAAGACCTGGTTGATATAGGTTCAAGGATAGTCAAGGGGCTGGAGCTCAGGGAAAGATTCTTCCACATAGAATTCTTCAGGCTTGACGATGGAAAGCTGGTCGCCCTTGAAATCAACACAAGGCCGCCAGGAGGGCTCTCCATGGACATGTTCAACTATGCCAACGATGCAGACCTCTACAAGGAATATGCAAGGCTTGCATCAGGAAAGATGCTGTCAGCAGACCTTGACAGGAAATACTTCGTAGGCTATGCAGGAAGAAGAAAGAGCAAGTACTACAAGTATGTGCTTGATGACATACTTGAAAAATATGGTGATGCTATCCTGGTCCACGAACCGGTTTCAGGAATATTCGCACCGGCACTTGGAGACTACGCATTCCTTTTCAGGAGTACGGATTTTGATGAGCTTCAGAATATGCAGAAGGACATACTTGAATTAGGATAGTCCTCTGGCAGCACAAAGCTTGTCATGCTTCAAAGAATAATTTGAATGCAAATGAATGGAAGCCCTTGAAACCAAGGACTTCCATTTTGAATTATATCAGATTCCGGGACAGTCAGATATTGTTAGTTGATCAAGGTCTGATCTCAAGGATGTCGAACTGGCCTTCTCTTGGATTGCCGAAGATGTTTATGGTGTCGCCAGGCTTTGCAAATATTATTGACGACCCTAAAGCCTTTGCGGTTCCAGTATATACTAAATCATCTCCTGTTGCCCTGATGAAGAAGATAGTGTTGCCGTCAATGACCACGCTCTCGATTGCCTCGATCACTATAGTCTTCTCCTTTGCATCAGCCCCAGGCTGACCCGAAGTATCCGTTCTCAGGTTAGATTCTCTGATGATCTCCTGGACTGTATTGCCTACGATTACCTGCTGGTAGTTTTCAGCATCGACCAGAGCGAACATCTTGGCAAGGCCTGAGGCGTCCTTTAGGCCTATGAGATAGGTCGGACGGTTCTTGATGTTGAGCAGGACCGGGAAGGTCGGTGTATAGTTCTTCTCCTGTATCTGCCCTGTTGCTGAATTCATGGCTGAAACCTCATCAGCTGAAGGCACCGAGAAGAATTTTGCTTCCTTTGTCCTGAGGTTTACGAAGTAGAAGCCGAGGTTAGAAGAGTCGCTCCTGATTGAAGTTACACCTGTGAAAAGGTATATGTCATCATTCAGAGGTACATAGTTATAACCTACAGTTGTCTGTGTAACGTTCTTCTGTCCGATGATTGAATTGAAGAATCCATCTGTGTAGCTTCCCTTGAAGTCGAGCTGCTGGATTATGAGGTCCGACGGGTAAACTCTGTCAACCCAGGCGGGCACTTCATTAACCTCATAATAGTTTGACTCACCGGTGTTTCCGTCTGTGACTATTGCACCTTTTACATCGGTTCCCCCGAAGAAGCCGATTCGTCTTGTAAGGACTGAGGTGATATAGAAGCCTCTGCCCTCATCATCCACTTCGAAGTTGGTTTCCCCGAACATCTTTGTGGGGTATTTGAACCTGATATGCCTGAAGATGTCTCGCATCAGATAGTCGCTTTTTGAGTACTTCAGCGGATTGACCAGCTTGATCAGGTCAGCCTCCTGGGTAGCCATATCCACCTTGACGTAGTAGGGGATACCGTTTTTGGCATTGATGATGTACTTTATGATGTCTGAGTAAGCAAGCGGTGATACCCTGACAGGCACGTTCCTGATGTTGATCTGGGTGTAGTTGTCGTTGATCTCAAACTGGGAGACCACCTCCTGTACGGAACCCATCTGCCTTGCTCCGATTATGGCTGCAGCTTCCCTGTCTACTACTGGGACCTTGTCATAGGTGACTTCCTTTACTGTATCGGCAAAGCTCGCATCCGTTACCGGTATGAGCGCAGAGTATGCTTTTGCCCGAAAAATCGGCTGGGACAGGAATCCCAGGACTGCCGGCACTGCGACAAGCAGTGCTACTGCGACCGCTGAAACAACTCCTGTCTTAAGTATCGACATTTTGCCCGCAACCAGATTCAGACCGTTATATACCAGAATGCCAGTTATAAGAAAAGTATAGAATTCTGGTGCCATGAAGTTAAGTGCAGGCAGCGTCAGAAAGAATAGTACGAACATTATTACAAGTGCAGCAAGCAAGATGAAGAATGGATTTTTTCCTTTCCGGTTGCTGTCGCGGATTATGATCTTCCTCTTTAAATCTGAATATGCGTCCTTGAAGCCTTTTGAGGTTCCACGCCTTGTTCCCGGACCGAAATTGATGGTGAAGCCGCCCTTGTTGTTATTACCTGAATCCATATATAATCACTCCTTCCTTTACTTATACCAAATCTATATTAATGATGGATTAAATTTTTGTTATTTCAGCGATTATTGGGAAAGTGATATATAAATAAGCAACTATCGAGTAACCATATCTTTGCCTTAAATATAAATATTAAGTAATTTCCAGTAAAACAAAAGGACGGCAAAAGCCGTCCAGTCATCAGTAAGATGGAAGCCATTTGCAAAATGGCTATCCAGCTTACAATCCTACATATTATGGTATTTATGGATTACCCTGTACTCAGGCATCTTCCCTGCGAGAGGAGTGAAGTATGAGAGTGCCTCTTCCTTGATGTTGAAGCCGTCAGGAGTGACCCATTCAGCTGGGAAGTACTTGACCTTGTTGGCAATGTTCGCTGCGTCTGTCGAGGTGAAGTTGACCTTGTACGGCTCGTCTGATTCTCTCACAAGTATTGCAACCTTACCTGTCTCGCCTGCAGCTGCAAGTAGAAGTGCTGTCTTTCCAAGCTTTCCAGATTCCTCGAGGTCAACCTCGGAAACTGCATGGAATGCGCATCTCTGAAGGACTGACAATTCAAGGACCTTGATCCTGTTGGTTATTCCATTTGCCTCGATTATTGCCTTTATGGCATTGCCTGCTCCGCCAAGCTGAGCATGGCCGAAGCTGTCGTGGCTCTGAGCTTTGGTTGCAGCGAGGAAATCACCGTTAGGGTACTTGACGCCCTCAGAAGCAACTATGTACACATGGTTCTTCTTCT
>DIWI01000091.1:0-2155 GCA_002428415.1 Clostridiaceae bacterium UBA6110
CTCAGCAAACATAATTTTGAAGATGTCAGCTGCACTCAAGGCAGACTGAAATAATCGGAAAGAACCCTGAAGCAGCAAAGGCTTCAGGGTTCTCCTCATTTTACGTAGTATAGTTTCGAATCAATAATCTCGCATCTAAGCCTGCCAGTATCAATCAGGTACTCCAAAAGGGGTCTTGTCATCCTTTCCATCCTGTTGTNNTGTCGAGCAGCTCTTCAAATCCAACCGGAGATTCTATGAGATTAAGGACCTCATTTGCTGCATCCTCGAAATACTTTATGTTAACCGGTGCAAGGCTCCTTATTTCATCAAAGATACCCTTATGGGAAAGGATGTATTTATCCGCCTCGAGATCCATAAGAGACCTCTTGCTTTCCAGGTCCCTTGAGATGTTGTAAGAATACATCATCCTTGAGCTTCCAAGCACATCGCAGCTTGCCAGGGCATCACCGATGCATGCCACGTTGTCCGGTGTCAAAACGGCAATATGTCCCGGAGAGTGCCCTGGAGTGCTATGTATCTTGAATCTTACTCCAAGAATGTCCGCATGGTCAGCATGCATACCTATCTTTTCATCAGCCTCAACCACCATATTCCCAAAATGCTTCATGATGTCAGTGACAGACAAGGTAGAATATGTGGTCTTTAAACCTCTGGGTGAAATCGCCACGGCAGCCTCGACCTCATTGATGATTATCTTCGCTCCGAACTCCTTCTGGAAATATGCTGCATTCCCGATATGGTCCACATGAGAGTGAGTGGCAAAGACCGCTGCCACCTTAAGACCTTCCATTGCAAGAAGATGCAGAATGCCTTCCCTCTCCTCGATCAAGCCACAGTCGACCATAATTATATTTCCGCCTTCAAGTCTGAGGAACGGGATAGACTGAAAGCTTGTCTCTATTAAGAATGTGTCTCCCTTGACATTCCTTATGATCATAACATCCACCTCGCCTAAGGTTAAATCTCTAGATTCCGTAGAGCTTCGAATACTTTTCCTCAATGTATCTCAGGAAATAGCTTGCACTCAGGGCTTCCCCGGTGGCCTTCTCAATGAGTACTGAAGGCTTGTAGGTACCTCCATGGATGTGGATGTTGTCCTTCAGCCATCCTGTTATCCTTCTCAGGTCTCCAGATGCGACTATCTCATTGTAGTCAGGAAGGTCCCTCAAGATTCCCTTGTAAAGCATTTGTGCACCGTAAAGGTTTCCGAGGGCATAGCTCGGGAAATAACCGATCATTCCACCTGCCCAGTGAACATCCTGCAGCACTCCTTCCCTGAAGTTAGCGGGTTCAACTCCCAGATACTCCCTGTATTTTGCAGACCAAAGCTTTGGAAGCTCATTGAAGTCCACTTCACCGTTGATGAACGCCTTCTCTATCTCATACCTTATGATGATATGGAGACTGTATGTAAGCTCATCAGCCTCTATCCTTATCAGTGAAGGCATTACTTTGTTTACAGCCTTATGGAATTCATCGGGTGATACCTTGGAGAGATTCGGGAACCTTTCTGCAAGCTTTGGAAGCTCAGCTCCTATGAACCCTCTGCTTCTTCCGACGATGTTTTCGTAGAAGCGTGACTGCGACTCATGGATTCCCATGGATACGCCGCCTCCGATATTGGTCTTAGCCAACTCGTCAGGGATGTTCTGCTCGTATATCGCGTGTCCTGCTTCATGGATTGTGGAATATACACTCATCATCAGGTCATTCTCGTCATATCTTGTGGTTATCCTGACATCCTTGTTTCCGAAATTAGTAGTAAACGGATGTGCGCTAACAGCAATTACACCTGCCTCGAAGTCAAATCCAAGCCTTTCTGCCAGCTCCCGGTTGTATTCCTCCTGAAGCCTCTTGTCGAATTTGTCATGGAGGAAGCTGTCATCAACCTCTGAGCCTTTTGCCCTTATTCTGTCCAGTATCGAGACGAGTCCGTCTCTCACTTCGCTGAACACCTTGTCAATATCGCTAACCTTCATTCCTGGCTCGTACAAATCCAGGAGAGCATCGTATCTTGTCTCTTCCCATCCGATATAGTCCGCTATTTTCCTGTTGAATTGCACTATCTTTTCAAGGGTAGGCCTGAACGCCTCGTAATCATCAGCATTCCTTGCATCTTCCCAGATTTTTTCACCTCTTGAGACAAGTATGC
>DIWI01000091.1:2196-2385 GCA_002428415.1 Clostridiaceae bacterium UBA6110
TGAAGGCTTCCTGTGACATGAACCCCACGACCTCGGACCGCCTTTCAGCATCCTTAGGCGGCATAATTGTAGACATATCCCAGTGCAGCAGGTTCGTGGCATGGTAAAGGTTGGAAAGTCTCAGCTGATAATCGAGGAACTTTCCGAAAGCTTCTCTGATGTTTTCCATTTTGCAACTCCTCATTCCAT
>DIWI01000091.1:2391-2515 GCA_002428415.1 Clostridiaceae bacterium UBA6110
GCACAGATTCAGTCTCCCTGCAGTATTTGACTATTATGCACTGACCAAGGTTTCTTGGGCATCTGTAACAGATGCAGCCGGTGTCGTTCCCGTCACAGCTCACCTTGAATTCAGGACAATGCTT
>DIWI01000091.1:2528-3086 GCA_002428415.1 Clostridiaceae bacterium UBA6110
CAATCGTCTCCAGTATGCTCTCATCTGTCGGTCCGCCAGTTGCAATGATGGGCAGATCAGGATATCTCTCCCTTATTACCCTTACAATCCTTGCTGTGTCCCTTGCTCCTGACACATTGAATATAGTTGCTCCTGCTTCAAGTCTGCCCTCAAAGTCATCCTTATCAGATATTATCGTTATGACTATAGGAATGTCTATGACCTCCCTTACAGCCTTTATTGTCTCATTGGATGTCGGACTGTTCAGCACAACTCCCATAGCGCCCTTGAATTCAGCATCCAGCGCAAGGTTGACCACCCTTTTTCCTGTTGTCGTCCCTCCGCCTACCCCGCAGAACACAGGCACGTCAGATGCGCTGACAAGACTCTGGGTTATTACGGGCTGCGGTGTGAATGGATATACGCTCATTACGGCGTCTGCATCAGTATTCTTGATTATTGCTACATCAGTCGTGAAGATGAAGCTTTTGACCCTCTTCCCGAAAATCCTGACTCCGCTGCATTTCCTTATGACGTCAGGAACCTCTATGATATGGCTCCTGAAAGTACCCATGATCT
>DIWI01000091.1:3092-3731 GCA_002428415.1 Clostridiaceae bacterium UBA6110
ATATGAGTACAGGTATGCTTCCGATTATGTCCAGCGAGGATTCAGTTACAGCACATCTGTATGCCATAACCTTCACACCCTTGTCCCTGGCTGCCTTCAGGACCTCAGAGAACTCGGGGTCCAAAGCATATGCCGGGGTAAACATGTGGACATCCTCAATCTGAATAAGGAATAGGATCCCTGCCCCATGACCTTCCGAAAGTGCATCCATCAGCTCCCTGACATGCTTCGCACCCCTTTCGGTAGGTGCATCAGGGAAGCTTGCCACACCATCAGCCTCAAGCGTCACACCCTTTACCTCCAGGTAGAATTTTCTTTCGGAATCCTCTAGAAGAAAATCGAATCTGCTCTTCCCGTATGTCTTCTCTCTCATAACGGTGCCATAACCCTTAAGCTCCTCGATCAAGCCTAAAGACAATGCCTCCTCAACAACGTGATTAGGAATCTGCGAGTCTATGTTGATCAGCTTGTCTCCCTTATAGCCTGCTATGAGGCTGAACTTCGTTTTCCTGGAAGGAGAATCTTCTTTTCTCAGTACCACCGTGCAGCCGGGCACAAGTATTTCCCTGTTCCTTCCGGTGTTCGGGACATGCGCTACTACAGTCTCACCGTCCAGCTCCACGAAAGCCTTGAACCTGT
>DIWI01000091.1:3863-4387 GCA_002428415.1 Clostridiaceae bacterium UBA6110
TCAAGCGGAAAGTTATCCACAAAAAACCCTATTTACCAACAGGCAGTGTGGATAACTCAAAAGCATCCTCAATCTCTCCGGTGTCAACAGCTTATCACGAAAATACAAATCTTGTAAATTTACCCGATAATCCTTGATTGTGGAAGGAGAGGCTTGACATGAACATTCTTTGGAATCACAGATTTAATATTCGTAAATTTGAATGCCCCGCTTACGCGAGGCACTCAACAGACTAGGTACGCTACAAATGAATCTTATGGAACAGGCCCTATCTCAAGACCATTTTCGAACATGTTGTCAGGATCGAATCTTGCCTTTAACCTCCCAAGCTTCTCCAAGGTATCAATCGGGTATAACCTTCCAGGGTGACTGAATTTTTCAAGTCCCTCAAGAAAGTTAGGGTACGCTTCGAGGTTCAGCTCATCCTTCAATTCATCTTTAAGACCAGTAACTGCTGCATTAAAGAAACCCCTTGTTCCCTCGCCTAGTACAAGCCCCATGATTTTTACCACGTATTTCGCATC
>DIWI01000091.1:4392-4606 GCA_002428415.1 Clostridiaceae bacterium UBA6110
TCGCTCCTGTCAGACGAAGCTATCCTTCCACCCATATGGTAGATTTCAGTAAACAGGATAGGAGAATGTCCCTCATCCTTATATGTCATTTTCAGAAGTGCAGCTTTAGCCTTCTCAGTCAGCTCGTCAATAGTTACATTGGTAACCGCAACAGGTATCGGCTCCTTAGGATCGTTGCTGATGGTATCAGCCATGCTGAACGGAATCTTCGACC
>DIWI01000075.1 GCA_002428415.1 Clostridiaceae bacterium UBA6110
CAAATGCGTCGATGCACTGATCACTAACTTCCATCTGCCGGAATCAACGCTCATAATGCTGGTGTCAGCACTGGCGGGAAAGGAGAAGACCATGGAGGCCTACAGGACGGCTGTCGGAATGAAGTACAGATTCTTCAGCTTCGGCGACTCCATGTTCATTAAATAACATGTATACTTTATTGAAGACAGAAGGCTCAGCAAGAAGAGGAAGGCTTACGACGCCACACGGTACCATCGAGACTCCGGTATTCATGAATGTAGGTACTCTGGCAGCAATCAAGGGTGCGGTCTCATCCATGGACCTNNGCTGCCAGGTGGAGCTGTCGAACACTTATCATCTGCACCTAAGGCCAGGCGACAAAGTCGTAAGGCAACTGGGCGGATTGCACAGGTTCATGAACTGGGACAGGCCCATACTGACAGATTCCGGAGGATTTCAGGTTTTCTCCCTCGCCTCAATGAGGAAAATCAAGGAGGAGGGCGTATATTTCAGCTCCCATATAGATGGCAGCAAGATATTCATGGGTCCTGAGGAATCCATGAGGATACAGTCAAATCTGGCATCAACCATAGCTATGGCATTCGATGAATGCGTTGAGAACCCAGCCCCGAGAGATTATGTGGAAAGGTCTGTGGAACGTACGACCAGATGGCTTGACCGATGCAGGAAAGAGATGGACAGGCTGAACAGCCTTGAAGATACCATAAACAACAAGCAGATGCTGTTCGCCATAAACCAGGGAGGAACCTACAAGGACCTGCGAGTGCTTCATGCAAAGCAGATTTCCGGCATGGACATGGATGGATTTGCAATAGGAGGTCTTGCAGTCGGTGAATCGCATGACGAGATGTATGATGTCATTGAAGCTGTGGTACCGCACCTGCCTAAGGACAAACCGATTTACCTTATGGGCGTGGGACTTCCGGAAAACATACTGGAGGCAGTCGACAGGGGAGTGGACTTCTTTGACTGTGTCCTTCCTGCAAGAAACGGAAGGCATGGCCATGTGTTCACAAATTCAGG
Organism: Clostridiaceae bacterium UBA6110; assembly: GCA_002428415.1. Taxonomy (GTDB): domain Bacteria; phylum Bacillota; class Clostridia; order Clostridiales; family Clostridiaceae; genus Youngiibacter. The sequence continues at coordinate 1,025 of DIWI01000075.1, forward strand.
CAGGCTGAACCTCAACAATGCGAGATTCGAGACCGATGATGCTCCAATAGATTCCACCTGCAGCTGTCCGACCTGCAAGAGCTACACGAGGGGATATATCAGGCATCTGTTCAAAGCGAAAGAAATGCTGGCCATGAGGCTGTGCGTCCTTCATAATCTGCATTTCTACAACACAATGATGACAGAGATAAGGGACGCCCTCGATAACGGTACTTTCAGTGAATATAAGGAGCGAAAGCTTGCCATGGTAAGGGGTAAAATATAGCTTGTTGTAATCAAATAATGTACAATTTGTGAAAATCACTTTAATTCAAGGCGTTATTTAATTATAATAAGATATATTCATTTGAAGGAGTTGCATTGATGACTGAAATAATCATGCAGAGCTGGCCTATACTGATCCTCCTTGCTGTCTTCTATTTTCTTACGTTCATGCCCGAACAGAAGAGAAGGAAGGCATATCTGGAGCTTATAGGAAGCCTTAAGACCGGAGACATTGTGACTACAAGAGGCGGCATAGTTGGCAGGATTGTCGTCATAAACGAAGACAGGATAATTCTGGAGACCGGTCCGGATGCTGTCAGGATTGAAATGGCAAGGAACGCTGTTGCGAATCTGGTCAGGAAGGAAACCAATCCGGACGATTGACCTGGAACTGAAAGCATATGACAATCAGGCAGCAGCCTAGGCTGTTGCCTGTTTTGATGAAACAGGGCAACCAAATCTAATTTTACGGAGGAAGGTTATGAAAAAGGGAAGATACACAACAATTCTAATAGCAATCATACTTATATTGTCATTCCTTGCTTACATGGGCCTTGAAGGGTTCACTCTGCAGGGATACAGGTTCAAATCCTTCGGGGAGCTTATAAAGAGAGGGCTCGACCTTCAGGGCGGAGTAACTGTCGTCATGGAAGTGCAGACAGACAGCCTTGAGACAACGGAGCTCGATGTCATCAAGAACCTTCTTGAAATGAGGGTAAACAAGGTTGGTGTCAGTGAGACCGTGGTAACCACTGAAGGTGCCAAAAGGATAAGGATCGACATACCTGGCGCATTCAACTCCAGCGAAATAGTTAAGAGCCTGTCGACCACAGGAGTCCTGACATTCAAGGACCCGGACGGGAATGTGATTTTAACCGGAAGTGACGTCAAGCTTGCAGAAGCCAGGGTAGACAACACAGGAGCGGCAATCGTATCGCTTGAGCTGAACGAGTCCGGAACTACAAAATTCGCAGAAGCAACCAAAAAATTCATCGGCAAGCAGATTTCAATAAACATGGATGCAGAGCAGATTTCAAATCCTGTTGTCAATGCTGAGATAACAAATGGTGAGGCAATGATCACAGGAATGGATTCGCTTGAAGAGGCCCAGTTTGTAGCTGGCATCATCGCTTCCGGAGCTCTTCCTTATCCGGTCAAGGCTGTTGAAGTCAAGACAGTAGGACCGACTCTTGGCGCCAATGCTCTTCCAAACACAATGAAGGCCGGAATGGTAGGAATAGGTCTTGTGGTGCTGCTTATGATAGGGTATTATAGGAAGCCTGGATTCCTTGCTGCGATTGCGCTGGGATTCTACATATATCTGGTACTGTTCATTTTCTACAGCATAGATGCTACGCTTTCCCTTCCAGGAATCGCAGGATTCCTCCTTACCATAGGAATGGCTGTTGACGCCAATGTCCTTATCTTTGAAAGGATAAGGGAAGAGCTGAAGTCGGGATCGGATGTGAAGAAGGCGCTTGACGCAGGCTTCCACAGGGCTATGTCATCAGTGCTTGACGCCAACATAACTACGATAATAGCCGGACTTGTACTCTACTTTGTTGGAACAGGTGCCGTGAAGGGATTTGCACTGACGCTTATGATCGGTATTGTCGTATCAATGTTCAGTGCCATAGTAATAACAAAACAGCTGCTGAAGATAGGCCTGCATACTGGTATGCTTAAAAAGCCTTCCGACTTCGGTGTAAAGGAGGCTCCAGCAAATGCGTAAGACGAATTTCAAGATAGTTGGGAAATGGAAGATCTGGTTTACTTTCTCGTTGGCGATAATAATACTTGGTCTGGGCTTCATGGCAACCAAAGGACTAAACATGGGAATTGACTTTGCTGGAGGCACAAGTGTCGTGATTGAAATGGGCAGTGATTTCAACAAGGCGGATGTTGATGCGATTGTAAAGAAATTTGATACGAATGCAGTTTCATCAAAGGTCAACGGTACACAGCTGGAGCTGAGAAGTCAGAGCCTTGATACTGAAAACACAGCAAATCTTGTGGCTGAGCTTAAGACAGCATATAAGCTTTCGGAAAATCCGGTAATATCGGAGAGCACTATAGGTGCTGCAATAGGTGCGGAACAGACCTCCGGAGGAATCAAAGCAGTACTCATAGCTTCACTCCTTATGCTGCTTTATATCTCATTCAGGTTCAGGTTCAATTTCGCCCTGGCTGCAATTATTGCGCTGATCCATGACATCCTCATAACGCTGTCGGTGTATGCCATATTCCAGATACCGCTTAATACTCCGTTCATCGCTGCAGTCCTTACGATACTCGGCTACTCGATAAACGACACGATAGTGATCTTCGACAGGATAAGGGAAAACCTCAAGAGCAACAAACACAAGACTCCTGAAGCAGTTGCTGACCAGTCGATCAACCAGTCGATAACAAGGTCCATCAATACTTTGGCGACCACGCTCTTCACAATAGTTGCAGTTTATGTATTCGTACCTGCAGTCAGGGATTTTGCCCTTCCGATAACCATCGGAATAATATCCGGAGGCTACTCATCAACCTTCATTGCAAGTCCAATCTGGACAATGCTGGAAAAGAAGACCATTGAGAAGCATACTGCAAAGAAGAAGGCCCCCTTCAAGGCCGCTAAGGCAAAATAACGGCTCTTGCAGCCAGGCTGTGCCGTTTGTAGGCGCAGCTCTTTTGTATTATAATTATAGTGTTTTCAGGACGGTGAATTTCCATGGTGAGAATCCTAAAAAGAATAATAGAAGGCGCATCATGGACTCAGACGGTTCCTGAGTATATACCGCCATACATAGAAAGACTGACTAATGCCATAAACAACAGGGACAAGGTGATAGTCTACGGTACAGGGGACAGGGAGGGAATCTGCGGGATTTCCATACTCGTGCTTGTACTTAGGTACTTCAATTCTGATGTGGAGTATTTCGTGGTAGATGACAACGAAAGTGCCGATGACCTGAAGGACCTAGTAAAGAGACATGTCGACTTCTTTTCACCTGGTCTCATGATAACTCTTTCTGAGAGGATAACCAGAGCTGCCTGTGGAGCTGCAGGCGGGGATGAAGGTATGGTAATGACGATTGGTGCAAGAACTGAAGGAGACACTCTTTCATACTTCAAGGAAGACCTTTCCCTAGTAGGGAATGTGTATCAGCTTTCAGAGCTGCTTTCAAGGTACTACAATACAAGGAATTTCATGAGATACTCGGATCTTGTGTATCTTGGTGCTCCTTCCGGGAGCCCAGCAGGAAACGACGAAGAGATGTACAGGTCGCTTGGCAGGGAACAGCTTGAGTGCACAACAAACTATGGACTGTGCGCAGCCAAGGCTATAACTAGAGGAAATATCGATGGAATCAGAAAATTCATCACTCCAAAGGACAATCCGGTAGGCACATTAGACAACTCACGAATAATAATCGAGATGCTCACTACAGGCGATGGAAACAGAGCGGAGCAGATCGCGAAATATCTTCAGAACCTGGCACTTTGCTGAAATGGGGGATAACATGGATTTCAAGGAGAAAATCAGGATAATCGAGGACTTCCCGGTTGAGGGAATAAGCTTCAAGGACATTACAACTCTAATCGGCAACGGTCCGGCTTTCAGGACTCTCATAGACAATATGGCAGAGAAACTGAAAGGCCAGGACATTGATTATATCGCAGGTCCAGAAGCAAGAGGCTTCATATTCGGAGTACCACTTGCCTATGCGCTTGGGATTGGATTCATTCCGATAAGGAAAAGAGGCAAGCTGCCAGCAGAAACAGTGGCAATAACCTACGATCTGGAGTATGGCACTGACACGCTTGAAATCCACAAGGATTCCTTCGAGAAGGGTGCAAGGATTGCTCTTGTAGACGACCTTCTGGCAACAGGGGGCACCATATCTGCCTGTGCAAGGCTCATTGAGCTTGCCGGAGGCGAAATAGCCTCAGTGGATTTCATTATCGAGCTTACTGGTCTGAAGGGACGTGACAAGCTTGACGGATATAGCGTCGAGTCTGTCGTTCAGTATGAATTCTAGACAAATGCAGTCAATATCAATATAATGTAAAAAATGGCCGTGAAAAGCGGTCATACGCATCATCGGGTGGTGAAGGCAATGCTTTATGAGCTTCTGGCGAAGATTGACAAGGCAGGAAACATAAACAAGGAAACTGTCATAAAAGCATATAACCTGGCTGTGGAAGCGCACAAGGAACAAAAGAGAGAATCTGGAGAGCCTTATGTTACGCATCCTGTTGAGGTCGCCTCGATACTTGTCGACATGGGTATGGATACAAATACCGTGGCGGCAGGGCTTCTTCATGATGTCATAGAAGACACGAAATATTCGTATGCTGAGCTTCAGGAGATTTTCGGAACTGAAATCGCCGAGCTTGTTGATGGAGTGACGAAGCTTGGAAAGATCAAATACAAGTCCAAGGAAGAGGAACAGGCAGACAATGTAAGGAAGATGCTGCTTGCCATGGCCAAGGACATAAGGGTCATCGTAATAAAGCTTGCAGACAGACTCCATAACATGAGGACGCTCAGGTACATGAGCCCTGACAAGCAGAAGGAGAAGGCGAAGGAATGCTTCGACATATACGCCCCTCTTGCCCACAGGCTTGGAATGTTCAGGATAAAGTGGGAGCTTGAGGATCTGGCCTTCAGGTACATGTATCCTACAGAATACTACGACCTTGTCAACCAGATAGCCGAGAAGAGGAAGGAAAGGGAAGCCTACATCTCCAATATCATGGCTGATATCGTGGACAAGCTCAAGAATGCAAGCATAACCTGCGATATAGACGGAAGGCCCAAGCATTTCTACTCAATATACAGGAAGATGATGTCCCAGAGCAAAGGCATCGACCAGATTTTTGATTTGACAGCGATAAGGGTCATTGTGGATTCCATCAAGGACTGCTATGCAGCGCTTGGAATAGTACATACAATATACAAGCCGATACCAGGCAGATTCAAGGACTATATCGCGATGCCAAAGCCAAACATGTACCAGAGCCTCCATACCACCGTCATAGGACCTCAGGGAAAGCCCTTCGAGATTCAGATAAGGACCTATGAGATGCACAAGGTGGCTGAGTATGGTATAGCTGCGCACTGGAAATACAAGGAAACGGGGACATCCAGGGAAGGGTCGAAGGATTCCCTTGACCAGAATATTGTCTGGATAAGGGACATGCTTGAATGGCAGAAGGAGACATCCGATGCTGAAGAGTTCATGGAAGCCTTCAAGATAGACCTGTTCGCTGATGAAATATTCGTATTCACACCAAAGGGAGAGGTCATAAACCTTCCTCAGGCAGCGACACCAATAGATTTCGCATACAGGATACATACCGACATTGGAAACAAGACCATTGGTGCGAAAGTCAACGGAAACATGGTGACTCTTGACTACAAGCTCAAGACCGGCGAGATAGTCGAAGTGCTGACATCGTCAAAGCCGAAGGGCCCCAATATCGACTGGCTCAACATCGCTACTTCGAACCAGGCAAGGACTAAGATCAAGGCGTGGTTCAAGAAAGAAAAGCGTGAAGAGAACATGCAGAGGGGCAAGGAGCTTCTTGAGAAGGAAGCAAAGAGGCAGGACAGGAATTTTGCCGACATTGCCAAGGGCGAGACACTGGAGAAGCTGATCAGGAGATACCACGGGAATTCCATCGAAGACCTTTTTGTAGTAGTGGGAGCCAACCAGGTTATTCCTTCAGTAGTTGTAAGCGCATTGAAGGAAGCGATTGAAGAATCGATCCGGGCAAAGCAGAATGAGGATAACGAGGCGTCACTCAAGAACGCTGAAAAGCAGATAGAGGCATCCAGGAAGAAGGCCAAGGAAAAGCAGTCCAAATCCTTCTTCGGTGTGAAGGTCACCGGAATGAACAATGTGCAGGTAAGGTTTGCAAAATGCTGCAATCCGCTGCCAGGTGACGGCATAGTCGGATACATCACCAATTTCAGGGGAATATCAATCCACAGGACTGACTGCACTAACCTTTCTAACCTGAATATTGACGATGAGCACAGGATGATCGATGTGGAGTGGGAGACTGAAAGCAAGGAGCTCTACAGCGCAAGGCTTCAGATAAATGCAATGGACAGACCGAACATGGTCACGGATGTCATGGGAGTGGTGACTGAGCTGAAGATTCCTTTAAATGCCATCGATGCCGAGAGTAAGAAGGATGGAACCTGCGTAGTCCACATGTCACTCCTTATAAGGGACATAAATCTCCTTAATGAGACAATGAAGCGTCTTAGAAAAATTACGAGCGTTACCGACGTATTCAGGATCGGAAATGCCTGAATGGAGCTGATAGCATGAGAGCAGTTATACAGAGGGTTTCTTCATCCTGCGTGAGAGTTGAAGGAAGGATAACCGGAAGCATCGGGAAAGGATTCATGGTGCTTCTTGGCATATCAACTGTGGATACGGCTGAAGACCTGGCTTACATGGAAGAGAAGATTTCAGGCCTCAGGATTTTTGAGGACGATGATGGCAAGATGAATCTTCCTCTGGCTGATGTTGGAGGCGAAATACTTGTAGTCTCGCAATTTACTCTTTACGGAGACGCAAGAAAAGGAAGAAGACCAGGCTTTATTCAGGCTGCCAGGGGGCCTGAGGCGGAAGCGCTGTACGAGGAGCTTCTTAAGAGGCTCAGGTCAAGAGGATTCAGAGTTGAGACAGGGGAATTCGGTGCGATGATGGAAGTCACCATTGTCAATGACGGACCTGTTACCATACTGCTGGACAGTGAAAAGAAATTCTGACAGGAGGAGCAATATATGCTGGTCATAAAAAGGATTGTAGTAGGCATGTACATGGAAAACTGTTACATTGCATACGATGATGAGAGCATGAATGGATTCATAGTGGATCCTGGTGAAGAGCCGGGCGCGATAATCGGATATGTCGAGGAGCTGAAGGTAAAGCCTCAGTTTGTTCTCCTCACGCATGGACATATTGACCATGTGTCAGCGCTGGATGATGTCTGTGGACACTTTGGAATCAGGGCATACGTATCCTCCGAGGACAAGGAAAGCATGGGAAGCAATACACAGGTGTTCGGAAGCAGCAGTGCAGCCATGGATATCGTATCAGACGGAGACTCGATCGACTTTCCCGGATACGGGATCAGGGTCATTGCCACTCCGGGGCATACTAAAGGCGGCATGTGCTATCTTGCAGGAAACAGCCTGTTCTCAGGAGATACTCTCTTTTCTGGTTCCATTGGCAGAACGGACTTTCCTGGTGGGAACTTCGATGATCTTATAAAATCAATCAAGACAAAGCTGATGGTGCTTCCTGATGAGACTGTCGTGCTTCCGGGACATGACAGGACTACAACAATAGGCAGGGAAAGAAAGTACAATGGATACCTCTCGTAGCAGCAATGTGATCAAGATAGCCTGTCCTGTGGAGCTGGGGTATCATGCCTACCACATAGTATCCCTGTACCATCCTTATGCAGACATAAGGATGGTTGATGAAGATAGCGACATCGACATCAGCATATCATCAGACAGGCTCCGTATCCTCTTCTTTGGTGCGGAGCATCTTTACGGATACGGTGAAAAGGATGATCTTAGGCGAGCACTGTTTACTCTACTTAAAGAGAGGACAGGACAGGAGCTGCCATGGGGGATACTTGTGGGCGTAAGGCCGTCAAAGGTTGCCAGGAAGCTTCTGGACGGAGGCATGACATTTGACCAGGCTGCAGCTGATATCAGAATGAGGTACCTTGCGACAGATAAAAAGGCCAGACTGGCTGCATTTGTCGCACAAAGGGAGACGGAACTGATCAGCGGCCTGGATACGACTGACAGCGTCTCGATTTATCTTGGCATGCCATTCTGTCCCACAAGATGCGCGTATTGTTCCTTTGCCTCATATCCCTATAAGGGAAACAAGTATGCCGAGGAATATCTGAGGCTCATGAAAAAGGAGATCGGACTCGTTTCAGGATACCTTGACAGGACCGGCAAGAAGGTAACGACGGTGTATTTTGGCGGCGGAACTCCGACTTCCGTGGGTGACAAAGAATTCAGGGAAATCATGGAGTGCATCGGCAATGACATCCTTTCAGGAAGAAATGTCAGGGAGTTCACTGTGGAAGCAGGCAGGGCTGACTCTATAACCCCGGACAAGCTCAGGGCAATGAAGGAGTACGGAGCGGACAGGATTTCGATAAATCCCCAGACCATGAATGACAAGACTTTGAGGCTGATCGGAAGAAACCATGATTCAGCTGATGTGGAAAGGGCTTTCAGAATGGCTCGCAGTGAAGGCTTTGACAACATCAACATGGACATCATAATAGGTCTTCCGGGGGAAGGCATTGAAGAAATCAGAAGAACACTTGACGGAATCTGTGCATTGTCACCTGAAAGCCTGACTGTACACGGTCTATCCATGAAGAGGGCATCGAGACTGTATGAGGAGTTCGTAGCGACTGGAAGGTTCCCGATAAGGACACAGGCAGAGCTTAATGTAATGTATGGTGCAGCTCATATGGAGGCTGAAAAGCTTGGCCTTCTTCCGTACTACATGTATAGGCAGAAGAACATTGCAGGCAGCCATGAAAATGTCGGCTTTGCAAAGCCGGGCAGGGAAAATCTCTACAACATCCTCATGATCGAGGAGGTTGAAAGCATAATAGCCATCGGTGCTGATGGCATTTCTAAGAAGGTTGGAAACGGAAAGATAGAACGATTTGCCAATTTCAAGGATGTCAGGGAATATGTGCTAAGACACGATGAACTGATGGAAAAAAAGATCAGGTTCCTTGAAACCTAAGGAGGACAAAATGGCGATACAAGCTCAGAAAGGCACTAAGGACATGCTTCCGCAGGATGCCTACAAATGGCATTATGTGGAGGAGAAATTCAGAAGGATAGCGGACGAATATGGTTTCAGGGAAATAAGGACTCCAATTTTCGAGGCTACAGAGCTGTTTCTTCGTGGAGTCGGAGAAACAACTGACGTGGTCCAGAAGGAAATGTATACATTCAACGACAAGGGCGGAAGAAGCATAACCCTCAAAGCCGAAGGAACTGCGCCTGCTGTGAGGGCATTCGTGGAATCTTCGCTTTACAATGAGGCGCAGCCTACAAAGCTGTATTACTTCACCCCGGTCTTCAGGTATGAGAATGTGCAGAAGGGAAGGCTGAGGGAGCATCACCAGTTCGGCGTGGAGGTTTTCGGAGCCGGCAGCGCTTCAGTGGATGCGGAGGTCATATCCCTTGCAATGAGAGCCTTCAGTGAATTCGGCATCAAAGGCCTTAGGCTCAAGGTCAATTCAATCGGTCACCCTGGCTGCAGGAATGAATACAATTCCATACTGAAGGACTATCTTACTCCGAAGTATGACAACCTGTGCTCCACCTGCAAGGAAAGGTATGAGAAGAATCCCATGAGGATACTTGACTGCAAGGTAGAGAGCTGTCAAAGGCTTATACACGATGCGCCGCTCATGCTTGACCACATCTGTGAAGAGTGTGAGACACATTTCACATCACTCAGGAAATACCTTGACGCAATGGAAATACCATATGAGATAGACCCTAAGATAGTGAGGGGACTGGATTACTATTCAAAGACAGTCTTTGAAATAGTGAACGACGAGATTACAGTCTGCGGAGGAGGCCGGTATGATTACCTCATTGAGGGAATCGGCGGACCAAAGATGCCTGCTGTTGGTTTTGGCCTGGGGCTCGAGAGGCTGCTGCTAACACTTGAGAGTGAAGGCATAGCTATCGAGGAGCCGGACAGGTACGACCTGTACCTCTGCACCATGGGAGAGGATTCAGCTCTTAAGGCCGCAGCCCTTGCAAACAGTCTGAGGGTGCTTGGCGTAAAGGTGGATTCCGACCATATGGGAAGGAGCCTCAAGGCGCAGATGAAGTACGCTGACAAGATAGGAGCAAGGAATACCATGATATTGGGCGGTGATGAGCTTTTGAAAGGCGCAGCCGTAATCAAGAACATGAGGGACAGGACCCAGACAGAAGTCTCACTTGATGCTGAAAGCATAAAGAAAGCAATACTATAGGAGTGATCGCAATGGGAGAAATGCTTGGAAATTTTAAAAGGACCCACATGCTCGGCCTCGTGAGGGAAGAGCAGGTAGGTGAAGAGATAACCGTAATGGGCTGGGTAGCCAAGAAAAGAAACCTTGGATCGCTCATTTTCTGCGATCTTCGGGATCGTGAAGGAATACTGCAGGTAGTGTTTACCGAGGATGCATCAAAAGAGGCATACGACAAGGCAGACACTCTCAGAAGCGAGTATGTGGTAGCGGTTAGGGGAATTGTAAGGACAAGGGAATCAGTGAACGACTCGATGCCTACCGGCAGGGTCGAGCTCATAGGCAGTGAACTGAAGATACTTTCAGAGGCTGAAACACCGCCTATAATGATAAAGGAGAACCTTGACGCATCGGAGAACATCAGACTTAAGTACAGGTATCTTGACCTCAGGAGACCTGACATGCAGAGGATATTCAAGCTTAGGAGCAAGGCATACATGTCAGTAAGGGCATTCATGGACCAGGAAGGATTCCTGGAGGTGGAGACGCCGATACTTACCAAGAGCACTCCTGAAGGAGCAAGGGACTATCTGGTTCCATCGAGGAACTACAAGGGAAAGTTCTATGCGCTTCCTCAGTCGCCTCAGCTTTTCAAGCAGCTTCTAATGGTATCCGGATTCGACAAGTACTTCCAGATAGCGAAGTGCTTCAGGGACGAGGATCTGAGAGCAAACAGGCAGCCTGAGTTCACTCAGATAGACATGGAGATGAGCTTCATTCAGATCGACGACATAATCGACCTGAATGAGAGACTGGTAAAGAAGGTATTCAAGGATGTCCTTGATGTTGATGTGGAAATACCATTCCAGAGGATAACCTACAGGGAAGCAATGGATAGATACGGGTCTGACAAGCCTGACCTTAGGTTTGGCATGGAGATAGGGGACCTTACCGACATTGCCGGAGGTACAGGCTTCAAGGTATTCAATGACGCCATAGAGGCCGGCGGCTCTGTCAGGGCCTTATGCCTCAAGGGCGGAGCTTCAATGGGAAGAAAGGACATCGACAGGCTTGGCGAATTTGTGAAGACATACAAGGCCAAGGGGCTTGCCTATGTCATCCTGAAGGATGGAGAAGTAAAGTCACCGATAGCTAAGTTCCTGAGCGAAGAGACAATGTCGGCCATAATATCCAGGATGGATGCTGTGGATGGAGACCTGGTGCTTATTGTAGCTGACAGGAATGAAGTCGTGTTCCAGAGTCTTGGAGCGCTCAGGCTCGAGCTTGCGAAGAAGACCGGAATGCTTGAGGGCAGCGAAAGGTTCAGGTTCGCCTGGGTCACTGAGTTCCCTCTTCTGGAAAGGGATGAGGAGGCTGGAAGATACGTTGCACTCCACCATCCGTTCACAAGCCCTATGGAAGAAGACCTGGAGCTGCTTGAGACAGAACCGGGCAAAGCAAGGGCAAAGGCATACGACATGGTCCTCAACGGTGAGGAGCTTGGCGGAGGCAGCATAAGGATCCATGATACGAGCCTGCAGGCGAAGATATTCGGACTTCTTGGTTTTACCGAGGAGGAAGCCTGGGAGAGATTCGGGTTCCTTCTGGAAGCATTCAAGTACGGTCCTCCTCCACATGGCGGACTCGCCTTTGGTATGGACAGGCTTGTGATGTTCCTTGCCGGAACTGACAACATAAAGGATGTCATTGCGTTCCCGAAAAATCAGAATGCCTTCGATCCGATGACAGAGGCACCTGACAGGGTAGAAGCTGTACAGCTTGCCGACCTTGGAATAGCAGTGGAAAAGCAGCAATAGCATATGGAAAGCCGGGAATGATCCTGGCTTTCTTTGCTTTCTTGTTGAATGCGTATGGCGATTGGCATTAGAATAGGATTATAACCAAAGAGGAGGGAAGGAAATGGGTAAAAGAGTGCGGACTGACCTTGGAGACCTCTTGATCTTAGCTGTAGACATCATGCTTCTTATTATCGCGTATATCCTTTCCTATTTTCTGGTATACGGAACATCAACAAATTCTCTGGTCTGGAATCCATTTGTCGAATCGGTTCCAGTCATGGTTCTTCTGTATGTATTCCTGATGACTTCCTACGGCTTATGGAAGACCACAAGGCTTGGTTACGGTGAGGTAATATACTCAGTGTTCCTGACAGCCGGAACTCTTTCAGCTCTTATTTTTTTGATATCCCGATTCATCATCGACCTGGCATATCCAAAATACATATTCGTGGCAGGATTTGTCCTTGCATTTATCCTTCTATCAATATGGAGGACATTAGTTTATTGGCTGCAGATTGCAGAGCATGGAAGGAAGAACCTTCTTGTCATCGGAGGGAAGGATGCCGGAAGGATAGCTGTGAAGGCCATTGAAGGAATGTCCAGACTGTATCGGGTGAGGGCTGTGTCAGACTGGAGAAGCGGGAACATCTCAAGATACATTGAGGAAAATGAAGTGGTATTCCTTTCTGACGACATTGAAGGCGAGGGGAAGTCAAGGCTTATTGATATGCTGATGAGCATGAAGAAAAGCGTATATGTTGTACCTAAGAACTATGAGATAAATATCCTGAAGGCACATTTTGAACGGGTATCAGACAAGCCTCTCATAAAACTCAGGAGGCTCGAGCTTACGATTGAACAGAGGTTCCTTAAGAGGATGCTTGATTTGGTTCTGTCGGTCATTGGAATCATCATCTTCTCACCTGTGGTCGCAATAGCTGCATGGAAGATAAAGGATTATGACAGGGGACCTGTTTTCTACACACAGGAAAGGCTGACAAGAGGAAACAAGGTGTTCCGGATCTGCAAGCTCAGGTCCATGGTAATCGACGCTGAGAAGGAAACAGGGCCTTCACTCGTGAACTTTGAGGATGAGAGGGTTACTCCTATCGGAAGAAGGCTTAGGGCAAACAGACTGGATGAGATACCTCAGCTATTCAATGTGCTTAAGGGCGAAATGTCTATTGTCGGGCCAAGACCGGAAAGGCAAAGCTTTTTTGAGGAATTTTCAAGGGACATACCGGACTACAAGTACAGGACAGTTGTCAAAGCAGGTCTCACCGGATATGCCCAGGTCTATGGAAGCTATACCTCAAGTCCTGAAGACAAGGCGAAATACGACCTTCTTTATATCAAGGAATACAGCTTACTCAGGGACATCAAGATAATCCTTCTGACCATGAAAATCATGTTCATGAAGGAAAAAGCCGGCGGAACAAGGAAGGAACCTGATATTTACGAGCTGGCCCGGGAAAGGGGGCTCGACATAACGATTGACATCTGACAGGATGCGTTTCGCAAGATATGCCTTTTCCCTTTTATATCGCAACGTTTTCAATTATACTGAGATTGGAAGACTTCATGGATTACAAAGCGTGACTGTATTTTCTGCTCAGGAGGCGTAACATGGTCATTCTCGGCGGTAGCTCCCTTACACTCGAAGAATTCGAAAGGGTAGCCAGAGGAAACGAATCGGTAGAACTTTCAGATGCTGCCAGGTTCAGCATCAGGGAGTCCAGAAGAAGGCTGGAAAAGGCTGCATCAGGGTCTCAGCCGGTATATGGCGTTAATACCGGATTCGGTGACTTTTCTGAAATCAAGATCAGCAAGGAAAATCTGAGAAACCTTCAGAGGAATCTTATTGTATCTCATTCATGCGGCACCGGGGAACCTATGTCAAGGGACGAAGTGAGAGCAATGATGCTCCTTAGGGTAAATGCCCTGGCAAGAGGGTATTCCGGAATCAGACTGGAGACAGTTGAAATGATCGTAAGGATGCTGAACAGGGGCATCCACCCTGTGGTACCCGAAAAGGGGTCCCTGGGAGCATCGGGAGACCTTGCACCGCTGGCCCACATGGTGCTGGCGATGATCGGCGAAGGCGAGGTTGAATACAATGGCAGCAGGATCTCATCATCCGAAGTGCTTTCACAAGAAGGACTAAAGCCTGTCATACTTGAGGAAAAGGAAGGGCTTGCCCTGATCAATGGAACTCAGGCACTGACGGCAATTGGAGCTTTATCGCTTATAGATTCATTCAGAGCATACTATCTGGCAAACCTTTCAGGGGCATTGACCATGGAAGCTCTCAGGGGAATAACTACTGCTTATGATCCAAGGCTTCAAAGTGCCAGAGGTCATATGGGACAGATGGAAACGGCCGAAATAATGCTTAGGCTGGTTGAAGGAAGCGAGTTAACCACTATTCAAAATGAGATAAGGGTTCAGGATGCATATTCGATTCGCTGCATTCCACAGGTACATGGAGCCGTCAAGGATACCTTGGACTATGCCAGGGAAAAGGTGGAAATCGAGATGAATGCGGTGACTGACAATCCTATTGTATTGTCGGACAGCGAGATATACTCAGGAGGCAACTTTCATGGAGAACCCATGGCCCTTGTATTCGACTTCCTGTCTATAGCTGTCAGCGAACTGGCCTCAATATCCGAGAGAAGGCTGGAAAGACTTGTAAACCATCAGCTGAGCGGGCTTCCGCCTTTCCTTGCAGAAAAGGGAGGTCTCAACTCAGGCTTCATGATAGTGCAATATTCAGCTGCATCACTTGTTTCAGAGAACAAGACACTTGCGCATCCTGCATCTGTAGACTCGATACCATCCTCAGCAAACCAGGAGGACCATGTATCCATGGGCAATTTTGCAGCAAGGAAATTCAGGGAAATCGTGAGGAACACGACCAGGGTAATTTCAATGGAGGCTTTTACAGCCTGCCAGGCAGTGGACTTCAGGTCAGGTGACCTTAGGCTTGGTGCGGGAACCGGAGAAGCATACCGGAAGATACGGGAAAGGGTGCCGTTCATAGAAAGCGACACCATAATGTATAAAGAAATGGAAAAAGTACTGGAAATAATGAAGGAATATGATCTTGGAAAAATAATCTAACGAGGTGATAAAATGTTAAAAGATCTCAGCCTTAAGGAATTCACAGACGAATTGGCATCCGGCAGCCCAGCTCCGGGAGGTGGCGCAGCGGCAGGTCTCTCAGCAGCCATTGGAGCCAGCCTTGCATCCATGGTCTTTAACCTTACAGTGGACAGGAAGGCTTCTGAGAATTATCCGGAAGATGTAAAGTCTGCGATGAAGGAAGCGCTTGTCACATCTGATGGATTGAGGGCAAGATATATCGAATTCATAGACAAGGATGCGGACTCATTCAACC
>DIWI01000113.1 GCA_002428415.1 Clostridiaceae bacterium UBA6110
TTTCAAAGAAGGGAAGAAAAGCATATTCTCTTCCTCCACTGGATGTGGACGACCTCAATGTCTCCGAATACCTCCCCGAAGGGTATGTAAGGAAGGATGAACTGGAATTCCCTGAGGTCAGCGAGCTCGACCTGGTAAGACACTACACTTTGCTTTCAAAGAAGAACTATTCGATTGATTCAGGTTTCTATCCGCTGGGATCGTGCACGATGAAGTACAATCCAAAGATCAATGAAGACATGGCTGCAAATCCTAAATTCTCAAGGCTTCATCCTCTTCAGGACGAGTCTACGGTACAGGGTGCCCTTGAGGTCATGTTCAGGACACAGGAAGCGCTGAAGGAAATCACAGGGATGGATGCATTCACACTCCAGCCTGCAGCGGGAGCTCATGGAGAGCTTACCGGCCTTATGATCATTAAGAAGTATCATGAGGTGAGGAACGATACAAAGAGAAAGAAGATAATAGTCCCGGATTCTGCCCATGGGACAAATCCGGCATCCGTAACCGTAGCAGGATTCGAAGCAGTGGAGATACCTTCGATGAAGGATGGGTCGGTCAGCATCGAAGCATTGAAGGCGGTGCTCGATGATGAGACAGCTGGTCTGATGCTTACNNACACTTGGTCTTTTCGAGAAGAACATAATGGAACTTGCTGATCTGGTCCACGCAGCAGGAGGGCTCCTATATTACGACGGAGCCAATATGAATGCAATCATGGGTATTGTAAGGCCTGGAGACATGGGATTCGATGTACTGCACCTGAACCTCCACAAGACCTNNGGTCCCGGTTCAGGACCGGTGGGAGTAAAGGCCCATCTGGCATGCCATCTGCCTGTACCTGTAGTGTCATCAAACAATGACAGCTACTATCTTGATTATGGGATTGACCAGACGATAGGAAGGATAAAGAATTTCTTCGGCAACTTCGGTGTGGTGCTGAGAGCATATTCCTACATACTCAGCATGGGATCTGACGGATTGAAGGAAGCATCGACCAGTGCCGTACTTAATGCAAATTACATCAAGGAAAGGCTTAAGGATGACTACAAGGTCGCTATAGATGAAACCTGCATGCACGAGGTTGTATTTGCAGGAATAAAGGATAAGGGTACAGGAGTCACTACCCTTGAGATTGCGAAGAGGCTGATCGATTATGGATTCCATCCACCCACAATCTATTTCCCTCTGATAGTGGACAGCTCACTGATGGTGGAGCCCACCGAGACGGAAAGTATGGAGACCATGGACGAGTTCATAGCAGCGATGAAGAGCATAGCAAGGGAAGCAAGGGAAGAGCCTGAGCTTCTGCACAGTGCGCCGCACATCTCGCCTGTCAGAAGGCTTGATGAGGTNNCGGATATGTATCCGCCATCCGTCTTTCAAGACTTGGAAATGAGGTCGTCCTCATAGAGAAGGACAAGCTTGGAGGCACATGCCTAAACAGAGGCTGCATACCGACCAAGGCGCTGTATGGAAGCGCTGAAGCTGTGCATGCCGCAAGGGGCCTCGGGAGCTTCGGCATACGGATTGAAGGGCCGATTGGAATTGATGCTAAAAGAATCCAGGAGCGAAAGGAGGAAGTAGTCGGCAGCCTTGTTTCAGGCGTGACACAGCTTCTTAAAGCCAATGGAGTCAGGGTCATCACAGGCGAGGCAAGGATAATTGATGGGAGTGTGAAGGTCCTAAACGAGGAATTGAAATACGATGATCTGATTATAGCCACAGGCTCAGTACCGGCAGTTCCACCGATTTATGGTGTGGAACTGGAAGGTGTCTTGACTAGCGATGAGCTGCTCTGTTTTGATGAAATACCTGCTGAACTGGTAATCATCGGCGGAGGGGTTATCGGCATGGAGCTGGCAGGCATAATGAGCGCATTCGGATCAAAGGTAACTGTCCTTGAGGCTATGCCTGCTATTCTGCCGATGGTGGATTCCGAGATAGTAAGGAGGCTCTCACCAATCCTTAAAAGGAGCGGCATTGAGGTTGTAACGGGAGCAAACGTAACAGGTATAATAAATGTCGATGGCATCATTAAGGTCAATTATTCGACCAAAAAGGGTGAAGAATCAAGGAATGCAGACAAGGTGCTCCTGTCAGTGGGACGAAGACCAAACATCGAAGGGCTGGGGCTTGAAGAGGCAGGTATAGCATTTGACAGGAAAGGCATCATTGCAGATGAAAATTTTGAGACTTCTGTAAAGGGAGTCTATGCCATTGGAGATGTCAATGGCAAGGTACTGCTTGCCCATGCAGCCTCGGCGCAGGCAGAATATGTATCGGAGCTTATTTCTGGCAATGAAGCGAGGATCGGAAGGATCATACCCTCCTGCGTATTCATGTTTCCAGAAATCGCTCAGGCAGGAGATACCGAAGATCAGCTGAAGGCATCAGGAATCGAATATACAGTATCAAAGTTCCAATTTGGTGCCAACGGCAAGGCACTCGCCATGGGACATGGCGAAGGTGTGATAAAGGTATTGGGAGACAAGGATGGCAGGCTGCTGGGAGTACACATCCTGGGACCTCATGCTTCAGACCTGATACATGAGGCGGTTGTGATGATTGAAAACGGTCAGGGAGTCGAGGACGCAAAGGGAATCATACATGCTCACCCTACGCTCTCAGAGGCGTTCCACGAAGCTGTAATGGGACTGGCAGGAGATGCAGTACACCTGATGCCGACAAAGAGGAGGACAGTATGAGATACATTTTGAATGAAAGCA
>DIWI01000101.1 GCA_002428415.1 Clostridiaceae bacterium UBA6110
CCGAAAACAACCCTCGGTCTGCCCGACAGGTCCCTCAAAAGCTGTATTCCTTTGAATCCGTTCCTTTTCATTATTTCCATGACCTCATCACCCTGATCGTATCCGATCTCAAATATCAGCACCCCGCCCTTGCTCAGACGGGAAATAGCATTCTCCGTAATTTTCCTGTAGAAGTCCAGTCCGTCTTCCCCGCCATAAAGTGCGCCATGAGGCTCAAAATCCGCAACATCCTTTGGCAGAGCTTCCATATCCCTGCCTGATATGTATGGAGGATTCGAGGCTATCAGGTCGTATTTGCCATCAACGCCTTCAAACAGGTCGGATACCACGAATTCGACCCTGCCATCAAGGCCAAGCATGACAGCATTTTCCCTGGATACACCTATGGCTTCCTGACTTATGTCCGCAAGCACCACATGGGCTCCATCGATGAATTTCGCTATTGAAAGCCCGATGGCTCCTGATCCGCAGCAGAGGTCGAGAACTTTTGCTTCCTTCCTGCCTTTAAGGATCAGAATGGCCTTTTCCACCAGAACTTCAGTATCCGCCCTTGGAATCAAAACTGATTCAGAGACCCTGAAATCCATTCCCATGAACTCCTTCATGCCGGTTATATAGGCAATTGGCGTTCCTTTCTTCCTTTTTTCTATAGCATTCCTGAACGCCCATTCATGGGCTCTTGGAACTGTTACATCCCTCTCGGTCATCACATAAACCGAATCCTTGCCAAGCACATGTGCTAGGATGACCCGTGAATCGAGCATGGGTGTTTCGCTTGAAGACTCAAGCTCCTTCCCCGCCCATAATATCATTTGAGCAATTGTCGCCATATCAGTTTAGCCCCTCAGCTTCCATCAGTGCCCTTATCCCGACCTCGATCATGTCATCAGTCGGTTCCTTTGTTGTCAGCCTCTGCAGCATCATCCCCGGATAAGCGATGATATCGCGCAGTGGTCCGCTTCCTTTTCCAAGCCACCGAATTATCTCATAGGTTATTCCTGAAATCAGAGGAAGAAGTGCCAGCCTCATTCCTATTCTCATCAGAGGAGTTGTCCAGCCAGTGAATGAGAATATGAATATGCTTACCGCCATTACCAGGAACATGAAGTTCGTTCCGCATCTCGCATGATATCTGGTGCATGACCTTACATTTTCCACAGTCAGCGGCAGCTCCTGTTCATAGCAGGCAATTGCCTTGTGCTCTGCGCCATGGTACTGGAATACCCTGTAGATGTCCTTCATAAGGCTTATTCCAACAATGTACCCGATGAATATTGATATCCTGAGAACCGCTTCAACCAGGTTCAATCCCAGGTTCGAAAGCCCTCTGGACTTCAGAAGCCCGGTAATCAGCGTAGGGACTATGAAAAATATGAATATGCCTATGGCAAGGCTCACAGCGACTGTGACCCACTCCAGGAACTTTTCACCCTTTTCACCGAATTTATCTTTCAGGAAGCTTTCGAACCTTGTAGGCTCTTCATCCTGCCCGAATACCGATGCTGAGAAATTAAGGCTCTCCATTCCGATTGCCATTGAATCCACAAGCGCCACCGCACCTCTTACCACAGGCAGCTTGAAGAACCTGTATTTCTTCGAAAGAGACATCTTGTTTGACCTCTCCACGAGAATCTCTCCACCAGGAGTTCTTACTGCTGTAGCTATTCCAGTTGCGCCTCTCATCATGACGCCTTCTATGACGGCTTGTCCGCCAACCGTGACATTTCTCATCCGATCTCCTTTTTCCTTTTCTTTTCCTCGTACTTCTTCCNNTCCTCCCATGTCTATGGCAACCTGCGCGCCCTCAAAGACAAACTCGCCGTTGACCTTTCTGCCATTCAGAAGTGCTTTCTTTCCACATGTGCAGATTGTCTTCATTTCCTCTATGCTGTGAGCCAGGAGTAAAAGCCTTTCGCTCCCCTCAAAGCCGTTCATAAGAAAATCCGTCCTTAGTCCGTAGCATATTACGGGTACGTTCAGTATGACCGCTACCTTGAGCAGCTGGTCTATTTGTTTCTCTTTAAGGAACTGCACTTCATCTACAAGGATGCAGTGGACCTTTCCTTCTTCCTGTATCCACTTTTCAGTCACGTCATATAAGTCGTCATCGACCCTCACTGCGTAGTCAGCATCTCTCGTGACCCCAAGCCTTGAAACCAGCTTCTCCCCGCCCTTTGAATCCATCATGGGCTTGAATATCTTGACCTTCATGCCTCTTTCTTCATAGTTGTAGGCGACCTGCATAAGGCTGGTCGATTTTCCGGAGTTCATGGCTCCATACCTGAAATAAAGCTTACCCATTAACAATTCCCCTCCTGCCATATTTCGTCATCTATTATAGCATGAGAGTCAGACCTATTCCATAATATTCTTGACTATGCCAGTTGACAATGATAAAATTGAATAGTTAAAAAGGTTTATGGCCGTAATTGAAAGGTGTGAAAAAATTGAAAGAAGGCATACATCCAAAGTACAACTCTGAAGTTGTCGTTAAGTGCGCATGTGGAAACACTTTCACCACTGGTTCCGTAAAGAACGAGCTGAAGGTGGAAATATGCTCCCAGTGCCATCCATTCTTCACTGGAAAGCAGAAGATTGTTGATGTCGGCGGTAGGGTTGACAGATTCAAGAAGAAATTCAACCTCAAGAGTGAAGAATAAGATTTTCACAACTTAAAAGGACCCACGGGTCCTTTTTTTGTTGAGCAAAGCCCGCAGATCAGACTGCGGGCTTCTTCTATTTGTCGAATACGCCTGTTTTCTTGATGGTCTCAACAAACTCCCTGTTGTTGCTTGTTGTTGAAAGAAGCTTGATCAGGTCCTCAGTTACCTTGTCAACGCTGCTCTCCCTGTACATCTGTCGCCTGAGTCCAAGTGAGATATTGTACTCGTCCTCTGTGAGAAGTGCTCTCTCCTTCCTGGTTCCTGACTTATAAATGTCAATCGCCGGGAAAATCCTTCTCTCCTGGAGTCTTCTGTCAAGATGGACCTCCATGTTTCCTGTTCCCTTGAATTCCTCGAAAATCATGTCATCCATCCTGGAACCAGTCTCTACAAGAGCAGTTGCAAGAATGGTCAGGCTTCCGCCCTCTTCCATGTTTCTTGCAGCACCGAAGAACTTCTTTGGCATGATGAGAGCAGCCGGATCGAGTCCGCCTGAAAGTGTCCTGCCTGAAGGATTTACTGTAAGGTTGTAAGCTCTCGCAAGCCTTGTAAGAGAATCCATAAGGATAACAACATCCTGCTTCTGCTCAACCATCCTCTTTGCCCTCTCCAGAACCATCCTCGAAACCTTCGTGTGGTGGTCCGGTTCCTCGTCAAATGTCGAGTAGATGACCTCTCCGTTCACGCTTCTCTGTATGTCAGTGACCTCTTCAGGGCGCTCATCTATAAGAAGCACTATCAGCTTTATCTCCGGATGGTTTACCACTATGTTCTGCGCTATCTTCTTCATTATCGTGGTCTTGCCGGCTTTTGGAGGCGCAACGATCAATCCTCTCTGACCCTTTCCAATAGGGCTAAGGATATCCATTATCCTGGTAGTCAGGTCGCCTTCGCCTTCCACCTCAAGTTTTATCTTCTTTTCAGGATATATTGGTGTCAGTCTGTCAAAAAAAGGTCTTCTTACAGCTTTTTCAGGATCCTCACCGTTTATCTTCTCAATGAAGGTCAAAGCAGAAAACTTCTCTCCCTCTCTGGGACTTCTTCCATAACCTCTTACCTGGTCTCCTGTCCTCAGGTCGAATCTCCTTATCTGGCTTGGGGAGACATAGACATCGCTTGGGCTCGTAAGGTAGTTCTCACCTCTTAAGAATCCAAAGCTGTTCATCTCAAGCATCTCAAGAACACCAACAACATCAGTCTCATTCGAATACTTCTGTCTCTTTTCGTTGTCCTGCCTGTCGTAATCCCTATCCGGCATCCTTCTTAAGGGTTCTGCAACTGGCTTTTCAGGCTCAATAGCTGCCGGAGCCTCTTCTGCTTTTGTTGTATCATCAGCTTTCATTTCAACAGCTGCATTGATTACTTCAACCTCTGCGGTCTTCTGTTCTGCTATTGAAGATACTTCTTCAGCTGAAGCGTCAGCTGCGTCTCCTGCTTCCTTTACCAAATCCATAAGTTCATGCTTCCTGAATTTCTGGATGTTCTTTATTCCCTTTTCCTTTGCAATCGCTCTTAATTCGACGAGAGACAGCTCTTCCAGATTAATCTGCAAATACATCACTCCTTAATTTATATATTTCGGAATTTATTTTATGATTCCCATCTTGAGAATACAGATAGACGATCAGGTACCTAAATGACGATCCATACTGGATCAATAGAATCTTCGATTTGAATACTTGCCGGAGCTAAGGACAATTTCTTTCCCTACAATTATTATAGGCCAAGAAAAATTAATTATACAGTATTCGAAAAAAAATTGGAATAAGTAGTAAATTGACTTAATCAGGTAAAATTAACCTAAAATTGATCTGACCCGGGCATATCTTGTCCGGGCCAGAAAACCTACTACACAGAAGGCGATGAGATCAGGATAGACCAGCTTCCGAAGAACGGAAAGAAGATGAGGTCGATCAGGGGTGGGGATA
>DIWI01000089.1 GCA_002428415.1 Clostridiaceae bacterium UBA6110
TTTTTTAATACAATATCCACAATTTTAGTGGAAGAAATTATAATATAACTACATATTATAATTATATTGCATTGAATATTTAAAATATGAAAATTAATAGAGCATCAATTCATATAGCAGATAACAATAATCGCGATTAATCTTAATTCATTTTTAACACTCCATGAGCTATAATATAGTTGTTGTGATTAAGGCTACAAGCACAGGGCTATGTGATTCAGCAGTTTTGGAGGAGCCATGGACAAGTTGACAGTAGGACTATTCAATGATTCTTTCCCGCCTACCATAGATGGCGTGGCAAATGCCATATACAACTATGCAAGGGTAATAAATGAAAAGCATGGGAACGTTGTGGTTGCAACGCCTTATTATCCGGATGTTGTGGACAATTATCCTTTTGAGGTGATAAGGTACCCCAGCGCAAACGTAAGCAAAAAGCTTGGCTACAGGATGGGATATCCGTTCAGTGCAGCAGTGATCTCAAGGCTAAGGGAATTGAAGATTGATGTCATACACAGTCACTGCCCGTTTGCTTCTACGGTGCTTGCAAGAGCGCTCAGGAGCTTTACTGGAGCACCTGTCATACTCACATACCACACTAAGTTTGATTATGACATTGAGAAAAGGACTGACTCAACGGCGCTGAGGAAGGCGACTGCAAGGTTCATGATGGCGAACATCAATGCCTGCGATGAGGTCTGGGTAGTGTCCGAAGGAGCCGGTGAAAACCTCAGGTCCATGGGTTATGAGGGCAGCTACCTGGTTATGGAGAATGGTGCTGACTACAAGGTGGGCAGGTCTAATCCGGAGGATATGGAGAGAGTAAGGGAAAAGCATGGGCTTGACCTTCAGACCCCAACCTTCCTGTACGTCGGCAGAATGATGTGGTACAAGGGAATCAGGCTGACACTTGATTCACTGAAAATAGCAAAGGAAATGGGAAAGAGCTTCAGGATGATCTTCGTAGGAGAAGGAGTTGACCGTCCTGAAATAATGGAATACGCGAAGGAGTGCGGTCTTATGGACTGCTGCATATTCACCGGCGCGATATACGACAGAAAAGAGCTTAAGATATATTACAGCATAGCCGACCTTTTCATATTCACATCCACCTATGACACGAACGGACTTGTGGTAAGGGAGGCAGCCTCAGCATACTGCCCAAGTCTATTGATCCGTGACAGCTGTGCATCCGAAGGAGTCGAGCACGATTTTTCAGGACTCATTGCTGATGAAAATGCAGATAGCGTTGCACGGGAGATAATCAGGGCATGCAATGACAGGGCTTGGGTTGCTGAGCTTGGAACGGGAGCAGCTACGAAGGTATACATTTCCTGGGAGGATGCAATAGAAAAGGCATATTCCAGGTACAGAACAGTTGTTGAGGACTATAAGGAAAGAACCAGAGCTGAAGTTGAAGATTCGATAGTCATGAAAAGAATAGTGAGAATCAGGAAGGGCTACATGAAGGGCAAGCTTACAGCTCAGGATACCTACAAGAGGACAAGCAAGAGAATAAAGGACATATTCCAGTAGAGGTCCGGCTTAGTGAGCTTTTAAAGCGTCATTAAGCCGGATTATTTTTGGGGCAAAATGGTCATACCAAACTTCAAGTAAATGTTTACATGACAATCTTTGGGTGATAAAATGAAATAGGGAAGCATCATATGTCATGTATATATTTTTATCTATGAATACAGATGTCTTTCCAAATATTTCATCTGATGGAGGGATAATATGTCGGGAATCACACTCATCATCACCTTTGCAATTGCCATCGTCGTAATGATCCTAGCTATCTCGAAGTTCAATCTTCATCCTTTCCTTGCAATCATGGCAACATCCCTTATTCTGGGAATCATTGTGGGAATACCACTCAAAGACCTTCCGGGAGTTCTCGGAGCAGGTTTTTCGGGGATATTCACATCAATCGGACTTGTAATTATACTTGGAGCTCTTATAGGAGTCATACTTGAGAAGACAGGTGCAGCTGTTAAGCTTGCGGAAATGGTAGTTGGAGTCGTGGGCAAAAAGAGGCCCGAGCTTGCAGTCCTTATCATGGGCTGGATAGTCTCGATACCGGTCTTCTGCGATTCCGGATTCGTTATACTCGACCCGATAAGGAAAGCGATGGTCAAGAAGACCAGGACATCTGCAGTTGCTTCTGCTGTAGCACTCTCTGCAGGACTCTATACATCGCATGTTTTCATACCACCAACACCGGGACCTATTGCTGCAGCAGGCACGCTGGGACTCGGTGACAATCTCCTCCTTGTCATAGGCATGGGAGCGCTTGTCTCAATCCCATCACTGATTGCCGCATACTTCTTCGCGATGTATATCGGCAAAAAGGTAAAGTCGATCAGCGAAAAGGAAGAGAAGGTTACTGCAGAAGACTACGAACATGTCATGGAGAGCTTCGGACAGCTTCCAAGCGGATTCATGTCGATCGCTCCGATAATAATGCCAATAATACTTATGGCGATGGGCTCCATAGCCACAGTCCTTAAATGGAAGGGAGCCGCACTTACCATATTCGTTTTCCTTGGAAGCCCGCTTATAGCATTGACTGTCGGACTTCTGTTCGGAATAGCGCTGCTTGTGTCAACCAAGAAGATGCACCTTTTCAACAGCATGACCAACGACACACTTAAGACTGTAGGACCGATACTTTTCGTTACTGCAGCCGGCGGAGTACTAGGTAGAGTTATAGTTACAGCAGGTTTTGTAGACTATATCAAGGCTAACGCCACATTCATATCAAGCGTAGGAATATTCTTCCCGTTTGTTATTTCAGCAATCCTCAAGACAGCACAGGGTTCATCGACAGTAGCCCTTACGACTACTGCCGGAATCATGGGAGCATATAACGCTTCAGGAACTATGATGGAGGTCCTTGGACTTACATCCCCGATGGCGGCAGCGCTTTCAGTAATGGCAATTGCCGCAGGTGCAATGACAGTATCCCATGCTAATGACAGCTACTTCTGGGTTGTCACGAATTTTGGTGACATGACTCCTGAGGATGGCTACAAGACCCAGACAATGGTAACCCTCGTAATGGGACTTGTGAGCATGGCGTTCATATTCCTGCTTTCACTTGTGCTTCTGTAGAAACTTCTGCTGCCGGTTTTGAATGCCGGCAGCATTTCTTTTTAGATATTTGAGGAGGAGGCCATGGATAGGATAAGGTACGGAATACTCGGAGCAGCGAACGTGGCTCCAAGATTCATACGGGCTGTCCAGAACACAAAGGACGGAATAGTTACTGCAATCGCATCAAGG
This sequence comes from Clostridiaceae bacterium UBA6110, assembly GCA_002428415.1. GTDB lineage: Bacteria > Bacillota > Clostridia > Clostridiales > Clostridiaceae > Youngiibacter. The sequence goes on from DIWI01000089.1 coordinate 3,286, forward strand.
AACATCCTGAAAGCCCAAAGTATGGCTGAAAATCTGGGTGCAGGCAAATTCTACGGAAGCTATGCTGAAATGCTTGATGATCCTGAAATCGACGTTGTTTATATAGCTACACCTAACAGCCTGCATAAGGAACATATGCTTTCAGCTCTTCAGCATGGCAAGCATGTTGTCTGTGAAAAGCCATTTGCACTATATGAATCGGATGTTCATGAGGTATTCAGTCTGGCAAGGGAAAAGGGACTCTTTGTCATAGAGGCCCAGAAGTCAGTATTCCTTCCTGTAACGCTTGAAATCAGGAAGATATTGGATTCCGGGGAGCTTGGAAGGATCCGTCTCATCGACTGCTGCCAGTCAGCTACCGGATTCATTCAGGAATGGTTCTACAGACGGGAGTCAGGAGGAGGCGCATTGAACGGTAGCTTGAGTTATCCTCTTGAGCATGCGATGTTCCTGACAGGCTCGGAAATTGAAAAGGCAACCGGGACTGGAAGCTTGGGAGAGACCGGTGTCGACCTTCAATGCGCAGTATCTGTGAGCCTTAAGGATGGAACACTCCTGACAACAAGGATCACAACCCTTGTTGAAACAAAGGGCATGGCAGTGGTCTGGTGTGAAAAAGGCCATGTGGAGATACCAGATTTCTGGAAGGCAAGAAGTGCTAAGGTATTCTTCAATGACGGCAGGACAATTGAAATCGATTATCCATGCGTGCATGAAATGACTTACGAGGTGGAGCACATAAATCGATGCATTATCGATGGATTGTCTGAAAGTCCTGTAATGACCGAGAGGATGACATGCATGTCAGCTAAGGCTTTGGAAGATGTTCGCAGAGAAATCTGGCAGGATTTGTGACATGGTTTTAAGGTTCAGTTAATTCGTGTTCATATTAAATGATTTCTGATTTCCATGATGTATAATATTGTATAAGATACAATTTTATGCGAGGAGTTGACACCATGGACATCAGAAGAGTTTCTAAAATGGTAATAAGTATTGCTGTAGCAGTTATTATACTTGCAGGCTGTTCCTCGAAGGCCCCGGAGACTCCCACAGTCACAGGGCTTGAGCTTACGATTGAGGAGCTTGCAGAATTCGATGGAAAAGACGGAGCAAAGGCGTATATCGCAGTTGACGGAGTAATATATGACGTGACAGATGTAAGGGAGTGGGCAGGCGGATCCCATTGGGGCAAGTTCACCGCAGGACGCGACCTTACGACTGAGATAAAGACACTGTCGCCACATGGAGTATCAAAGCTTTCAGGAGTGCCGGTGGTCGGGAAAATTGTAACGAAATAGGGCTGATCAGGACGGGCCGAAGGGCCCGTTTATTTTTTTCAGGATTATTAGATTCCGGTTTGAAGTGAATATAGTGCTGCAGGTAATGAACGAATGTTGAAATGGTGGTAAACTAATATGGAAAGGTGTTACAGAGGGGAGTGCGGCTATGGGAATCATGATAAGGGAAGCAGCAGCGGGAAAAGTACTGGACGATTTCGTTAAACTTCCATTCAGTCTTTATGAGGGTATCGAATCATGGGTACCGCCAATAATTTCTGACAACAGGAAGTATGTCACCGGCAAGAGCAATTATATGAACCAGGCGGGGCCTAATTCAAGGATAGTAGCCTATCTTGATGGAGTACCGGCAGGACGGCTTCTCTTTGGAATCAATGAACACCTGAACCATGCGAAGGGGTTCAGGGAAGGATACCTTTCGCTGTTCGAATGCACTGACAACCAGACTGTGGCAACCGCCATGCTTGATCATGCCAGGTCGTGGTTCCGGGAGAGAGGCATCGAGTATATGAAGGGACCTCTTTCACTGCCGGGTGGAGACGACTACAGGGGCTTTCTCATCGATAACTTCGATTCTCCAACATATGTGATGCAGACCTATAACCACAAGTACTACAACGACCTTTTCTTAGGATACGGCTTTGAGAAATACCTTGACTGCTACGGTTATGATGTCAAGGATGACCAGGAGGACATAAGGAAGTTTGAAAGGCTTGTACCTCTTGCCATGAAGCGGTATGGCTATACCGTTGACAGGATAGACCTCACGAACATGGACAGGGAGATGAGGGATGTAAAGAAGATAATTGAGAGGTCCCTGCCGGATGACTGGGATGATTTCATTCCTCCGAATGATGAAGAGATTGCGCTGATAGCCAAGCAGCTCCTGCCATATGCAGACCCGGACTTCATCTATATTGCAAGGACGCTTGAAGGAGAGCCAATAGGCTTCGATATAGCTCTTCCGGACTACAACATGGTGCTGAAGAGGATGAACGGCAGATTGTTTCCCTTCGGGATACTGAAGTACATCAAATACAGGAAGAAGATAGACAGGCTGAGGATCTTTGTCCTCTTTGTCGTGCCCGAATACAGGAAAAAGGGTGTATCAGGTGCAATCTACCTGAACATGTGGAGAAAAGGCATAGAGAAGGGCTACAAGAGGGGTGAGGCTTCTACCATCTGGGAATACAACAAGCCAATGATAACTGATATAAAGGAGTTTATCGGGGAGCCTTACAAGACATACAGGCTCTACAGGATGGACGTTTAGGATATTGATATGGAAAGAAAGCTTACTGACAGGAAGGACGCGGAAATTGCGCTAACATGGGACCTGTCATCACTGTATGATTCTGTGGAGAGAATGAAAAGCGATGTGGATAGAATTCTTGATATTTCCCGAAGACTTGAGGAAGACTTCCAGGGAAAGCTTAAGGACAGCAATACAATCAACCTCTGCCTTGACGGACTGAGGGAGATACTTCCGGTCATGGGAAGGACTGGAGCGTACTCACATCTCAAGCTCATGGCTGACACAACGGACAATTCCAGTCTTGAGCTCAAGTCCATGGTCTCCGATGCTCTAGCAAAAGCACGAAGCATGCTTAGCTTCATAGATACGGAGATATTGGAAGCTTGTGAGGAAACAATAGAAAAGGCAATCGAGGAATCTTCTGAGAACAGTCATTATCTCAAAGATCTTCTGAGGTACAAGCCCCATATACTTGGAAAGGAAGCCGAGAAGGTGATTTCTTCCCTTGGAACAGTACTTGAAGCGCCATACAACATATACAACAGAGCCAAGCTTGCGGACATGGACTTCGGTACCTTCACTGCAGGAGGAAAAGAGCATCCTCTTGGGTTCGTCCTTTTTGAGAACGGTTATGAGTTCGATACCGACACTGAAACAAGAAGGGCAGCCTTCAGGAAGTTTTCTGACAAGCTGTCTGAATACCAGAACACAGTCGCTTCGGTATACCAGACCAAGCTCTCAACTGAGAAAGCTCTTTCTGAAATAAGGGGATTCAGCTCGGTGACCGAGAGTCTTCTGTTCAGCCAGAAGGTGCCAAGGGAGATGTATGACAGGCAGATCGACCTGATATATGAGAAACTGGCACCTCATATGAGAAGGTTCGCGGGACTTATAAAGAAGATCCACAAGCTTGATGAAATGAGATATGAGGACCTTAAGCTTGCAGTGGATCCTGACTTCGAACCAGGCATCTCAGCTGCTGAAGCCAAAGGTCATCTCCTTCAAGGTTTGTCTGTATTGGGAAGCGAGTATGCAGGAATGATAGAGAGGGCATTTGATGAAAGGTGGATCGACTTCGTCCAGAACAGGGGCAAGTCCACTGGAGCCTTCTGCTCAAGCCCATATGGGGCACATCCGTACATACTCATATCCTGGACCGAGAGGATGAGGGAAGTGTTTGTTCTCGCCCATGAGCTCGGACACGCAGGCCACTTCCAGCTTAGCCACAGCAGGCAGAATGTGTTCGACTCCAGGCCTTCGCTATATTTTATAGAAGCTCCTTCAACCATGAACGAGATGCTGATGGCGAACCATCTGGTAAAAACAAGCACCGATGCAAGGTTCAGAAGGTGGGTATACTCAACCATGATATCACGCACTTATTATCATAATTTCGTGACCCATCTCCTTGAGGCAAGGTACCAGAGGGAAGTCTACAGGATCGTCGAGAATGGCGGAAGCGTAACCGCTTCAAAGCTAAACAGTATATTCAAAGAGGTCCTTATGGGCTTCTGGGGTGATTCTGTTGAGATGACTTCCGGATCTGAATTAACCTGGATGAGGCAGCCCCACTATTTCATGGGTCTCTACCCTTATACATACAGCGCTGGCCTTACAATTGCCACCGAAGTGGCAAAGAGGGTTGAAGGCGGAGACAGCTCTGCCATAGAGGATTGGAAAAGGACACTTGAAGCTGGAGGAACACTTGATCCGATTGAACTTGCAGGTCTTGCAGGCGTCGACATCACATCGGATATTCCGCTTCAAAACACCATAGACAGGATAGGCTTCCTGATAGGTGAGATAGAAAGACTGACTGAAGAGATAGAAACTTATAATTTGAACTGACGGAGGAAATATGGAAAAGCTTAACGAATTCGTTTTTGATTATGGAATGAAGATACTTGCCGCTGCTCTTGTGCTTATAATAGGATCCTACATTGTAAGGCTGGTTATGAGGATGGTTGAAAAGGCTCTTTCAAAGAGCTCTATCGACATATCGCTCCACACCTTCATAAAGACCGTGGCAAGGCTTTTCATGCAGATAATTGTGCTGCTGACTGTTGCTGGAGTGCTTGATATACCAAGCACCACATTCATAACAATTCTGGGATCTGCAGGCCTGGCAATAGGTCTTGCGCTCAAGGACAGCCTGGGTAATTTTGCAGGCGGAATCCTGCTCCTTTCATTCAGACCGTTCAGGGTCGGTGACTACATTGAGTCTGATGGAGTCGGAGGAACGGTAAAGGACATTCACATACTTTATACCCACCTCAATACCCCGGACAACAGAAGGGTAATGATCCCAAATGGAATCCTTGCGAATGCAAAGATAACCAACTACTCGACTGAAGACAGGAGGAGGCTGGACCTTATATTCGGAGTGGCGTACGGCTCTGATATTGAAAAGGTGAAGTCAGCTATAAACGAAGTAATCGGATCAAATCCAATGGTCATAATGGATCCGGAACCTATTGTAAGGATGCAGGCACACAGAGAGAGTGCAGTTGAGATAACTGTCAAAGTGTGGTGCCTCAGGGAAAACTACTGGAATCTTCATTACGATATGCATGAACAGGTCAAAGCATCCTTTGACAGGAATGGAATCTCCATACCGTATCCTACAAGAAGCATACGCGTCGTGAAGGATATAGATGAGACCGCTCCGCTGCTATAGACATTTCTCATAAGAAAGATAAGGATAAATCATAGGTCGTGCCTTGCCGGATTGGAACTCAATCTGACTGCACGGCTTTTCCATAAGGAGGGAATCCATTGTATGACGTTGCTGTTATAGGAGCAGGTATAGTTGGCGCCTGTACAGTCTATGAGCTTTCAAGGCTGGATGTGTCGGTATGCCTTATCGAAAAGGAAAATGACGCGGCATCAGGAGCTACAAAAGCAAATTCTGCACTTGTCCATGCAGGCTTCGATCCAGAGGAGGGAACTCTCATGGCGAGGCTGAATGTCGAAGGCTGCAGAGCGTTCGGGGAACTCTCGAAAGAAGCAGGATTCCCTTACAAGATGAACGGAGCGCTTGTCCTTGCTTTTTCAGCTGATGACCTTAAAACCATAGAAGGGCTTTATAGACGAGGTATTGCCAATGGAGTGAAGGGCCTGAGGGTGATTGACAGGAAGGAACTCCGAAGGCTTGAACCAAACGCAGGAGCTTCTGCAATTGGCGCGCTTCATGCTCCTTCTGCTGGCATAGTGGGACCATGGGAAATGTGCATGGCACTGATTGAGAAGGCAGTCAAAAGAGGGGTGACCCTTCATTTCAGGAGCGCGGTCACCAGGATCTGGAAAACTGATGATTTTTTTGAGATTGAAATCAATAAAGGGGAATCCAGGATACAGGCGAATCGGATCATCAATGCTGCGGGTATCCATGCGGACGAGATAATGGAGATGATTGGTGAGAAGGAGTTTTCCATAACCCCACGCAAGGGTCAGTATTACGTTCTGGACAAGAGCCAGGGAAAGCTAGTTACGCATACCATTTTCCAGTGCCCGTCTGAGAAGGGCAAGGGGATAATGGTGACTCCTACTGTCCATGGGAACCTGCTTGTGGGTCCTGACTCAGGGGAGGCAAATGACAAGGAGGATAAGGCCACGTCAAGGGAAGGTCTTGAGCTTGTAAGCGCCAGTGCCTTACGTTCTGTGGAATCAATCGACTTCAGGGGTAACATAAGGAATTATGCAGGACTCAGGGCTTATTCTGACAGAAAGGATTTCATCATAGAGGAATCAAGGTCTGTCAAGGGCCTGATAAACCTGGCGGGAATAAAGTCTCCGGGACTTACGGCAGCTCCTGCGATTGCCCGGGAGGCTGTGAGGCTCCTTGAAGCCTCCGGAATGCCTGTGCTGCTAAAGGCGTTAGCCATGGATCCTGATGTCAGGACCGCATACAATGAAATGAACGACGAGGAAAAGCAGGCACTAATAAGTATAGATCCCGCATACGGAAGGGTAATCTGCAGATGTGAGGGAATAACAGAAGGTGAGATCATAGAATCACTGAAAGGTCCTGTCGGTGCAGTATCGCTGGATGGAGTGAAGCGCAGGGTAAGGCCGGGTTCGGGTAGATGCCAGGGTGGCTTTTGCGGACCGAAGGTAATTGATATAATATCCAGGGAGCTTGGAATAAAGCCCTGGGAGGTGCCGCAGGACCTTGACGGCTCCTATTGCCTGGAGGGAGAGCATGAGGATGGATTATGACATTGTAATCATTGGAGCAGGACCGGCAGGTATGGCGGCAGCACTAGAAGCGAAAAGAAGCGGAGCAGAATCGGTCCTTGTCATTGACAGGGACATTGAAACTGGCGGGATACTGAACCAGTGCATACACTCAGGTTTTGGCCTGCACAGATTCAGTGAGGAGCTGACAGGACCGGAATATGCCGAGAGGTATTCTAAAGCTCTCAGGGAATCCGGTGCTCACGTGATGCTGGATACTATGGTCATGGGCCTTGAGTGCAGAGGCAGGGAAAAGCTTGTTCGTGCCATCAATCCTGTTTCCGGCATCGTAGAAATAAATGCCAAAGCAGTAATTCTCTCCATGGGCTGCCGCGAAAGGACCAGGGGAGCCATACAGATACCTGGGGACAGGCCATCAGGGATCCTAACAGCAGGAACAGCACAAAGATATGTGAATATAGAGGGTTACAGGGTAGGTAAAAAAGTTGTGGTGCTGGGTTCGGGCGACATCGGACTTATCATGGCAAGACGCCTGACACTGGAAGGGGCGAAGGTCCTTGCATGCGTAGAGATCATGCCATATTCCAGCGGATTGAACAGAAACATTGTACAATGCCTTGATGACTTCAGCATACCTCTGCTTTTGTCGCATACAGTAACGAGGATAGTTGGAAGGAGAAGACTTGAGGGTGTTGTGATCGCTGAAGTGGACTCAGAAAGGATGCCTGTACCAGGCACTGAAAGGTTCCTGGAATGTGATACGCTGCTTCTTTCAGTAGGGCTTATCCCTGAAAATGAGGTTACAACTGGAGCAGGTATAAAGGTTGATCCAAAGACCAGAGGGCCGTACGTTGACGGAACAATGGAGACCTCCATGGAGGGAGTTTTCGCATGCGGCAATGCTGTCCATGTCAATGACCTTGTGGACCATGTAAGCATGGAAGGTGAAAAGGCCGGCAGGAGCGCGGCGGCTTATGCAAGGTCCGGAGCTGATGTGTCCAAGAGGCTGATTGGTGCATTTCCGGGAAATGGAGTATCCTACGTCGTACCTCAGCATTTATCGGCAGGAATCGCATCAGGAACCACTGAATTCTCATTCAGGGCTGACAGGGTATTCAAGAATGCATACCTGATCGTAAGGAATGAATTGGGAGCTGTTCTCAGGAAAGTCAGGAGACCGAGGATAACACCGGGAGAAATGGAGAGGATCTCGGTCAGGAACGATATCATCGGCAGTGCAATGGATATAACCATTTCAATTGAGGAGGTGTGAGTATTGGCAGAGCTTACATGCATAGTATGTCCGAGAGGCTGCCTTCTTAAGGTCATGGAAAATCCTGAGGGATATTCAGTTACAGGCAACGCATGTCCCAGAGGAGTGCCATATGCTGTCAGGGAGATGACTGACCCACGGCGAATGGTTTCATCGACTACAAGGATTGAAGGTGCTATCCACAGGAGGCTGCCTGTGAAGACAAGCGGTGATATCCCAAAAGGACTTGTAACTAAAGTCTGTGGAGAAATCGGGAGACTTGTGGTTTTTGCTCCAGTAGCCTGCGGTGATGTTATCATCAGGAATGTTCTTGGTACAGGTGCGGATGTTATTGCAGCAAGGACAATGGAAAGAGTTCCATAGTCCTATGACGTGCTGTAGAATTGTATCATAAGGAAGAAACTGGAGGTTTTGACATGGATGACCTGGACCTTGAGCAGATAAGCGGGAATATTCACACTTCATGGCTGGGCCGGACCATGGTAATTGCAGAGTCCCTGGATTCCACCAACAGCTGGCTCAAGGAGCGTGCTGAAGAAGGAAGCGCAAAGGATGGTACAGTTGTCATAGCAAGAATGCAGACCGGAGGAAGGGGGAGGCTGGGCAGAAGCTTCCATTCACCTGAAGGCGGCCTGTATATGTCGTTCTTCATAAGGAATCCGAATTCGAAGATGGATGCTTCACTTGCGACAATAGCTGCAGCCCTCTCAGCGCGGGATGCTATCGAGAAGCTATGCGGCAGGAGACCGAGCCTCAAATGGGTCAATGATGTATATATGGGTGACAAGAAGATAGGCGGGATACTGGTCGAAGGAAAGTACGACCCGGCAGGCAGGACTATGGACCATCTTATCATAGGGATAGGGATTAATGTGTCGATCATGGAATTTCCTGCTGAGATACGTGGTATTGCATCCTCCATACTTGCTGAGACAGGAACTCTTATCAACCGGAGCCAGCTTGCAGCCTGCATAGCTGATAATCTTGAGACAAGGATAAGGGAGACACTGGAGTATCCCGAGAGGCTTGTGGAGGAATACAAAGGTTCACTCATGTACATCGGACATGAAATCTCAGTACATTCAGGAGGAAAAGTGAGACCTGCAAGGCTTGTCGGAGTAGACAAGAAGGGCGGTCTAATCGTCAGGTACCTGGATGCTGAAGTTGAAGAGACTTCCGTAATCAGTTCTGGTGAGGTGACTATAAGGGGTGGAGCTGGACATGGTGCATGATGTTGCAATAATTGGTGCCGGAATAATCGGCACAAGCCTTGCAAGGGAGCTCACAAGATACAGGCTTAAGGTTGTCATATTCGAGAAGCATCCTGATGTTTCCATGGGCTCAACAAAGGCAAACAGCGCCATTGTGCACGGAGGTTATGCAGAAGGACATGAGACTCTAAAGGGGAGGCTTTGCATCGAAGGCAGAAGGAGATTCCGGGAGCTTGAAGACGAGCTTCATTTTGGCTTTTCTGAAACAGGGTCCCTTCTCGTAAGTTCAGATGATGACCTTGAGCCTCTGGAAAGGCTCCTTGAAAGCGGAATAAAAAATGGTCTGGATGATATTTCCATAATTGGCATGGAGGAAATCAGGAAACTTGAACCCAATATCTCTGAGGGGGTTAAAAATGCCCTTTACTGCAAGGGTGCAGGAATTTGCTCACCGTATGGAATGGCCATTGCCATGGCAGAGAATGCTGTTGAGAACGGAGCTGACCTTTTCCTTTCAACTGAAGTGACTGGAATTGAAAGGGAGAACGGGATATTCACTCTTGTGACTGATAAGAGAGATTTTCAAGCCTCGTTTGTCATCAATTGCGCTGGTGTAATGGCCGACAGGGTTGCTGGGATGGCAGGTGCGGATGGTTTTGAAATACTCCCCAGGAGCGGAGAATACCTCCTGTTTGCAAAGGGTACCGGAAAGCTGCTGCAGCATGTCGTGTTCCAGCTTCCGACAGCTATGGGAAAGGGAGTGCTTGTCACTCCTACGATCCATGGGAATCTCCTCATAGGTCCCGATGCCTCAGACTCAGGTGACAGAGAGGATACATCAACTCATGCGGAAAGGCTTCAGGATGTGTACAACCAGGCAAAGAAGCTGTATCCTGATATTGATGGCGAGAGCTTCCTCAGAAGCTTCTCTGGCATCAGGGCAAGAAGTTCTTCCGGAGATTTTATAATCGGACCTTCAAACGTAAAGGGCTTCATCAATGCTGCAGGAATTCAGTCACCAGGGCTTACGGCATCCCCTGCAATTGCACGGATGCTGGTGGGTATACTTGAGAAGGAAGGCTTGAAGCTTGAACCGGAGAATTCTTTCAATCCTTTCAGGAAGGCAATGGAATCCTCACCAAAAGACCTTCATTACAGGGAGGTTGACAGACTTACAAAGCTTCCGCCAGGAAGCAGGGAGAGGATCGTATGCAGATGCGAACAGGTAACTGAAGGGGAAATAGCTGATTCAATGGAAAGAGGAATTGCAGTGACCACCGTTGACGGCATAAAGAGAAGGACCAGAGCTGCCATGGGATGGTGCCAGGGTACTTACTGCAGGGCGAGGATCGTGGAGACTATGGAGAGACTGACCGGGGAATTGCCGGATGGGAGCTATGACATCGAGCGCAGCGGGGTGTCGAGGATAGAGAAGCATGGATTCCTTGATTTCCTGAAAGCGCACAAGGAGGAATAATGAGCGACATAATTGATTTCAACGAGCTTAAGAACAAGGTAAGGGAAAAGGATATTGATGATTTCGAGAACTATATAATGTCCCTTTATGGGCAGATGGGTACCGGGAGCATGAACTTCGCCCAGATCAACAAGGCAATACAGGAATACATGAAGGAGCATGGGATTTCTCAGGAAAAATTCATGGACCTTCAGATGAAGCTCATGGAAAGATACGGGGTAACCCCCGAAGATGTTGAGAAGCAGTACAACATACCTGGCGGAAACTATGAGAGGTACAGGAAATCCCTTGGATTTACCGAAAAATACAAGGACAGGATAAAAAGCTATGCAGGCTTCAACTATGAGATCAAAAACGACAGGAATGACCTGACAATTTTCCTGAATGACAACATAGTCCTGATTTCATCAAAGAAGAAGGTTGACCTTTCAGACAATGAGTTAAATGAGTTCCTTGTATCATACAAGAAGCTTTCAAAGGATGAGAAGCTGACGGTAAAGATCAGCGAAAATGTTATAGAGTATGAATATTGAGAGGGTGGTGGACCAGATGAGGATAGGCATAATCGGTACAGGCAACATGGGATATGCCATAGGCAAGGGGCTGCAGGAGGCAGGCTATGGAATAGCAGTATACAACAGGAGCGACAGGAACGTTTCTGAATTGAAATCCGGAGGTGCTCACGTCGCTTTAAGTGTCCGCGAGCTTGCGAAGGAAAGCGACATAGTCATCGTAGCTGTTAAGCCCAAGGACATCCTCGGCGTGATCAGGGAAAACTGTGACTACCTGGAAGGAAAGACAGTAGTGTCAATTGCTGCAGGTGTTTCTCTCCAGAGCCTTCGCGTCGCATCGGAAAACAAGGCTACCATGTCGAGGGTAATGCCCAATACGCCAGCCCTTATCTCAAAAGGCGTATACGGTGTAGTCTCTGATGGGCTGGAGCCTGAAGTCAGGGAATCAGTAATGAAGCTGTTCTCATCAATAGGCGAGGCTTACCTGATAACTGAGGAGGACATCCACGGATTCATTTCAATAGCGGGATCATCACCAGCCTACATCTTCATGTTCATGGAGGCTCTTGCAGATGCAGGAGTTAGGATGGGAATCAAGAGAGCAGATGCATACGAGATTGTGGCAGACACCCTCATCGGATCTGCTATGCTCTACAAGAAGACCAAGGAACATCCTGGGGCACTCAAGGACATGGTTACATCTCCTAAAGGAACGACCATTGAAGCTGTAAGGGTACTTGAAGAGAATGGCTTCAGGTCTGCTGTAATTGAAGGTGCTCTGGCTGCAGGCATCAAGTCAAGGGAAATGGAATCAAAAGACAAATAGCAACAAACTGCATGGCAAACGAAAGCACCCCGGAAATTTCTTCCGGGGTGCTGTTTTCTATTCTACTGTAACTGATTTTGCGAGGTTCCTCGGCTTGTCCACATCCAGGCCCTTGAAGGAGCAGACGTAGTAGGAGAGGAGCTGCATTGGCACTACTGCAAGGACTGGTGCAAGCAGGTCTATTGTTTCCGGTATGTGTACCGCTGTATCAACAAAGCTGTCTACTGTCTTGTTGCTCTCGTATGTAACTACCATGACCTTCGCGCCTCTGGAGGTTACCTCCTTGAGGTTGGAATGCATCTTATCCATAAGGTTTCTCTGCGTAAGTGATGCAAGCACAGAGGTGTTCTTCTCGATAAGTGCTATGGGACCGTGCTTCAGCTCTCCGCCAGGATAAGCATCCGCATGGATGTATGTGAGCTCCTTGAGCTTGAGGGCAGCCTCAATGGCAACCGCATAGTCAAGGCCTCTTCCAATGAAGAATACATCCTTCTCGCCATGGATCTTAAGTGCGAACTTCTGTATGCTTTCCTTCTGCTCGATGACCTTTGAAACCTTGTCCGGAAGAAGAAGCATCTCCTTCTTTATAACATCAGTCTCCTCATCAGTCATTGTGCCAAGAAGCTCTGCAAAATGAAGGGCTATCGTATACACAGCTATCAGCATGGTGAGGTATGCCTTTGTCGAGGCTACGCCGATTTCAGGTCCTGCCCAGGTGTAGAACACATCTGTAGCTTCCCTTGCAACCGAGCTGCCGACCACATTCGTAATGGCGATGACCCTTGCGCCTTTTTTCTTCGAGTCACGAAGAACTGCCAAAGTATCTGCAGTCTCTCCTGACTGGCTTATGACAATGAGGAGGGTCCTAGAGTCTATTATCGGGTCCCTGTATCTGAATTCTGATGCTACATCAACCTCTACTGGTATCTTCGACAGTGATTCGATGGCTGTCTTGCCGACAACTCCGGCATTGTATGCCGTGCCGCAGGCTACTATGTAGATCCTTGAGTAGCTTTCAAGCATTTCCTTTGTAATGGTGATGTCATCAAGCTTGACTTTCTGGCCTGCGACTATCCTCGATGTCATGGTATCCCTGAGAGCCTTGGGCTGCTCATGGATCTCCTTGATCGTGAAGTGGTCAAATCCACCTTTTTCTGCAGAGTCCGCATTCCATGTGATCGTGGTAGCTGACTTTTCAACAGGTTCAAGGTTGGCATTGTAGTATTTGATGCCTGATGCGGTAATTTCTGCAAATTCCATGTCATCAAGATATACTACTTCCCTTGTGTAATTGAGTATGGCGGGAACATCCGAGGCGATGAAGCTCTCATTCTCTCCAATTCCGATTATGAGAGGACTGTCTTTCCTGACCGCTATTATCTTGTCCGGGTCGTCAAGGGATATGACTCCGAGGGCATAGCTTCCCTTGAGCCTCTGTGTCGCATTGATGACTGCTTCAAGCAGGCATCCTTCGAAGTAGTGGTCGACAAGATTAGGTATTACCTCAGTATCCGTCTCCGATAAGAACGTATACCCCTTGTCTGCCAGCCAGCTTTTGATCTCCATGTAGTTTTCGATTATCCCATTGTGAACGACCGAAATCCTGTCGTTGTTGCTGCAGTGGGGGTGTGAGTTCACGTCCGAAGGCTCACCGTGGGTAGCCCACCTGGTGTGGCCTATTCCCAGATGTCCGTGAGCAGGCTCAGTCTTAAGCTTTTCAGCTAGATTCTTAAGCCTTCCCTTAGTCTTAACGATAGTGATCTTTCCATCTTCCGGCACAGCGATGCCCGCTGAGTCATAGCCCCTGTATTCTAGCTTGGAGAGACCGTGCACAAGGACATCCGTTGCATCCTTGCCTCCTAAATAACCGACAATTCCACACATGACAATACATCCTTTCTTATTTTATTAAGAAAGGTCTGGGCACCTGTTCCCCTTTGTCCCCGAAGTCGCCTCCGGTATTTGAGGGAGCTTTGCGGTAGTGCATACCGTGGAGCATCCGCCGAACTTTCGATTACTCCATCCTCGTCAACCGGCTTAAGTCAGCCGGTTCTGGCGCTATTCCATCTGGAATTTCAAATTGATATCCAAACCTTGCTCCAATCATTATATAGTCATTCTCAATTTAGCGCAACTTCCAGTGATAGCGCATTGCCTTAATATACATGTAATCGCTTGGGGCGCATAGGGAAAAAACTTTGTGAAAAATAAAACGGAAGGCCTCCTTATTCAGGGGGCCTTAATGCTCAATAGGTGATATCGAAGGATTTTTCATTGGGCTTCAGGGGTATCTCCTTCATCGAATAATTCTCGATCCTGGAATAGCCATTCCCGCCCTTGACTGTGTCGAGAAAGACTGAGATATGGTCATCGGGACCCTGGACTTCAACCTCCACATTTCCGTTGTCCATGTTCCTGACGTGACCTGTCAGCTTCATGATGTAAGCGGCCCTGTAGACGAAATATCTGAAGCCAACCCCCTGGACCCTTCCCTGGTATATTATGAAGAGTCTCTTCAAATCAATCACATCCTTGGTCAGTTTCCTGATACACGTTCCGTTTCTGCGATTTGCTCCTTGCTTTCCTGAATGCTTTTCTTGGGTTTTGCCGGAATCTGGAATAGCTTTACACCACCTCCGGACTTTTCCTTTATGAGCTTCTGGAGACGTTTCTTCTCCTTTGCCTTGAACACGGTAAGAGTATACATGTAGTCCAGGTATACCGCACCGACTGTCTTTGCTCCGGCAAGCCTGTCTTTTTCAAGGTTGATCAGCCTGAGATGCTTTGTAAGCTTCTTTATTGGTTCGTTGTACATGTTGTAGATATCCTTGCTCATCTTCATTGCGTCAAGGTAGGTCAGCTGGATGTCCTTGTCCAGCTTTATGTTGATGTACGTATGCATGAATGGCTGGTTGTATGTGACAACAGGCATCGTATCGGCAAATTTTATGAACTTCGCGAACGCTTCTCCGATAGAGAGGCTGTATTTCTCATAAAGAGGATCTCTGGACTCTATCGGGACGAAGAGTGAGTCAACCATCCTTGTACCTTTGTACCTTACCGCCTGCAGGCTTGAAACCACAGCTCCATACGGGTCTTCACTGTTCCTTCCGAGATACAGCGCTATGAAGTCCTTATGCAGAGGAACTGAGTCAACTTCCTTAAGTATCTTCCCTCTGTGGTTGAACAGGGCCTTTTCCATGATTACGTTCCTATAGTTCATCCTTGACGGGTTGTATATCATGTCCTTCACAATGTAGAATGCCGCTATGGTAAGTCCCATGAGAAGAAATACTATGGAGTAGCCAAGCTCCGGCTTCTTGCCGCTCTTGTAGTACTCGTTAGTGAATACTGCGATCAGGATGAGGAACAGGTATATGAAGATGTATTTCATATTAAGCACCTTATTTATCTTCATTGCTTCCCCCTTATCATTGCTCTAATGTTGTAATCTATTACATTATAATGCAAAACTCGTAAAATTCAAAGTCACAGTGCTTTCACTAGAATGCTGCGACCGGGCCTGGGTAGAACCTGACCGGAAGATCCACAGTTATAACCAGAGTGCTCTTGTCTGTCTTTCGTGCGCTTATCCTGCCGGAGTGCATCTTGACTATATTTTCTGAAATCGCAAGACCGAGACCGCTGCCGCCGTTTCCGGAAAACCTTGACTTGTCGAGGCGGTAGAATCTCTCGAACATCTTGGGTATCTCTGATTCCTCTATGTCTCCAACAGAATTCTCAACGGAAACCCTTGCCAAAGAACCGGCTTCTTCAAGGGATAGTGTGACCTTTATCGGTACCTTTTCTGTCGAGTACTTGATTGCGTTGGTTATGAGGTTTTCAAAAAGCCTCACTATCTGCTGCACATCCGCTTCAACGATGACATCTGTCTTTGGCATGATCTTCTCCAGAGTATGTCCATTATCCTCTGCTAGAGGTATCATCTCCTCCACAAGCTGCTCTATGAGCTCCCTGAGGCTTACATTCATGATGTTGAGCTTGTGTTCAGGACTCTCGAGCTTCGAATATTCAAACAGGGACTCTATGAGCTCCTTAAGCCTTAGTGACTTGGAACTTGCAATCTCGATGTATTCCTTCCTCTTTTCAGGCGATATGGAGTCCGCCTTGGCGAGCTCTATGTACCCGATTATAGAGGTAAGAGGAGTTCTCAGGTCATGTGACACATTCGTGATCAGGTCGTTCTTCATTTGCTCGAGCTTGCGTTCTTCCTCGATTCTCACATCTATGTCCGTTGCCATGGAATTGATGCTCTTCGCAAGGTTTGTCAGCTCATCATTGCCCTTGACCGGAGCCTTGTACTTGAAGTTTCCTGTTGAAATGACCTTTACAGTATCGGAAAGCTGCTGGATGTAGTCCATTTTCCTCCTCGTTATTATGAGGAACATGACAACGAACAATACAAGCGCAGCGAACAGGGCGATAGACGTATTGTATACATAGCTTGAAGTGGTATCGACAACAGCTGCAGGAGCAGCCTTTACAATGAGATACCTGTCTTCATTCAGGAAATTCATGGGATAGACCAAAGTCATCTCCTGTGCGGGATCCTGAGGGGTTCCGGGGTTATGGTAGACGGTCGTGGATCCGGAATACGACACATCAAAGCTGTTCTTCAGCACATCGAAGATATCCAGACTGACCTCTGAGACACCTTCGGTCTTGAACTGGATTCTTCCATTGAGGTCGGTAACCATCACCTTCAGATTTTCAACCCTTGAAAAATCTTCAATCAGGTTCTTCATCGCCTGATCCAGGTCGAATTGCTTGGCAAGAGGGTTGTTCTCAGAGGGATACCTGACGTTTTTCCTCATTTCTTCTGTTATTTTCGACTCATCCTTGTACCTTAAGTCGTTTATCATCCTTTCTGCGATATCGTAGGCGGAGTCCCTGATGCTCTCGATACCGCTGTCGTAGGAGATATAGGAGGTTTCAACGGTTCTTTCTGTCATCTTGTAGGTGACATTATAGCCGATGAAGGCCGACACAAGGCAGATCGCTACAGCGAAAATAAGCTCAAGCTGGATGTTGCTTGAAATCCTGTCCCGGATGATACCGTCTATAAGGCTGAAGAACCTGTCGGACCTCGAAGCCTTTTTATTTGCAGGAGCCTTGTTCTGCTTATTTCTCAACCTTGTATCCTACTCCCCAGACTGTCTTGATGTACCTTGGATTCCTTGGGTCGTCCTCGATTTTTTCCCTGAGCTTCCTGATGTGTACCATTACGGTGTTTTCGGACTCAAGGAATTCCTCTTTCCAGACGTTCTCATAAATTTTCTCGACTGAAAGCACGATTCCAACGTTCCTTGTCATGTACTCAAGCATGTCAAATTCGGTCTTTGTCAGTTTGATGTCCTTTTCGCCCTTCTTGACCTCTCTGGTACCTATGTTGATTGTGATGTCGTCAAGGGTCAGGATATTCTCGTTTCTGGGTTTTTCACTGTTAAGTACATAGTACCTCCTCAGCTGGCTCTTGACTCTTGCAATCAGCTCAAGGGGATTGAAGGGCTTTGTCAGATAATCGTCTGCTCCGGAAGTGAGGCCATGGATCTTGTCCATGTCCTGTGTCTTCGCTGAAAGCATGATGATAGGCATGTTCTTTGTTTTCCTGAGCTCCATGGTCGCCTGGATGCCATCCTTCTTGGGCATCATAATGTCCAGGATTATCAGGTCAACATGGTGGCTTGCAATCATCTCCAGCGCCTCTTCTCCGTTTGTGGCCTTGAGTGTATTATAGCCTTCGTTTGCGAGATAGATTTCGATGAGCTCCCTTATTTCCTTTTCATCGTCGACGATCAGTATTGTCTGTTTGTCCATATTGAACCTCCGATATATATTGATGCTAGTATATGGCAAATTTCTTAATTTTTATGTCTGCCTGGCTTAATCAGGTATGAAATCGCATACCTATAAGATTATTATACAATATTGGTGGCCATAAGCCATTTTCATTCTGGCACCAAAGGGAAAGTTCATCTTTTCTTAAGGTTTAAGCAAGATTGCTTCTGTAGTATGATATGTGTATAAATTTAAGCAAGAGGATCGATATGGATTTTAAGAATAGAAAAAAGAAGAAATTTGACAGGTACAACGCGCTTCTCATAGTCATGCTCGCTGTATTCAGTGTAATCATCGCAAGACTTACAACGCTTCAGGTGATAATGGGCGAAGAGTATGCTGAAAGAGCCAATGACGAGTTCATAAAGAACCTGAGCGAGAAAGCCCCGAGAGGGGATATCATCGACAGTGAGGGAAATATCCTTGCAACATCTGTCCAGAGCTACAATCTGGTATATGTGGATACTGCCGAGGCGAGGAAAGAGATATACAATACCATAGACAAGGTCAACTCACTGCTTGAAAAAGCAGGTGAGGCTGCTTCTGATTCGTTCGAATTGAAGCTTGAGCCCTTCAGGTTCGAGTTTTCGTCTGAAACTCCCGAAGGCTTGAGGCGACTTGAGCTCAGATGGAAAAAGGACAGAGGAATAGATTCCCTGATTTTCAGTGAGTCACTGATGGCCGCTACCGGAAAAGAAAAGATTTCCGAGCTCAATGAAGCGGAGACCGACCAGCTTGATGACATGGTGATCGCTTACGGCGCAGAGGACACCTTCTATTATCTGATAAAGAAGTACAAGATATACGAGGCCCTTGATGATGGCTCCGAAAAGAACAAGGAGTATGCGAAGATGAACGGTGAGGAGCTTTATGCTTTGATGAGCACGAGGCTTTCCGATTCTGCAATCAGGGACTATATAGAGATCAAGGACAGCATAACCATGGAGAGCTATCAGGGTTCAAGGGCGGTTACCATAGTAAACAACATGAAGGAGGACAGCGCTTTCACATTCATGCAGCAGCTGTCTGACCTGCCGGGTATACAGGTGGACACAGAGCCAATAAGGCTTTATCCATACGGTGAGATGGCAGCTCATGTATTGGGATACCTTTCTCCGATAAACAGCGCCCAGAAGGACAGGTATGAGGAAAGGGGCTATGATGTCTCAGTAGACTATATCGGTGCATCCGGTATAGAAGCCGCATATGAGGACAGGCTGAAGGGAAGCAAGGGCGGAAGCACGGTTGAGGTCGACAAGAACGGAAGGACCGTCAAGGAGCTCTTCAGACTGGATGTCAATCCAGGCAACACCGTGCAGCTTTCGATCGACATGGAGCTGCAGAACGTGGCTGAAAAAGGACTAAGAGAGATTTCAGAACAGCTGACTACAACCAACAGGATACATACAACGGGCGGATATATTTCGGACTCCTCAAATGCAACAAGAGGAGCTGTTGTAGCTATAGAGGTCAAGACAGGGAGAGTGCTTACTTTAGCAAGCTTCCCAAGCTACGACCCCAACATTTTCGCTGTACCGGGCAGGCTGACTCCGGAGCTCTACAGGAAGTACTTCAACCCTGACTATGAAACCTTCGGGACAGACCTCATAAAAAGGCTGAACCTTAAGGACAAGGAAGGAAAGGCAATAAGTGTCGACTACCTTTTCCCGCTAAATTCAGACGGCACGAGAAGGGACCCTTACGACCTTTATGCCAGACCGTTCTTTAATTACGCAACGCAGGGAATAACTCCTCCTGGATCGACATTCAAGCCCATAACGGCTGTGGCAGCCCTTGAAGAAGGGGCCATAACACCTTCAACTGTCATTTTCGACGGAGGCGCGTTTACAAGTTCATCACTAAGAGGCTATAGGGTCAGAAACGACGGAGGTTCAGCCTATGGCTCGCTGACACTGAACAAGGCGATGGCCAAGTCTTCCAATGTTTACTTTGCAGACCTTGGCTACAGGCTATATCAGAACGGAGGATTGAATTCCATATCCGAATGGGCATGGAAGCTTGGTCTCGGACACAATCCCGAAGAGCCTGCCCACAGCACGACAGGTATCGAGATAAGCGAGAACATCCAAAGCAATGTATACAATCATGAGGGTAAAAGGCTGATAACCCAGAGACTTATAAATTTCGGAGTGGTCGAGTTCCTGAATGCTGGTAAGGCAAGGAACGGATCAGCTTTCAAACCGATAAGCATCGGAGTGGACAATGCAGACGTGGATTCCATGGCCCAGGCAAAGCAGGCAATCAAGGATGCCGTGAAGGATGCCCTTGATATCAGCCTTGATGATGCCAATATAAGGAAGGGACCCAAGCTTGAGGACTTCTCCAAGGCACTTACACCGCTTTTCCAGGACTTCATAGACACTCTGCCTGCAGGGTCTGATGTTGAAAAGGCAAGCTATTATGCAAACCAGATCGCTGAATACATCGTGTACGACAAGGTCAATGAGATGTGGAGCCCGGTCAATGTAATATCTGCATCACTTGGACAGGGTGATACCCAGATAAGCCTGCTTCAGATGGTAAACTCCATAGCTACCATAGCCAATGGAGGAACAAGATACAGGACATCCCTGGTAGACAGGGTGCTGGATGAAGAAGGCAACATAATTCTTGAAAACCAGCCTGAAATTCTGGAAGAGACAGGAATAAGCCCAAGCACTCTTGAAGCCGTCAGAAACAGCATGAGAGCTGTTAATGAGCCTGGTGGAACTGCATATTCAACCTTCAGGAATTTTCCAATAGC
Source organism: Clostridiaceae bacterium UBA6110 (assembly GCA_002428415.1). Classification (GTDB taxonomy): domain Bacteria; phylum Bacillota; class Clostridia; order Clostridiales; family Clostridiaceae; genus Youngiibacter. The sequence goes on from DIWI01000089.1 coordinate 23,961, forward strand.
TACTGCAGGCAAGACCGGAACAGCCAGCGTACGAAGCAATGATTCGGCCTTCATTGGAAGGTCCGCTTACGGAGTGTATGTCACATACGCACCAGCTGATGACCCCGAGATCGCTATTGCTGTAGTCATATACGACAGCACAAGAGGTTCATATGTGGCTCCGATAGCTCTTGCAATGTATGAGGAGTATTTCAAGGACATCCTTGAGGCTCAATATCCGGGATACGCAAGAAAATACAATTATGAGATAGATGACCCTTATGAAGCTGTAACTGGTGATTATGACGGAAATCCCATAGAGGACGAAACGATAGTAAATCCGTAGTATTATGGAGGGACCATGGAAAGTGTGAAGGCGCCCTATGCAGCGATGGCTTTTGCCGCTGCGGCTCTATATGCAGCAAGCGCTCCGGCGTCCAAGCTTCTGCTTGCAGAGGCTACGCCTGTATACATGGCTTCATTCCTTTACCTGGGAGCTGGAATAGGTATGTCCTTAGTTGGTCTGCTGCGTAAAAGCTTAATAAATGGGCATAAGGAAACGAGGCTGGACAAAGGTGATTTTACATATGTGGCCCTTATGATTATCCTGGACATCATAGCTCCAATACTCCTTATGGTTGGGCTTGGGATGACCACAGCTTCAAATGCTTCGCTGCTTAACAATTTCGAGATTGCAGCTACTGCGATCATAGCATTCATCATGTTCGGGGAACCTGTCTCGAAGAGGCTCTGGAAGGGGATAGCAGTCATTACTGCAGCCAGCATGCTCCTCTCATTAGGGGAAGCGGGCAGCCTGACCTTCTCATTAGGCTCGTTTTTTGTCCTTATGGCAGCTACTGCCTGGGGCCTGGAGAACAACTGCACCAGGATGCTTTCCCTCAAGGACCCGCTTCAGGTCGTAGTGCTGAAGGGACTGGGATCAGGAATCGGATCCCTGATTGTTGCGGTAGCCCTTGGAGACTCACCGCCAGAACTTGTCTATATGTTCTATGCCATGGCACTGGGATTCTTCTCCTACGGCATGAGCATATGGCTTTATGTTTATGCCCAGAGAGGCCTTGGCGCTGCCAGGACAAGCTCATATTATGCGGTTGCACCGTTCATTGGAGCAGGGATATCGTATGCGGTATTCCGCGACCCATTGTCTCCGACCTTCCTTTCAGCTCTTGCTCTGATGATGATTGGAAGCTACCTTGCGGCATTTGAAGGTTTTCGTCGGGAAAAACGAATCACTTAAATATACACTCACTGATTGTGAATTTTTAAGCAATTTTTATAGGTGCTACTGTACCATTGACCTGTAAAATCTGCTATAATTTACAGGTTGAAAAGTAATATATGCCTGAAAGGCGAAATTGGGAATGATTATGAAAGTTAAGAAATGGGACATAATAATAATTGCACTTTTCGTGCTTCTGTCCTTCGTGCCGGTAGGCATATTCGCCATGACAGTGGCTGGAAACGAAGAGACTGACGGAGTATATGCTGTAGTGACAGTACAGGGTCAGGAATATAAGACGATAAAGCTGACAGGACATACCGGAAGCGAGGACATCCTTGTAAAGACGGATCTCGGAATGAATCTTCTTCAGATAGTTGACGAGAAGGTAATGATGTTCGAAGCTGACTGTCCTGACCAGGTGTGCGTGTACCAGGGTTCTGCGAGCAAGCCGGGTGACATGATAGTATGCCTGCCTCACAAGGTAGTGGTCGAAATCAAGGGTACGTTACCGGATGAAGACCAGACCGATATTACCACGAATTGAGGTGGGTAGCATGAACAAGACAACAAGGATGGTTTTCATAGCGCTTATCGTAGCGCAGGCTCTGGTGCTTCACGTGGTCGAGGGGATGATACCTCTTCCGATTGGCGTACCGGGTGCAAGGCTTGGACTTGCCAACATTTTCACTATAATTTCCCTTTATACGCTGGGATTCAAGTCATCTCTTGTGGTTGTGCTTCTCAGGGTGTTCCTTGCAACCTTCTTCGGAGGTAACCTGTCGTCGATGATGTACAGCTTGAGCGGCGGACTGCTGAGCCTTATCGTAATGGCAGCGGTAAAGAACCTTCTGAAGGACAAGGTCTCCATAATCGGAGTATCCGGTGCCGGAGCAATAAGCCACAACATCGGACAGCTTTTGGTTGCGTCCTATATAGTACAGAATATTACAGTAATGCTTTATCTCCCGGTATTGACGTTCATCGGCATCGGAACTGGCATATTCGTGGGTATAACGGCTAATTTCATAATGGCTCATTTAAGAAAAATCCCTTCATTGAAGAAGATAATGGCAACTGTAGAATAACCTGAGCATCATGCATTGCATGGTGCTTTCTTAATGGAAAAAACTGAAGGTAAAATATCAAAAAATATTTTCAAAAAATGAATGAATTGTTAACAAAGTCTATTGACACTGTATATTGGCAGTGATAATATTAAAAGTTATAATTTGACATGAGAACTTCTTTGGGGTATAATGGGACAGGAAGAAGGTGGTTTGATGGACAGGAACACCAGCGTAGAGAGCATTGAAGCCATACGCGAGGAAATCTCGAACAACGTAGGAAAAAACGTCAAATTGAAAGCCAATGTTGGCAGACGGAAGATTTACGAGAGCACCGGCATAATCGAACAGGCTTATTCCAGTATTTTTCTAGTAAGACTGGACAACGAAAGCAAGGGGACTGTTACATTCAGCTACTCTGATGTGCTTACAAAGACAGTTCAGCTGTTATACAAGAACTAAAGGCAACCGGATAACAATCCGGGTGCCTTCTTTCTATTTTTGGGATATAATTCTAGGTAGATTAGTCTGAAGTGGTGTCATTGGCACCGATACCGGAAGGAGATGCCTGAAGATGAGGCTTGAAGCGCACGCGAAAATCAATCTGTCCCTTGATATCGTCGGGAAGAGGGAGGATGGGTACCATCTTCTTGAAATGGTCATGCAGGAGATAGAGCTGCATGATGTGGTAGTGATTGAAAAAGCTGATAAGGGGATAACCTTATCCTGCAACAAGGAGTACATTCCCTGCAATGCCAAGAACACTGCCTATAAGGCTGCTGCGATGATGATCGAAAGATGTGGCATAGATGGTGGAGTAAGGATATCGATCGAGAAGAACATCCCTGTGGCTGCAGGACTTGCCGGAGGCTCCACGGATGCAGCGGCGGTTATAAGAGGGTTGAACGAGCTATACGCTCTTGGATTGTCACAAGAGGAGATGATGGGACTCGGACTCACGATAGGTGCTGATGTGCCGTACTGCCTCGTCGGCGGGACCGCACTTTGCAGTGGTATAGGTGAGGTTGTGAAACCTCTGAAGCCATTTTCGGGAATAGACGTCCTTCTTGTAAAGCCTGCATTCGGCGTCTCCACAAAGGATGCATACATGGGATTCGAATTAGACAAGGTCAAGAGGCACGTATCCACCAGAAGGCTGATTTCAGCCATGGATAGAAGGGATCTTGATGCAGTCGCTTATAACATGAGGAACCTGCTTGAAAATGTGACTCTCAGGAAGCACCCGATACTGAAGTCCATAAAAGAGTCGCTTTCTGAACATGATGCCATAGGCACTCTGATGAGCGGGAGCGGACCGACAGTGTACGGAATATTTAAAAATGCTGACGATGCCGGGAGAGCCGAAGGATTTTTCATGGACAAATACAGGGAAGTCATACTTACGAAGACAAGATAAAGGACCCGAATACGGGTCCTTTAAATTATAGCTTCTTTTTTTGAGGCCAGCCTCTTCAGGAGCGCATACACGTCGTCTGAGGCGTTTGGTTTTGAATGGTCCATTGACCTTGCCTTCATCCTCGCAAGCCTCATCTCGTCATTCATGAGGCTGCAGATGGCTTCCCTGCAGTCTATGCCTGCGCCTATGTCGAGAGCCAGGTCGTGCCTCAGGAGATAGGATGCATTCTGGGCTTCCTGTCCCGGAACCGCCGAGAATATGGCGAGCGGGGTACCGGTCACGAAGCTCTCCGCCACGGTCAAGCCGCCTGGTTTTGTCACCAGAAGGTCAGTGATCCTCAGTATATCGTCCATGTTGTCAACAAATGTGAGGTTAAGGAATTTTTTCTCTGAAGCTTCATTGAGCTCGGTCATCTTCTCGTGCAGCTTGAGGTTTCCGCCGGAGATCACGATAAGTTGAAAATCGCAATCCATGGACTGAAGCTCCCGTACGATGCTCTCTATGTTGCCAAGTCCAAGGCTTCCTCCCATGACGGTTATGGTCCGTTTGTCCAAAAGTCCCAGTTCCTTAAGGGTCTCAGACCGCTCGGGATGCTGTGAGAACTTCCTTCCCGTAGGGATCCCGTATACATATATGCTTCCTTCATCAATGCCTCTTTCCTCAAGCTCAGCTATCATGTCATCATTCGACACCACATAGGCTTCAATGTTCCTGTGTACCCAAAATGAATGGGCTCCGAAGTCGGTCATGACAACACACCCTGGCTTCGTGAGGTTATGGTTTTTCTTGAGCATGGAAAGGACCTGTGATGTGAAAGGGTGGGTAGCGATGATGACGTCGGGGTCGAATTCCTCAATGGTCGGGATAAGCCCCTTTGTGACATATTCATACCAAAGCCTTGTTACGGCAATGGATTCTCTGTTGTCAGCATATTTATAAAGGTACTTGAAGAATACCGGGTAGTACTTGATGCTTTTCAGGTACGTGCCGATAACCAGTTTGTCCAGCGTGGGGCTGATGTATTTTATTGTATTGATTACTCTGACCTCTGAACTTGGTTCGTTCCTGAGGACAGCCTCTTTTATTGCTTCCGCAGCCTTGTTATGGCCACTTCCCGCGGATACAGTAAGTATCAATGCCCTCATGAGGAACACTCCTTTTGCCGTACACCTGTGATGTTTTCTGTTATAATTATAGCATAGAGGATTTGGATATTCGGAAGCTTAAACAAAATATAAGATAAACCTAACAATATGCGGGGTGGGAGATGGGCAAGGCAACAATATATATCATCAACAAGAAACCTGATGAAGAGCCGATTGAGGTTGTATACAAGGGTTCATTTTCAGAAGGCAAGGAGCACTCGGTGGTTGAATACGACGAGAGTGACCTGACCGGTATGGAAGGCATAAGAACGAGGATAAACATTTATCAGGACCACATGGAGATAGTCAGGACCGGGAACCTCAATGCAAGGCTGAAGTTCAAGGAAGGCTACATCGACAGCATACTGTACAAGATGCAGTACGGAACCATAGCCATGGAGGTATCTACAGAGAAGCTTGACATCAGGAAGGTCGAAAACGGGTATGACATCCTTGTGCGATATGACCTGGAAGTCAAGGGCGACTACAAGGATAAGAACGATATGTCCATAAGGATAGTGAAGAGCTGAAAAAAATAAAACCAAATAGAAAAAAATAATAGTAGCACACATGTCTAATGTGTGTTACTATTACTATTATTTATTTGATCAAATAATACGCCCATTCTAATTAGAGGGTAATTACTATTATACCAAATACAATGATACTGTCAACATCTTTTTTGGAGGTTTGTCATGAAAAGTACTAAATTTATCTTTGTCACTGGTGGAGTCGTGTCGTCGCTAGGTAAGGGAATAACTGCAGCATCGCTTGGAAGGCTACTTAAGAACAGAGGACTCAAGGTATCCATACAGAAATTTGACCCTTACCTGAACGTAGACCCGGGAACAATGAGCCCTTACCAGCATGGGGAAGTGTTCGTTACAGATGACGGAGCCGAGACGGACCTCGACCTTGGACATTATGAAAGGTTCATAGACGAGAACCTTTCAAAAAGCAGCAATGTCACAACAGGTAAGATCTATCACAGCGTAATTAGCAAGGAAAGAAAGGGAGATTATCTCGGAGGCACGGTTCAGGTAATTCCCCACATAACCAACGAGATCAAGGAAAGGGTCTTAAGGGTCTCTTTAGAGACAGATGTCGATGTTGTCATCACTGAAATCGGCGGTACTGTCGGCGACATAGAGTCACAGCCATTCCTTGAGGCAATAAGGCAGATAAAGTATGATGCGGGAATGGACAATGTTCTGTTCATACATGTTACTCTGGTTCCTTTCCTCGGAAAAGCCGGAGAGCTCAAGACAAAGCCTACCCAGCACTCCGTAAAGGAGCTAAGAAGCATAGGAATTCAGCCTGATATCATAGTGGCGAGGTCTGAAAAGGAACTCTCATCTGACCTCAAGAGCAAAATCGGCCTGTTCTGCAACATTGAGGGAAGGGCTGTCATCCAGAACCTTGATGCGGAGAACCTGTATGAGGTTCCTCTGATGCTCCATAAGGAAGGACTTGATACTCTTGTCTGTGAAAAGCTTGGGCTAAAGTGCGGAACTATAGACAATTCAAAATGGGAGGAAATGGTCGAGAGGCTGAAGAATCCAAAGAAAAATACCAGGATCGCTCTCGTAGGAAAGTATGTGGAGCTTCATGATGCATATCTTTCAGTTGTCGAAGCTCTTGGTCATGGAGGGTTGAAGAACGATTCCTCAGTAGACATAAAGTGGGTTAACTCCAATGACCTGACAAATGAGAACGCAGCTGACTACCTGGATGATGTTGATGGCATACTCGTACCGGGAGGCTTCGGTTACCGTGGTGTCGAAGGAAAGATAGAGGCTGTCAGGTTCGCAAGGGAAAATAATGTCCCGTTCCTGGGGATTTGCCTTGGAATGCAGACAGCTGTAATTGAATTTGGAAGGAATGTACTCGGTCTGGAATGCGCTAACACTTCAGAAATCGATCCTGATACCAAGTATCCGGTAATCGACCTTATGCCTGAACAAAAGGACATAAGCGAGATGGGAGGAACCATGAGGCTCGGCCTGTATCCTGCAAAGATCAAGGAGGGCACATTCACCAGGGCTGCCTACGACAAAGACCTCATTTATGAGAGACACAGACACAGATATGAGTTCAACAATGTTTACAGGGCTGATTTCGAGGCTAAGGGCATGGTATTTGCTGGCCTGAGCCCTGATGAAAGGCTCGTCGAGATCATAGAGATACCGGACCACAAGTGGTTCGTAGCCACCCAGTTCCATCCGGAGCTTAAGAGCAGACCTAACAATCCACACCCGCTGTTCGTTGACTTCATCAAGGCATCGCTTGAAAAATAGGATTTAGAGAATTTTGCCCGGGCAGACTGTCCGGGCAAAATCAATTTCACCGCTTATTCCAATTTTTTTCCGAATACTGTATAATTAATTTTTCTTGGCCTATAATAATTGTAGGGAAAGAAATTGTCCTTAGCTCCGGCAAGTATTCAAATCGAAGATTCTATTGATCCAGTATGGATCGTCATTTAGGTACCTGATCGTCTATCTGTATTCTCAAGATGGGAATCATAAAATAAATTCCGAAATATATAAATTAAGGAGTGATGTATTTGCAGATTAA
>DIWI01000024.1 GCA_002428415.1 Clostridiaceae bacterium UBA6110
TAAAGGCAGGCGGAAAGCTGACAGTAAAGGCTGACAGCGTTGTACATATAGAAGCATCCATGGACAACCTGGCACTGGGAGCACTTGGGATAGGAGCAGTTGTAGCTGTCGTAAGGACTAACGAAAAGACAAATGCCTTCATAGGAGACTATGCGGACATACTTGCAGGAAGCCTGCTCATAATGGCGGAATCAGCTGAATCAACTCAGGCAACTGGAAAAGCGGCAACCGGGGGATTCCTTGTAGGAATAACAGCGAACATCGCGGATGTTTCGATAAAGCCTGCAGTCAAGGCTTATGTAGGAAGCAATGCATATGTATTCTCGAAGGGTGATGTGGAGATAGCGGCAATCGTGACACCAAAGGTTTCAGCGGTTGTTCAGGGTACTACAGCATCAGCTGGAGTAAGCGTAGGAGTTTCCAGTTCAACAGCAAAGGCTGAGCCTGATGTCAGTGCATGGATAGGGGATTATTCGAAGGTGTATTCCGGAGCGACACTCCTTAATGGCAATCCGAATATCAAGTTCATGAGCGCTGTGATATTGTCAGGTGCGCCGACGTTGACTTTCAAGGACAACTACGTGGAGACCATAGGCACCATGACCTTTGCTCAGGATGCAGTAAACGGGGATACCATTACAAGGGCTTCAGGAAGCTGGATAACAGATGGATACAAGGCTGAAGACGGCATTGTAGTTGTAAGAGGAACACAAACCACGCAGTACGTCATACACTCTCTGACAGCAGAAACGCTCACACTGGTTGAAAAAGGCGCGGTAGCAGCAGGTGCGGTAGAAAACGTCAAGGTCAGTTCGGACAGGTCGGACACCATAACGAGGGCGTCAGGAAGCTGGTTCATTGATGGATTCGAAGCCGGACAGGCGATAACGGTGGCAGGCACTGCTCTTAATAATGGTGCCTATGAGATAAAGAAAGTAACTGAAACCGAGCTGATCCTCATGCAGAACTACGAACTTAAGAATGAGGTCAAATCGGGAGTAACGGTTACTGCGGACACCAAGGACAGGATAAGAAGAGGCTCAGGAGATTGGTATAGCGACGGATTCAGGGCAGGACAGGAGATAAGAGTATCGGGAACTGCATCTAACGACGGTACCTATATTGTCGAGTCCGTTTCAACGGACGGAAAGTTCCTTGTGCTTGAATCAATGGACAGACTTACAGTTGAGATAACCACAGCGGCTGCATTTGTGATAGTCGATCCTGAAGCAATAAAGCCTCAGCTGACTGTAAGCGCGATATTACTGATACCGGATAACGGAATCGGAATGACAGCAAATGCTGATGCAAAGGCGAGCAGCGGAGCTCTCCTAATTGGAGTCTCAAGCACCAATGCACTGGCATCAACGACAAGTCTGGTAACTGCTTATACAGGAACCGGAGTAAGGCTCGATGCAGCAGGTATAGCTGAAATCAATGCCTATGCATATACGAATCAGAAGGCTGTTGGAACCTCCAAAACGGGAGGAATCGTGGCAGTTGGAGGAAACACTGCAAGGGCAGAGTCAACAAGCACAATAAGCGCATATACGGGAACGGGACTCAGGATTGCTGCAGATGAGCTGAGGATCACTGCTTTCGGAGACGAGAAGAATCTGTCTGATTCAACAGCCGGAACGGGAGGACTTGTGGCCGGGTCAGCTGCAAAGGCAGAGACTTCGAGCACGAGCACAACCAGGGCGGAAATCGGAACGAGCGCTGATAGGATCAGCCTCATAGGGCTTCTTATTTACGCTGACCATACTTCAAGGTTCGACGGCAAGGTGGACAGCACAAGCGCATCCCTTTTAGGCAAAAGCGGAGCGGAAGCTATACACAGCGTAAATGCAGGAGTAAGCATCAAGATTGGTGACGTCACCATACCTGCATATAACATAGTTGCAACAGCCATCAACAGTTCATCCAAGGATTATATCGGCGGCGAGTACAATGCGTGGTCGGGTTCCGGCGGAGGCCTCGTGGATGTGCCTGCGACAAGAAGCTTAAGCACTATAATCCACACCACCGGAATCGAGGTAGCAGACGGGGCAAACCTGGAGGTAATAGGAGACAAGTATTATCCTGGAAGCCTGGCACTTTCAGCACTTAACAGCGTATACGCAAGAGACAGGGTAAAGCTTGTAAGCGGTGGAGCAATAGCACTTGCCAAGGCAAGCTCGAAGGTTGAAACAAATGCACTGACAGCGTATGTGACTATAGGAGACGCTGACATCAAGAGCGTAGGCGACATTGACCTTTCGGCAAGGACCATAGCTAACATCATCACTGACACATTCGTTCACACTTCAGGAGGAGCAGGAGCGGCACAGGGTGATTCCAAGTCATTTGTGAAAGCAGTGAACACAATAACCCTTAGTACCGGAGCTGACCTGTTCTCAGAAGGAGAAGTCAATCTGCTTGCAGGAGCTAACAGCAACGGAGACGTTAATACCTACAACCTGAAGTCAACGACCTATCTCGAGAACTATACGGCACTTCCTGTAAATACCAATCCTGATGCGGTAGCTGGCTTCGACCAGACAAACAACGTAACGGTTAATTCTGGAGCCATTATCAAGGCAGTGAAGGATGCGAACCTTACAGGGGAGACAGGCATTACAATACTTGAGAGCCTTGGAACCGGGAAGGATTACTACAGGAGCGCAATAGGAGCTGAGATACGCTATGAGAGCACACCTATGTCGAGTACCGGAACGATCACGGTAGACGGAGAGATTTACGTTGGAATCAGAAACAAGCAGAGATTAATATTTGACTCGGAAGGGAATGTCACTGAAAAGTCCGACGGGATCACATTCACTAAGACAAGGGAGCTTCTGTCAGCAAGCATCATAGCTGAGCTTGAAAGACTGCAGATGCTGAAGGAACAGTATGCCGGAACTGAAGCAGGGGCTGCGTTCGCACAGGAGCTTAGCTTCAGGATTACAGAGCTGACACAACAAGGCTACAACGTGGTAATTACTACCGTAAACGGCTTGACGTATTACTCGATCGACCTCGACGTTTTTGTGGATGTAATAAGGGTTGATGATATCTGGGCACAGTCGTCCAACATCAACGTTATCGGAACAAGCTTCATCGGTACAGGAAAACTGTCTGCACCAGGGGATGCTGAAATAACAGTACAGAATTCAAGTCCTGCATTCCTGATAGTGAACAGGCTTACGATTCCTGAAACCGAGGGCGGATACATAAGGTTCAACGGAGCGAATATGGCAGGTTCCAGCCCAACAGAATTCAACCTGAACCTGAATAACCTGAACAGGATCAAGTCAGCAGCATTCACAGCGGTCATAAGCAACGCGACATCGGCGGCTCCGAAGATCACTGTGGTTAGCTTATACACCGGTTCCCTGAAGAAGCCTGATGTAACGCTGCTGGGAACCATAAGCAACATAGGTGTTTCACCGAGATTCGGTGAAGTACTTATAACCAGCACCGGAAGCGTATATGTAAGGTCAGATATCAATGCAGGGACACTTAGCATAAGCGCTTCAGCAAGCATGGTGCAGAGTTACCAGGATACGTTCATTAGTGTCGGCGGAGAGGTCAGGGTTCATTACAGCAGCATGGCGACGCGTCAGCAGAACAATACAAACCTGTTGCTTTCATTGATTCAGATACCGCTAAGGTATCCTGATAGCTATGACAATATTCTATTCCCGGCTGAGAAGGCGGCAATGAACTCTCTGCTAGCAGGGATACTTTCAGTTACGAACAGGCAGGACGCAAAGCTCAGCGAGCTCAGGGCAGCGAACATATTCATAGCAGCAAGGTACCTGAACGTAAACGGGCTTATCGAAGCAGGACATGCGACACAGAGTGCTTATCTTGCAGGCTCCATAGATACCAAGATCCAAACCTACAAGAACAGGGGGCTCCTGTCAAGGAACTACCTTGATTATCCGCTGGTACAGATTTCAGACATGAAGTTCTACTATGATCCGATAAATGACAGGATACTTCTTGATGATGTAAATGTCAGGGGCGGATATGTGGAGCTGTTCGGTCAGATTATCTCAACAGGTACAGGTAGGATCAAGGCACTTGACGGATTCGGAACAATAAGTGTCGTAAACGAAACACTTTACAGCCTGGCGATTAAGGCACTTGATGTAGGAATTGGAAGTCACGGAACGATCAAGATTACAGACACGTCGAAGCAGAACAAGATAGGCGAAATCACATACTATCAGATCACCAAGTACACAAGGGCATACGACACAGGAACAGGCAAGTACACAATTACAGTCAAGACCTGGTGGTCGAATACGAGTGAGGACGCAGCGACGACAGTTGTCACGAACATCGCAGATGCAAGCGTAACTAATTATCAACCGACAGTCGGATACAGGTATGTATATGTGCTTGGACAGGATTCAGGAATCAAGGAAACGTACACCTACGCCACATCATCCTGGGCAGGGATAGACTGGCTGGCAAAGGACCCTGGATCTCTGTACAGCTACGTTTACCAGACCTACGGAACTCCGGTTCCGCTGGAAAATGGAGAATATCTTGCATATGTCCCTGGAAGCAGCAGCATACCGTACATGTACTGGTATCAGTCAATCACCCAGTCTGAAAGAATTCTTGTTTCCCAAAGACAATGGACAACGTCCGGCGGATTCCTGGGACTTAAGAAGACATACTGGACTGAGGCTATTTACAGAACCTACGTGAAGAACGTTCACTATCACAGCATAAAGGCGGATTACCCGATAGCCATCGAGTTTGCGGGAGGTCTTGCAGGAAACATAAGCATAGTGTCAGATAAGGACATAGTGATCATGGGACCTGTAACCAATGTGCTGGGTAAAACAACTCTTGACACTGATGGAAGAATATTGCAGACATCAAGCACTTCAATAACATCCAAGGACATAGAGCTTCTTGCCGGAACCGGAATCGGAAACGGGCAGCCTATATATATTGAGCTTAAGGGTGGAAGCCTTAAGGCTGTAACAGACGAGGGAGACATCAGTATCCTGGAAATCAGTGGAACGCTGAAGATAACTGAAGTTTCAACCGGAGACGGAAAAGTATGGCTTACTGCTCAGACAGGGATTGTCGCAGCATCATCGGAGACTTTAGTAAAGGGTGATTTCATAAGTCTTTACGCAGGTACCGGAGGCATCGGTTCAGCTGCAGCTCTGAGAGTTGATACTGGTACAGGAGCTGGAAGCGGAATGATTGCAAAGGCGGAAGGAAGTATAACCCTTAAGGAAATTGATGGCGACATGAACATATTGAGCATTGTGTCAACAAGCGGAAGTGTAAGCATCGAAGCTGTATCTGGAAGCCTTACTGACGGAGACGAGACGGAGAAGCAAAGTGATAATGAGGGAGTGCTCGTAGTACTGAGAGACAATGTGACTGCAGGAAATCTCATGGACCAATGGACATCTGCAGGAATAGCTGCCAGCTCAGACAGCAAGTATACACCGAATCAGATTTCAACTCTTATTGCTTACGCGCTTCATAAGAGGCTGACGGATACTGAATACAGGTATGAGCTGGTCAATGTCAGCGGTTTAGACATAACACTTAAGGCAACAAGTGGAATTGGAAACCTGAGGACGGCAAGGATTGACTTTAGCGAAGGAAAGGCACTGCTCACTGAGGAGACAATGCTGATGCTGGCAGCAGCGGAGCGCGGAGACGTCAGGTTCTATGATGTTGATGATATTGAGGTTGCAAGTGGAAGCGCAAGTACAGCCTACATCATAATAACCGTACATGACGACCTGGACATCACATCGACAGGAAAACTGACTGTCATTGCTGGTGCTGACAGCTGCATAGGCTCTGAAGAAGACATAAGGATCATGTCAATGACGGGCCAGGATACAAGGATAAGGAGCGCTAAGGGAATACAAAGCGCACTTGCTGCAGCAGGACAGAACATAGTCTGCGGAAGCCTTGTCATTGAAGCTGGAAATGGAGCAATTGGTACGGAAGCAAAGCCGATAGGAGTTACTGCAGTTTCAGCCGGTACTGAGAGACTTGTTGCAAGGAGCAATGGAGGCATTTGGCTTAGGGGAATCGAATCAGGAGCTGATACCGGATCGTTCAACCTTGACTTCATCTATACGCCTGGTGCTATTAGCATCAATGCGGACGGATGGATAAAGGATTCGACTGGTGACGGTTTTGATAAGATAGTTGGTGAGTCTCTGTTAATTAATGCAGACTCAGTTGGAATAGCTGGTGGAACGCTCGAGACTGACCTTCTTGGCGGAAATATGGAAATCCATACGACAAACGGCGGCATTTACGTTGAGGAGCTTGAAGGCGACATCAACGCACTTGTCATCGGAACCAGCACTGGAGATGTAATATTGAAGGCAAAGGGATCAATTCTTGATGCTCAGACTGAGAATGAGACCAAACTATCGAACATACTTGGAAGGAACATTGTACTGACAGCGACAAACGGATCAATAGGAACCGCTGGCAACCATATTGAGATTGACTCTGCAAATGGCGGAGCAGGAAAGCTTGATGCTGATGCTAAGCTTGACATGTTCATTGACGAGCTTACATTGAGTCTCAGCCTTGGAAAGCTTATAAGCCATGGATCAAGGATATTCATATCAGCTCCTGGCGCCATTGTGAATGCAATAGGCCTAACCTCCGGCTACAACGTCGAAGGACTCAGCCTTAGCTTTGCAGCAGGCTTAGCAGCAGGTACTGAAGCGGCACCGATACTTATGAAGGTATCAGAGCTTGCCGGAGATGCTGCAGGGGATGTATGGATAATCAATGACGGGGCACTGACGGTTAAAGTAATTGCCGACGGAAAGAGTGGAATCGATGCTGACGGAAAGGTTCAGATTACGGTAAGGAGTCCATTCACACTTGAGAGCTACATCTACAGTGGCGGAGATACCATAATAAGGACAAATGACAGTGCATCAGGTGACGACATAACAATAGCTGCTCTTGCTGAAATAGATTCTGAGGGAAGGGTGGTCCTCCTGTCTGGAGACGACATCCATATCCTGAAGACAAGCATCATTGAAGCAGTCGGTGAGGTAGTACTCTTCGGAGACTTCAATGGAGCTGGATACGAAGCAATAAGCTACAGCTATACTGGTGACCCTGACAAGGGAACCGGAGCAACCATCGAGATACTGGAGCTTCCAGCAGCACCTTCAATCAGCGCTTATGGCGGAGACGACAATGATTCGTTCATACTTACGGTAGACGAAGCATCAGGAGTCATAAGCATGCACGGCAAGGGCGGAAGCGACAGCTTCCTTATAAACAGACTGCCATCGCTTACTTCAACCTTTAGCGGACAACAGGATACACTGACACTTGATGGTGAAAGCGGAGCCGACACCTATACTATAAACATCAACAACGGTCAGGATGTCCACAACATCATAAACGTGTGGGATACTGGAACAGACCTGGGCGACAGTCTCTATGTCAATGGAACTGTTGAACCGGATGTATTCCTCCTGAGGGAGAAGTTCATAGCTATCCTGCATGCTGTAGGCGAAGGGTATGATGACCAGTTCGAGAGGATCAACTACAATGACAAGATAGAGGCACTTGACATCACCTCATTTGGAGGAAATGACAGGTTCTACAGCGATGACAACAGTGCTATCACAAGGATCTACAGCGGAGCCGGAGATGACTTCTTCCAGATTGGCCAGATGTTCGAAACAGACAGACAAGTGGATGGTGTAAATGGAATCCAAACTGGTGACCAGATAAAGACTGTCCTCACAACAAGAGGGTACCTGACACCTGGCAACAGCTTTGACATGGAGCTTTATGGAGGCAACGGGAATGATACATTCTCCGTATACGCCAACATGAAGCCACTGAAACTGGAAGGGGAAAACGACAATGACAGATTCATACTGAGAGCGTTCGTGCTGGCAGATCCAAATGCCCCTGGACAAGCTCTGATGAATGTTGATTCAGGAACAGGTGATGACTATATTGAGTACAACATAAATGCACCTGTGACAATAAACGGAGGCGACGGATACGACACAGTAATAGCTGTAGGAACTGAGTTGGATGATGTTTTCATAGTTACAGCAGATGGAATATGCGGTGCCGGACTGAACATCATAATCGAGGGCGCAGAGGAAAGCTTCGAGGCATACGGCATGGAGGGTGACGATATATTCCACGTGCAAAGCACAAGGACAGGAATGGTTACAAGGCTTGTCGGAGGACTTGGATCTGATGTTTTCAACCTGATGGGGGATGTGAATGAACACATTTCAAGCACAAGAAGCATCGAGACGATAGTCGATCACAATCTGGAAACCATACAGGGACCTCTGTACTTAGAAGGCTTCAACTATGACGGAGCTCCTGACTTCACGCTTAAGAGCGGAGTGGGACTTCCGTATGAGATTAGCCCTGAACTGGAAGATCCGGAAATTACTGCTGTAAACGAGAACGACATGAAGGACAAGCTGTACGCATTCAATGACAGAACAAATATTGGAACATCAGCGACGTTGACAATAGATAATCTTTCAGGTCTAGGCATGGGAGGAGATCTTCCAGTCAACGAAGGAACAGTTGAAGATCCTATTGTTGTAACGCATAAGGGCGGAGTAACCTATACCAACATGGAAGTCCTGGAGATAATGCTTGGAAGCGGCAACGACAACTTTACCATAACGGATACTGCAGGAGGAACAATGACTGCAGTCCACGGTGGAGGAGGAGAAGACACTATAATAATAAGTGGAAATTCAGGACCGCTGGTAGTATATGGTGACACCTCTGAAGATGGATCAAGGTACGATGGTACGTACAATGTGCTTGGGTACGACGCTAATTCGTTTACTAATCCTGGTATCGACACTATCAACGCAAGTGTTTCAACACACGGACTGACAATATACGGAGGACCTGGAGATGACATTATAAATGGCAGCCAGGGACCGGACAACATAGCAGGCGGATCCGGTGCTGATGAAATATACGGCGAAGGCGGAGATGACATAATCTTTGGAGATTCCGGGATAAATGCAGATCTTGTGACAAGGACATTCAATGTTGTAACAACAGAAATCGCTTCAGGTGATACCCTGTATGGTGGCGCAGGTAATAACATCATATTCGGAGACCACGGCTACATCACATACGATGGTATGACACAGGGTATTCACAAGGTATCAGAACCAGGAGCAACAGAAAGGATAGAGTCAACTAGCGTAGGCAATGGCGGAGACGACACATTAACAGGTGGAGTCGATGCAGAGATCCTGATAGGCGGACCTGGAGCGGATAACATTTATGGTAACGGCGGAGACGACGTAATGCTAGGAGACCATGGAAATATAGCAGTTACAGATATGCTTGTAGCCATAGGCTCGAATGTCAGAACTGATGGTGGAGACGACATCATGACAGGAGACCTGGGAGCAGACATCATGATGGGCGGAACCGGAGGAGACGACATGAAGGGTGGTGCAGGTATTAACGTGATGCTTGGAGACCATGGAACAATAAGCAGAACAGCATCAGCCGGAGAGAAGGTATTTGGAACAGCTGGAATCCAGAGCATAGTGACAGGACTTGAAGGAGATGGCGGAATTGACACCTTAACAGGTGGAGATGATGCAGAGATTCTGATAGGCGGACCTGGAGCAGATAACATTTATGGAAACGGCGGTGATGACGTAATGCTTGGAGACCATGGAAATATAGCAGTCACAGATATGCTTGTAACTATAGACTCGCATGTTGAAGCTGATGGTGAAGTTGACATCATGACAGGAGACATTGGAGCAGACATCATGATTGGCGGAACCGGAGGTGACGACATGAAGGGTGGTGAAGGCAGCAACGTGATGATAGGAGACCATGGAACAATAAGCAGGACAGCTTCAGCCGGAGAGAAGGTATTTGGAACAGCTGGAGTCCAGAGCATAGTAACAAGCCTTGTAGATGACGGCGGAGACGACACCTTAACTGGTGGAGATGATGACGACGTATTGATAGGTGGAAGCGGAACAGATACGATTTCCGGAAATGCCGGAGATGACTTCATAGCAGGTGACAACGCTTCGCTTGACACGTCAAATGGAGATACTGCCGGAAATAGATACAGGGCTTTTGCAGGACCTGTATATGATATTTACGGAAGTGTAAAGGTTGGAGAGATTTTGGGCTATCCTGGAGTTGCACCGTTCTGGTTCGAATTCGGCATAGAGCTCAACCATCTGGGAACTGCAGTAAATGACATCATCTATGGTGGAGCAGGTGAGGATATGATCTTCGGACAAGATGGAGATGACAACATCTATGGAGAACTGGACGACGACTACATTGAAGGCGGTGCCGGAGCAGATACTATCTATGGCGGAATAGGGCAGGACGACATCATCGGAGGCAGCTCTAATATGTTCGGCTACGAGGACCTCGCTGAAAGGCTGGATACCGGAGATACGATATATGGCGGAGCAGGCTCAGATGTTGTAAGGAACACTAATGTTGACCTAACCCATACAAATGATGCGGATGTCATCCTTGGAGACAACGGAAACATCTACAGGCTGGTGGTTGCTAATGGTTACCTGACATACGGATATGACACTTATGAAGAAAGCAGAAGGCTGATTCCAAGGGTAGCGGAGCTTCTTGACTATACTCCGGGCGGACCTGACTATTACAGTGCAGCTTCAGGAGATATTGGAGATTCAGATACTATCCATGGAGAAGCCGGAGACGACACGATTTACGGTATGAGGGGTAACGACATCCTTTACGGCGAAGGTCAGGACGACGACATCATCGGAGGCTGGGGCCATGACTGGATCTCAGGAGGAACAGGTGATGACGGAGTACTTGGAGACGACGGAAGGATATACACATCAAGGAATGGAACCACGGAAGACATTTATGGAATTGCAGTTAATTCAGAGACTTACATAGAAGGAACTAAGACCATGACCGCCACCGTTTATAAGACCGGCGAACTGAACAAGACGGCCAACCTTTATCCATTCAATGTGGATGATATGAAGGATCCGTTCTATGACCCACTGTATGCCGACGACATAATATACGGCGGACTCGGGAATGACTTCCTGCATGGAGGCTCGGGTGACGACGCGATATCAGGAGCAGAGGCACTCGTTGAATTCTACAATGCACCTGTAAACGCTGGAAATGTTCTTGGATATAATGCGACGACAACGCTGTTCGCTGCATACAATCCGAACGCTCCGATGGCAAGGGTAATGGTGGATGCTAGCGGCAAATTTGTACTGATAGGCGGATCTGAATTCCTGATGAACTTTGATGCAACTGAGCTTGACGGAAACGACATGATATTCGGTGACCTTGGAAACGACTGGCTGGTAGGCGGGCCTGGAATGGACTGGATGTTCGGAGGCTTAGGAGATGATCTCCTGAATGCTGACGACGACCACAATCCTGATACTGACAATACCGAGGTAGACTTTGCGCCAGCTAACGACCCTACATACTATGACGACATACTGTTCGGAGGCGGAGGAAGGGATATCTTGATAGCTAGTTCCACAGGAGACGTAATGGTTGACTGGACGGGAGAATATAATAGCTATGTGGTTCCAACATCCAACTTCGGACCGGGCACAGTCATAAGGTACAGCACCAAGGATATCGTGCAATTCCTATATGACTTGTCTGAGGGTGCAGGAGCGGACACTGACGCAGGTTCATATGTGACGGGAACAGACCCAACAAGGAATAGCGAGCCATACGGTGAGATAGGCCTTGTTATAACTGGCGATCCGTTCGCAAAGGACCTTGTCGGTGCACCAAGAGATCCTCAGCCTGGAAACAAGGGAGGAAAGAAGTAACGTAACAAATGCCTATTGCTCCTGTGGCAGCTCACGCTGCTGCGGGAGCAGTTTTTTTGAAGTTTCCTGAAAACCTTAAACTCATGTAATGTGTCATGGTACATGATGATATAATAAAGGTGTGGTGGAGTGCTTTCCTTGCTGGATTGAGGGGGCGAAGATTTTGATTTTCGAGGATTTGAAGGCTTTTGCTGAGCATCTCGACAGGGCATATTTCATCGACAACGAGTACAAGCAGTATGCGGATTATGACCAGCCACTTCCTATCGGTTATGAGCAGACCATTTCCCAGCCAAGCCTCGTGCTTCAGATGACTTACATCCTGTCACCAGATAAGGAAAGCAGGGTGCTTGAAATAGGTACAGGCTCCGGTTATCAGACTGCGCTTCTGGCTGAATTTTCAGGTGAGGTCTATACCATCGAAAGGATAGGGGCTTTGGCGGAAAAGGCGGAGGAACGCCTTGATGGCCTTGGATACAAAAACATATCCTTTATGACAGGTGATGGAAGCATTGGATGGGAGGAGCATGCTCCTTATGATAGAATCATGGTGACTGCAGCTGCAGCAGAATTGCCTAAGGAGCTTCTCAAGCAACTTGCTGCAGGTGGAAGGATGGTTATCCCTGTTGGCCCGAGATGGTGCCAGGAGCTCATGCTTGTGGAGAAGGACATAAACGGAGAAATATTCACTAAGATCATTGAAGAAGTGGTGTTTGTAGAGCTTAAAGGCAAATACGGATGGAGCTATTGGAACAAATAATATTTTTTGGAGGGACTTATGAGATATCTGGTAATTGGAGCAGGCGGTACGGGCGGAAGCATCGCAGCGTACATGAACGAGGCGGGGAAAGATGTTGAGGTAATAGCAAGAGGGAAGCACCTTGAGGCTATCAAAGAGAACGGACTCAGGATGGAGACTCCCGACAGGGGGAGCTTCGTGACGAAGCCCATCAAGGCCTTTGACATGGAGAATTACAGTAAAAGACCGGATGTCATTTTCGTATGCTTGAAAGGCTATTCGCTTGACGATGCAATTCCTTTTATGCGCAGGGTGTCCGGACCTGATACGGTTGTCATTCCAATCCTCAATATATACGGCACTGGTGGGAGGATGCAGGAGAAGCTTCCCGGAATCCTTGTCACTGACGGCTGTATATATATAGCTGCTGAGATATCGGAGCCTGGAACAATAGTCAAGAAGAGCGACGGAATCAAGGTGGTTTTCGGTGCGAGAAAGGCAGATGAAAACCGTGATGTCCTTCAGACAGTTAAAAAGGACCTGGAGGAAAGCGGAATCATAGCAGTACTTTCTGACAATATAACACGTGATACTCTGCAGAAGTTTGGATTCATCTCACCGTTTGCCGCCTGCGGTGCATACCACGACGTACCTGCCGGAGAATTCCAGAAGGAAGGTGAAATCAGGGACATGTTCACAGCTCTCACAAAGGAGATACTTTCCATTTCTGAAGCCATGGGTATAGTATTCGAGACTGACCTTGTGAAGTCAAACCTGACATTCATAGATAGTCTCAGTCCTTCAGCCTCGGCATCGATGCAGAGGGACCTGAAGAAGGGTGGAGACTCTGAAATTGACGGGCTTGTCTTTGAAGTTGTGAGAATGGGCAGGAAATATGGTGTGGATGTTCCTGTTTATGAGAAGGTATCAGAAAAGTTCGGATACAGAATCCGAGAAAAGTGATTCAGGGCTAGATAATCTTTAGTAAATGAAGAAAACGGATCTTAAGCGGTACGCCGCCAAAGATCCGTTTTACGTATATGAAATATCGGGATGGAGCAGATTATTCTGTCATTCCATGGTGCATGCATTCGTCATGCTCCATCTCGATTACTTCCAGTTCACAGTGCAGGAAGTGCATAACTTCATGCCTGTACATAGGGTCATCCTTTGCGATTCCCATGAAGGAGGAATCCTTCTCCATTTGGTCAGCAACCATCTTCAGGATTTCGCCTGTCGGCTTGACCCCGTGAGATTCAAGTATCTCAAATGCGATGGCTGGAGCAGAAGGGAGTGCCTGTATGGCTTTTTCAGCAGCGAATGCCGGTGTCGAAGCAAGCAGCGTAAGTGCAAGTGCGAGTCCTGCTATTCTCTTAATCATATCTATCAGTATCCTTTTCTTCTGGTTTATTATTTCTACATCCTTATGATACAAAGATATTGTGGAGAAAATATGGAGAAAAGGAATGAATTTCAAGTGAAGCTTAAATCCTTGTGAGTTCGGAATACGAAGCAATTCTTACTTGCTTCCCTTCCAGGGCCTTTCCTCAAGCATGTCATAATATGTGTAAAGCTTCTGGACTCCCCATTCAAGCCTGAAGTAATGGTTGACGTAGGGAAAGTGCATGATAAGGAGTAGCAGTAGGAGAATTGAAAGGACAGGATTTTCCGTTATGAGCACGCAAAAGAGGGTGATCATAGAAAGTATTGAAAAGGTCAATGTCACCATCAGGTGTATCAGCCTCTCATGCTGGAAAAAACCGATTTGTATGAGGAGATTCTGCCTAATTATTTCGCTTTCTTGTGGATCAAGGTCTTCTTTAGAGATACCCTCAGCATATTTCAGATAATCAATCATTCTCTTCTTCACTTTAGTCACCTCTCTTTAAGTATATACCCCTCAAGTGTCCGAGGTGAACAATCCTGCATTTCATAGTAGGATTATTGTATCGCTTAGTCGATGGCTCTGAGTCTTGCTGCCAATTGGCTATGAATTGTAGTATTTGAAAAATCTGATAATTTCGTTTGGCAATGATATAATACATGTACGGGAATGAATTGGAGAATGCACGGAATCTGTTCTGATCTGGGATTAATGACAGAACAATCTCCATGTCGATAATGTACAGTCCCGACAATACTTATGAGGAGTGATTTTGATGAAAGCACACGAGGAATTTGAAGCGGTTGAAATCGAAGAGGAAGGAAAGAAGTCAAAGAAGAGTGGCGACAAGAAGAAGCAAAAGCATGAGTTCATTGTAGAGTATCTGGAAAAGAGGTTCCAGGAGCAGGAAATACTTGACCTGTTTTTCGAGGAATGGAAGAAGACAAGAAAGAAGAATGAAATCAAGGACCTTAAGATTTACCTGAAGGTAGAGGAAAGCGTCGCATACTGCGTTGTCAATGAGAGTGAAATGATTGAGATTAGGCTGTAGGTGGCAATCAGGGCAATGCGTACTGGTTTTGTCGGCAATATGAATCATCATGTTTCATGACTGGGGGAGTCATTATGCTTGAAATACCTGAAAGCCATAATGTCAGCAGGCAGCTTGGAGATGAGATAGCAGGGAAGGTAATCATGAAGGTTATTGCAGGGCATTCTCCGCACAAGTTTGCATTTTTCAACGGTGACCCAGCGGATTATTGTAAACTGCTTGAGGGAAAGTCCATTGTAAAAACGGGGGCAGTTGCAGGATTTGTTGAAATTGAGGCAGGGAATGCGAGTCTGCTTTTTGGTGATGGAGCAAACATCAGGTACCATGAACCAGGTATAGCATTGCCTGAAAAGCATCAGCTTCTAATTGGATTTGACGATGGATCTGCAATCACCTGCACAATACAGATGTACGGTGGGATCTGGGCATTCTCTGATGGACAAATCGACAACAAATACTATAAGCTGGCACAGGAGAAGCCATCTCCGCTTACTGATGATTTCAGCCATGAATATTTCATTAACCTGGTTGAAGGCGATAAGGGGAATCTTAGCGTAAAGGCGCTTCTTGCCACTGAACAAAGGATACCGGGACTTGGCAATGGAGTACTTCAGGATATCCTGTTCAATGCCAGGTTAAATCCTAGAACTAAAATAGGTTCTCTTGGACAAGATGATATGGACCGTCTCTTCTCAAGCACCAAAAGTACCCTGAGGCTTATGGCTGACCTTGGCGGAAGGGACACTGAGAAGGACATCTATGGCAGAGAAGGCGGCTATATAACTATGATGTCTGGAAAGAACCTTGGGTCACCCTGTCCGGTATGTTCTGATGCAATTGTGAGGCAGGCATACATGGGCGGTAATGTGTATTTCTGTCCGTCCTGTCAGAGGATCTGATGCAGTGATTGTATTTTGGAGTTACTTGTATGTTGATTTTATTGCTTAAAAGCTGAAAAACAATCATTCCAATAAAAAAAGTGCCAATCCTATATTTTTCTGTTAAAATGGTAGGAAATGCAACAGCAGGATTTTTGATGTTGCGCACAAAAGACATAAAAGTCATTGATAAGGCGGTGTCCAGTATGAGTTTCAAGCACATCCAGAACATACCAACTCCTGAGGAGATTAAATCAGAGATTCCGTTGTCAAAATCAGCGCTTGAGGTAAAGGCAGGAAGGGACCTGAAAATCAGGGAGGTTCTTGAAGGTAAGTCATCGAAGAAGATATTAATCATCGGGCCTTGCTCGGCAGACAGGGAAGATTCTGTCATGGAGTACATGACAAGGCTTGCAGTTGTCTATGAGCAGGTCAAGGACCAGCTCGTAATTATACCAAGGCTTTATACCAACAAGCCGAGGACAACAGGAGAAGGTTACAAGGGGATGCTTCATCAGCCGGATATCAATGAGGCTCCGGATATAAGCAAGGGAATATACACCATCAGGCATCTTCATAAGAGGCTTGTGGAAGAGACGGGGTTCACGGGAGCAGACGAGATGCTGTATCCTGAGAACTGCAGGTACCTTGATGATATACTTGCATACCATGCTGTCGGAGCAAGATCTGTGGAGAATCAGGGACACAGGCTTACAGCCAGCGGGATAAATGAGCCCGTTGGAATGAAGAATCCAACCAGCGGATATTTGAATGTCATGCTTAACTCGATAAAGGCAGCCCAGCTGCCCCACGATTTCATATTTAGCGGCAATGAGGTTCAGACTGACGGGAATCCACTGGCACATGCGATTCTCAGGGGAGCGATGAACCAGTACGGAAGAAGTATACCGAACTACCACTATGAGGACCTTATGATGCTCGCGAGGATGTATACGGAAGCGAACCTCACTAATCCTGCGGTAATAGTAGACTGCAACCATGCCAATTCAATGAAGCTGTGGAATGAGCAGCCAAGGATAGCCAAGGAGGTCATGCACAGTGCAAAGAGCTCTGCATCGATAAACAGGCTTTTCAAGGGCTTCATGATTGAAAGCTATCTCATGGATGGAGCACAGCCTGAGACTGGTACTAACTATGGTCAGTCCATAACTGATGCTTGTCTGGGATGGGACAAGACTGAAAAGCTGATACTTGAGCTTGCGGAGCTTACGGCAAAGCTAGCTTGACATTGAAAAGTGATAGGAACGGCTCCCCTGTGATTCAGGGGAGCCGTCATTTCATCTCCAGATTTCTGAAGGGACTTCAATTGGAACTGGCTCAGCCTTTCCACTTACTGAAGAAATCTCAAAGGCTGAGGATGGTTTGGTCTCATCTGACCTGTGACGGAGATCTATCTTTGCCCAGTCGTACGGTGCAATCATGACATGCCATTCGAGGTGCAGCTCCCATTCGTCAGAGAAGAAGAGATAATGTGAGACAACCAGCCACTGCGGGCTGACCATGGTGCCTGTCCATTTGGTGTCAGATGTTATCTTTAGTTCGGGATGCTCTTTAGCAAGATACGGGATGAACATTTCGAGAAGCTCTTCTGCATACTCCTTCCTGTCATCTTCGCCCTCAATGACCTCAAAGGTGACTGTCTTCTTATCCGTTATACTACCACGTTTTCCTTCGATATCAACTGTCACGGTCTTGCCGGAACTTTCAGCTTTTGGTACCACTATGACTTCAGCGACCTGTCCTTCAAGTATATCCTTATTGACTATTGTAATGTCTGCACCAGATGACACAGCTGATATCCCGACAGCATCCTTCTTTGCTTCCTCACCTACGGTAACAAGGTAATGGACGCTTTGTCCTGCTATGGAAAACCCCCTAAGCTCCTGTGGCACGACGCTGATCTTGAACGGAGAGTCATTTTGTTTTTCACCGCAGCCAGATGCAAGAAGCAGAGCTGTGATAAGGATACACAATATCTTCTTTCCACTTCCCATGTGAACTCCTTTCAGGCTCGCCATGCCTCATATCCAGGCAGAACCCCCCAAATGGAAAAATCCTGCTTGAAAGGTACAGCAATTTTTTCGCAATCCTATTATACTTCCAACTTGCCTTGAATAAATCACAACCTGGTAACAATGGGTTAAAAAAATAACAATGAAGCTGAAAGTCAATGACCAATGTCAGAGTGATTCAATTGCCTGGGGCAGTTCTTTGAAATTTTTACTGCCGAAAGATGAGAATTCCAAGTTCACAAAACATTAATTGGTATGTTCAGCAAATCGCTATCATGAATACCTCTGCAGGTATAGAATTATCATATGAAAATAAAATTGAATATCTTTGTATTCTATTTGTTAACTTGAAGGGGGAATCGCGATGATAGAGGTAAAGGGGTTGACTCTTACTTATCCAAGCGGAAAGGGTGTCTTCGACCTTGATTTCAAGGTGGAGGAAGGTATTCTCATGGGATACCTTGGTCCGAACGGGGCAGGTAAGACGACGACAATAAGGGCGCTTCTTGGATTTATGAATCCTGAGAGGGGATCATGCTCGATTGGAGGGCTTGATTGCACTAGAGAAGCTACAGCGATACAAAAGACGCTGGGATATATCCCGGGTGAGATAACATTCCTGGAAGATATGGGCGGGGATGAATTCCTGAGATTCATGGGAGAGATGAGGGGCACGAAGGACAACAAGAGGCAGAAACAACTGCTTGAAATGTTTGAGCTCGATCCCAAAGGAAAGATCAGGAAATTCTCGAAAGGCATGAAGCAGAAGCTTGCGATTGTGACAGCACTTATGCACGACCCCGAGGTCCTGATTCTGGATGAGCCGACAAGCGGACTTGACCCTCTCATGCAGAACAGGTCCCTTGAGGTTATGGCCGAGGAGAAGGCAAAGGGAAAGACAATCCTAATGTCGAGCCATATATTCGAGGAGGTCGAGAAAGTCTGCGATAACGTTCTGATCATAAAGGACGGACGGATAGTGAAACAGGCGGATGTCCAGACATTAAAGGCTTCACAGAGAAAGGGATTTTCAATCAGATGCACTGAAGGAGCAGAGCTCGCGGGACAGCTTTCATCTGCAGGCTTCGAGGCTTCTCTTGTAGACAGGGACAGGCTTGAGGTAATCGTGACTGGGGAGAATATCGATTCTCTAATCAAGATCTGTGCCAGATTCAATGTGCTGGCTTTCGATGTCAGGAACCAGTCGCTTGAGGACATATTCATGCAATATTACGGAAAGGAGGGGAGATAGATGAGCGTGACTCTTTTCAGGAATACACTTAAGAGGAATTGGGTGCTTCTCGCAATTTTCATTGGAGTCCTAAGTATGTATATGACAGTTATGATGTCCATGTACAACCCGGATGATATGGAGACACTAAGCTCAATGATCAATCTTTTTCCACCTGACCTGATGAAAGCAATGGGATTTGAAAGCATAGTGACTGACCTTACAGGATACCTTGCAAGCTGGCTTTATGGGCTTCTTATGCTTGGATTCCCATTGGTTTACTGCGTCCTGCTCGGAAACAGGCTGGTAGCGAAGATGGTAGACAACAGTTCCTTCGCATACCTTCTATCCACACCTAATTCAAGGGCGAAGATAATTGTGACTCAGGGCATTTATGCACTTGCATCAGTCGCAGCGCTCATGACATTCATGTTCGGAGTCGGAGTACTCCTAAGCACCGTGGTATTTCCAGGATTGCTTGATGCAGGGCAGTTCCTGAGGCTCAATGTAACGACTATGCTCGTCAACATGACGGTTATGATGATCAGCTTCTTCTTCTCCTGCCTTTTCAATGAAACAAGGTTCTCTCTCCTGTTCGGAGCAGGAATACCCATTGTCTTTCTTCTTATGAAGATGCTGGGTGGAGTATCAGAGGATGGCAGCATGATCAAGAAGGCTTCCATTTACGGGTTCTATGATCCTGTGAAGCTGGTTGCAGGAGAGAGCATGGTTGGCGTAAACCTCATATATATAGCCATTATACTTGTGCTTTTTGCAGGAGGCGTCACGATATTCAGTAGGAAGCGGCTTCCGCTGTAGATAATTGTTGGAAACTAAAAAATGGTTCAAGCATGAGGCATGAACCATTTTTTGTTCCAGTTATATTTGGACTTTGAGAGAAATGAAAAGAAATTGCAGCACATGCGGTAGGCAGGTCCTTAACCGTCATCTGTATAGGAAGGTGCCCAATGCTCCTGCAACTATGATCACAATGGCAGGGATAATGTCAAAGCCTGCTATAGCTACGAGTGCCCAATGCCAATTGCTATATTCCTGAAATCCATGCTTGTACCCATCAGGGACTGGACGCCGAAGCCTATGATAAGTCCCCAGGTTGCGCTCTTTATGCCTTTGAGGAACCGCTCAGCTGCAGGTATAGTCTCCGCATATTTCAGGCCATTGAATAGAATAAGTATGGCAGCAATCGGAACTATGAAGCTGCCTGTTATAGTCGAGATGACTCCCGGTATGCCTGCTTCCTTGTAGCCAATGTAGGTTGCAAACTTAATGGATATGGCTCCCGGTATGGCCTGAGACGCCCCAAGGACCTTAAGGAACTCATCCTGGGTGGCCCAGCTGTTGACCTCAACAACCTGATGCTGAATCAGGGGAATGAGCGTATAACCTCCGCCGAATGACAGTAGTCCGACCTTGAAGAATGCAACAAAAAGATCAATGAGCACTGTAAACATTTATAACCTCTTTGCAGGAACAGCCGCAGATACTTCATTGCATTGCGGCTTTCCTTGTTTATTTGGTTTTTTGCAGATACATCCTGAATATGACCGATGCAAGGATTGCCGCAAGCACAGCAGCTGCAGTCCATCCGAGGAATCCTTCGAGATAAGCATAGAATCCTGATGCACCATAGATTGCCTTTACGGTCCTTTCATTGATCAGCGGAAGTACTGATGCTGCAAGGAGCTTTGCGGCAACTATCCAGTAGGAAGTATCACCTTTGATCCTGGAATATGCTGCAAGAGCTGCAAAAAGAATGAATGAAATGAGATAGGCGGCAATAACTATGCCCTTGTCTGCCGATTTCACCATGAAGATTGAAATTCCGTAAGTTCCTATATTTTCAGGCAAGGTTCCATATACTGAGATCAGCCTTGCCCCTGAATATAGGAGAAGGAATATGGCGTAGAGGTCGACAGCAGCATAAGCCTTCATTTTCCATCTTTCCATTCTATCACCTCCTGGACTGGAATTTACTTGACTGGTACGTAGACATCCATATAGTGGATCCCATCCCTGTCATACTCCTCCTCAAAGGCAATCCGGCCTTCCCAGGACAGTGTCTTGTATTCACCGCTGTTTATAAATTCGAGGAGTATCTGATAGGCTCTGGGAATATTTTTGAACGGGTCGCTGTGGGGATCCTTTATGGTTATCATTGCATAAGTATCTTCTTCGATCCATGTGATTTCCGCGCCACCTGCTGATGGCTCAAAATCCTCAGGAATCAATAGTGCTGCGACATAGCCCCTTAAACCGAATTTTTCCTGCTGCTCTTTTGTAACATAAGGGAAGTCCCAGCCGATCATCTTTCTGACATAACCCGAAATCTCAAGGACTCCGCTTTTTTCAGCCCACCTGTCCATATATCCTATGACCATTTCCTCAGGGTCAGGGCTTATGACAACATATCTTGCAACCTTCATCCTCGGAACAGTCCTTATGCTGATTTCGCTGTAGATGCTTTCTTCCTGCATGGTTTATTCCTCCTTATAATTTCCGTTAAACATTCCAATGGATCCTTTATTAAGGATTCACAGGCATATTGACTCCTTCATAGCGCCAGCTCCATAAAAAGTGTGCCTTTGTGGGGATTGTAGATGTAGGGCTCAATTTCATGGAATCCCAAAGACCGGTACAGCTTCTGCGCCGCGGTCATCGAAGGCAGGGTGTCAAGCCTCATGTATCCGTATCCAATGGACCTTGCCTCATCAATCATCCTTAAGACGATTTCCCTTCCGAGGCCAGACCCACGGAATGCATCTCTGACAAAAACCCTCTTCAGTTCGCAAATGTCATCAGACACATACCTTAATGCGGCGCATGCCGCAGCACTGCCTCCGAAATATGCGAGCATCAGGGAGCCATTGGGCGGGGAATATTTGCCAGGCAGGCTGTCAAGCTCTTCATCAAAGCCCTGGAAGCAGAGGCTTATTCCAATTGACCTGGAATATTCCATGAAGAGGTCTTTCGCATCATTCAGGTGGTCTCCGCCATCAACTCTGATATATTCAATGGTATTTTCCATTTTCTCTCACCGCAATTCTTCATGTTTTGAAATAAAAGTGCTTATCCTTCCTTCATTATATCAAATCAGAATTATCGTTGGCTGATTCGTCGAAAAATCAGCAGGACAGCCATGAAGTAAATCGGGCTGTCCTGCAGGACTTTCATATTAAGATTTGGTTATGTAAATTACTTTACTCCAGTATTATATCTTTATCAGGCACATTGACCGCAGCGGTTCCAAAAAGACTGAGTGTGATCGTGAAACCCAGAATGCAAAGGAATGATACAAAGAAGAACACATTGGCCATACTTCCGAATACGTCCAAAAGCAGGCCTGATGCCAGAACTCCGGCAATCGCGCCTATGCCGTATGCTGTGAATACAACTCCATAATTCCTGCTGTAGCTCCTGGAACCGAACATGGCCGATGTCGATGTCGGAGCTATAGCCAGCCATCCTCCAAGATTGAACCAGAATGTGGAGAAAGATAAAGCATACTTGAGGCTGTCGCCTTCTTTCGCTGTGAGCATGAGAAGAGCTGCAGCGAGTATCAGCAGGTAGGAGAGAAGCATAGCTCTTTTTGACGAGAACCTGTCGGTTATCAGTCCGAAAATAGGTCTTCCTGCACCGTTGAAGAGGGCAAAGAGTACCATAAGGCTTGTAACTTCAGAAGACGCAAGTCCAATCATTACTGTACCTGCCGCCATCGTCAGCCCTACCATCATCAATCCAATCATCGATCCAATGACAAAGTTCAGATATAGCGCCTTGAAGCCCTTTGACTTAACCATATCCCTGGTGTCCAGGCCGGATGAGGATGTCACTTCAGCGCCTTCGACTGCACCTGCTGACAATTCGGGATATCTGAAGGGCAGCGAGAGAAGCGGGATTAGGATTCCGAAGGAAGCCCCTATTGAGAGGAAGGTTGATTGAAGTCCGAAGGCATCAATAAGCTGCCTGATGAGTGGCGCTGTGACCACAGGTGAAAGGCCGAAGCCAACAAGTACCAGTCCTACGAAAAGGCCCTTCTTTTCCGGGAACCATTTAGATATTGCAGTCATCGGAACCCCATATGCGATCCCTACACCTGCTCCGCTTATTACCCCGTAGGTCAATGTAAGCGCATAGATGTTTGGAGCAAATGCTGACAAGATCCAGCCAAGTGAAACAAGAAGCCCTCCTGTTATTAGGACCATCCTCGGATCAAACCGCTCAAGGTGCCTTCCGGTCAGGAACATGAATATCGCATAGAAGGCGAGGGATGTCATATAGGGAAGTCCTCCCAGTATTGACCCCACAACGTAATGTCTTTCCACAGATAGTCTCAGTACGCTATATGAGTATACCGTACCAAGGCACATCATAATGAGGATACCGAAAATCAGGTAGATCCATTTGCTTGTATTATGCTCTGTACCTATGCCTTTTACTGTTTTCGTCAATTTACACACTCCCGGTCTTATTTATGAATTGCATGCTGATAATAAAGGAAAATAGCCAAATAAAAAAAGCCAACAGAAAAACTCCATCACTGGATTTCCATTGGCTTACTTGCGGCTGGCATGTGCCCTCCGAATCGTCTTCCGAAATATTATCTTATAAGCTTATCTTCAATATCACAGTCAACAACAATGACGATAATCTTTTCACCTGTCTTTGTGCTTACATCCGAGTACGTGCTGATGATATTGACGTCAAGCACAGACCGTACAGCAGCTTCCAGGCTTTCACGAGCATTCTCGAACAGAGCTGTCCTTACCTTCTTAATGAGGTCTATCCCTTCTCTGGTATGAGCCAGGTTCTTCTCCGAGTTGCTCAGGAAGCCCTGCAGCCTTATCAGGATAAGGTCCTGCATAATCGTAGTCCTGATCTTTTCAGGGCCTCTACCCATCTGCTCGATTTCAAATTTGCTTATCGCTTCGCTTATCTTCGACTCAATTTGCCCTTTTGTCATGAACAGCCTCCTGACTTATGTATAAATGTCCAAACTAATATGATTAAACAATTTGCCTAGACATTTTTGAAATTATAGCACATTAGTGGATTCGGGGCAATAAAAACACAACAAAGGGGAATTGGGGCACAAAATAGAATTCATTCGTTTTTTGGCTTAAGCAACTCTGTTAGTCAGTAAGTAGTTTAGAAGTCTTAGGATAAAGAGCAGAGATTCAATTAAATGTAAGATTTTATTCAAATGGATATCTCCTGCATTAAGTAGTACAATATCCTTATATGGAATTAGATTTCAATCAGTGGTGGGGGTAGTAGATTATGATCTTAAATCAGTGGTATGCAGTGTTGCCGTCTATGGCTATAAAATCCGGAAAGATACTTGCAGCAAAGAGGATGGGACTGGAATTGGCATTCTTCAGAGACGGGAAGGGCAATGTTGCCTGTGTTGAGGATAAATGCTCACACAGGGGAGCTGCATTAAGCGGCGGCAAAGTGAAGGGTGACTGCGTTATGTGCCCGTTCCATGGGCTGGAGTTCGACAAGAACGGAGCCTGCAAATACGTTCCATCATATGGGAAATCATCTGTCAGGGATTTGAGCAGATATAATGTGAAGAGATACATTGTCAGGGAGGCGAACAGCATAGTTTATCTCTGGTACGGCGATGAGGACAAGGTGACTGATAAGCTTCCATTCTTCCACGGATTCGTAGATGGAAGCTATGTGTTCAGCGAGGTGGAAGACCTATGGAATTCACATTATTCGAGATGCATTGAAAATCAGCTTGATGTCGTGCATGTACCGATAGTCCACCATAATACCATTGGAAGAGGTAACAAGACCCTTATCAACGGACCCAAGGTCCTGTTTGAGAACGGCATGATCACTACCAGCGCGAACAATGAGGTAGATACCGGGCAGAAGCCAAGACCTGCTGATGAATGTGTAATCAAGGATACTAACCTCAACTTCATCTTCCCGAACCTCTGGATGAACCACATAAGCAAGAAAATAAAGGTGATAATATATTTTGCTCCGGTGGATGAGGAAAATACCATACTCTACATCAGGTTCTATCACAGGATAACTGGCAATGGAATTGCTGACAGGGCTATAGCATTTGCAGGAAAGTATGCGAACCTTATAGTTGAAAGGCAGGACAAGAGGGTTGTAGTGACACAGAAACCGAAGGCATCGTCACTTAAAGGCGGTGAAAAGCTTCTTACAGGTGACGGGCCTATAATCACTTACCGCAGGATAAGAGAAGAGCTCAAAGGGCAACTCAATACAGGAAAATAGATTAATAAGTGAAGGAATGCCAGTAAGAAGGTCATTCCTTCTTTATTTTAATTTTTGCAATATCTTAGAGTATGCGCAGATTGAGAAGCCTATAGATTCTATAATTGGTAGTACCAGATATGGAATTGTTTACAAAAGAGGTATATAATAATAGGTGACATCAGGATTTTCACAGATTCTATATTATGATATTACAGTATCTGGATTAAATATCTGGATCTTGATTTGGAGGAACATATGAAGAGATATATGTCTGCGAGACTGTCATTGCTGCTGTGCGCTACACTGATTGGAAGCCAGATGGCCATTCCAATAAGTACTGCTCTGGCTGAACCGATTCCGGTATCCGTGGAATCACTTACGGTTGGTGGAACCTACACAGTATACTCCAGCATACCTGGCTACAGGGACAGCTACAGTGCACTGACAAAGACCAATCAGGTAACCACCTACGCTGCCGGTAGCTACATCATCTACAAGATTTATAACGGAACGCTGAACATAACAAGGACAAGCGGTGTTCCTGGCATATGGATAAACCCTGCACAGAACACAGCACCTGCTGCGCCGCAAGAACCAGTACCAGTACCAGCACCGGCTCCTGCTGAACCAGCCCCTGCTCCGGCACCTGAAGTGCAGGCTAAAGTCTATATGATGACCACAGCCAATCTCAACATGAGGTCAGGCCCAGGCACAGGCTACAGCATTGTCAAGACAATTCCCAAAGGAACTGCGGTTGAAATTACAGGAACATCTGGAACTTGGAAAAAGGTGGTTTACGGATCTTATACAGGCTGGTGTTCTGGCAGCTATCTTACAGCAACGGCAGCACCTGCACCGGCAGCGCCTGCGCCAGTAGTAACTGCACCTGCTGAAAAGACTTATATGAAGACTACGGCGAACCTCAACATGAGGTCAGGTGCCGGTACCGGATATGGGATAATCAAGGTCATTCCAAATGGAACGACAGTCGAGGTGACCGGAAGCTCCAGCTACTGGAAGAAGGTAGTATATGCTGGCATTACAGGCTGGTGCTCAGGAAACTACCTTACACCTGCTGCGGCACCAGTTCCTGCTCAGCCACCGGCAGAGCCTGTTTTGCCACCAGCGGAACCTGTTTTGCCACCAGCGGAACCTGTTTTGCCACCAGCGGAACCTGTTGTGCCACCAGCGGAACCTGTTGTACCGCCAGTTGAGCCTGTAGCTCCTCCAACGGAGCCTGCACCGGCACCGCTATTGAAAAAGACTACATCAAGCCTTAACTTCAGGACAGGCCCTGGCACTGAATATCCTGCAATTGCGGTCATCCCAAGAGGAACAGTGCTTGAAGTGCTTGAGATTTCAGGCTACTGGAACAAGGTCAGCTATGGCGGAAGCACAGGATGGTGCTCCGGGAACTATATGACTACAGAGCTTCAGGCGGTATATAAACTGCTTGACGTACCATATGTCAGCCAGCTTAATCCGACATACGCACCTGTAGGCTGCGAGCCTGCTTCAATGCTCATGGCACTTAAGGCCAAGGGTCTGACTGACATTTCCTACAAGGATTTCCTTGATGCAATGCCGAAGTCGGCTACGAATCCGGCACTTGGGTTTGCAGGGTCTCCATATGTTCAGGATTCAAGCATAAGGACCACGATTTATCCGAAGCCACTGACGGACTATGCTAATACATATGCCGGAGGAAGGGCGGTTGACATATCAGGCGCTACAGTTGAAGACATCAAGAAGGAGATACTCGCCGGCAATCCTGTCGTGGTATACCTTACGACAAGGCTTGAGGCTCCTGTATACGCGACCTACATTGTTGACGGTGATTCACAGTCACTTCTTAAGAACAACCACGTGGTTCTGGTCACAGGATATGACTCTGAGAATAACAAATTAAGGCTAACAGATCCATGGTCATGGGATGGGACAAGATATGAGAGATGGGTTACAGTCTCGAGCTTTGCCTATTCCTACAACATAAGGCATCATGCTGTATCGGTAAGATAGTAAAAAAGCTGCGAAAAGCAGCTTTTTTCATTGAGTACCATATAATGTCGAACCAGAACTCTGAAAGCAGTCTTGAATACTGAAAGACATCCATATCGAAATCATTTGAGTTCAATCATCCCTGTTCCATCCGTAAATATCCTGAAAAGATTTTCGTTCGGCGTATTTGCCTGGATTGTGCAGAACAGAAGGTCGTCAAGGACATATATTCTTGATGCAATATTATCGTTTATCTTTTCATTTCCACTTCCGTCAATCCTGATCATATAAAGTTTATCTTCATCGTTTTCATTTAGGTAATATATCCAGGTTTCGGTGATGGATATCAGACTATTGGAAATCCTGATGTCAGCTATCTCCGTTTTACCTGTACCATCCGCATGCATCTTATTTAGGGTGGAAGTTTCGTTTTTCCAGGTAATGTAGTATATGTAATTGTCATCAACGTGGTTCCAATGGAAGCCGCTATCTCCAATTGCTGATTTTTCAGTACCGTCTGTCCTCATCTTAGTCAGTACCGGTTTGTCATTCTGGTTCCTATAGTATATCCACTCGTCAAATATGAAGATGTCTGTGGAACGGTCATTTGTTATCAGTGATTGTTCGGTACCGTCTAATTTAATCCTGTATAATCCGTCATCCCAGTTCTCCATAATGTCCCCACGGGGGATCTTGTAGTATAGCCAGTCGCCGACTATGTTCATGTAGCTCGCAATACCAATGCTTAAATCCATTTCCTGGGTACCATCTGTCTTCATCCTCCTGGCTGGTCCAAGATTGCCCTTTTTGTCCCATGTGCAGTAATAGACCCAGTCTTCCACAATATTTAGGTACAAACCGATGCTGTCGCTGAGTTTGGTTTTCATGGTGCCATCAGCCTTGCTCTTGTAGAAGCCATCATACAAGCCGCTGTAGAATATCCAGTCACCCTGCCTGGCAATTACGCCACCGGCATTGAGGTTGACATTGCTGTTACCAGTTACATATTTATTCGAGACAGAAGGGTCAGCTGGAGCTGCAGGAGCTGAAGTCGGGGCTGTTGTCGGCAGTGGCTGAGTAGCCAAAGGGGCAGATGCTGATGGGACCGTAGCAGAAGACGGTGAGGTTGGAGTCTTTGCACCGCAGCCATAAAGTATCATTGAAGCAAGGAGGAGGGCAAGCATGACAGACATTAGCTTCTTCACGGTATTCACCCCCGGACTATACTATATTCATAATTATAATTCTTTAATATGGAATCAATGAATTAATTATTTGAATATTCCGAGAATAAACGCACTATCTCATGCAAATCTTTCGATACATCGCTGTCCATATGAAACAGCACTATCGGAAGAAATCATGGAAACAAATGACTGTTGAAGAATAATCCCTCATCAGATGATGGAATATTGGCATGTTGCAGAAAGGATTGCTACAATGGAATGGAGGCCTGGTGCCAAATTACAAAAGATTGGAAAGTGCATGATGCGAAAGATATTGGAATCATTTAGAAAAGATAAGGTACTGATTGTTTCAGGGTCTGTTTCAGCAGTGACAATGTTGTTTGTGCCTCCATCAGGAGACTACATTTCATATATAGACTTCAAGGTGCTTGCTGTATTGTTCTCTCTAATGGCTGTAATTGCCGGAATTAGGGAGATGGGTGTGTTCGAGGTTGCGGCAAGGAACCTCCTCAAGAGGACGAATAGGGTGAGGACCATGTCACTGGCTCTGATACTGCTGGCATTCTTCTCATCGATGCTTATCACCAACGATGTGGCTCTGATAACCTTCGTTCCTCTCTCAATAGCGGTATTGTCATTTGCTGGCAAAGGGAATCTCATCTTTGTAGTGACCATGCAGACAATAGCTGCCAACCTCGGCAGCATGCTCACTCCTGTCGGGAATCCACAGAACCTTTACCTGTACTCGAGGTTTGGAGTTTCTGCAAAGGAGTTCTTCATGATAACAATGCCGATAGTTGCACTCAGCCTTGTCATAGTGACCGTGATAACCATGTTGTCAAAGGATGACAATATGGAGGTGGTGCTTCCTGAAGGCACACCGATTGAAAGCAACCGGAGGGTCGCATTGTATATGGTGCTGTTTATTGTCTGCCTGTTGTCGGTTTTCGGTTTGATCGGCCATGCTCTGATGCTTGTCATCGTAATTGCGGGGATAACCTTTACTGATGGCGGTATCCTTAAGAAGGTCGACTATGCTCTTCTACTGACTTTCGTATTCTTCTTTATCATCGTCGGTAACGTCGGAAGGATGGATGCGGTGGTTGAGAGGATGGGAGCTCTGATAGAAGGCAGGGAGCTTTTCACATCTATAGCCCTGTCTCAGGTGATCAGCAACGTACCGGCTGCAATAATGCTTTCATCATTTACAGACAACTACAAGATGCTGATAGCAGGGACAAATATCGGAGGCCTTGGGACACTGGTGGCTTCGCTGGCAAGCCTTATCTCCTACAAGCTCTATTCAGGGTCAGAAGGCGCGAAGCCTGCAGAATACATTAAGACCTTCAGCATATATAATGTTGCAGTACTCTTTGTACTATCAGTTTCTGCGATATTCCTGTACTGAACGAATCCCAAAAGACTGGTTCAAATACACTTTAGGAGGAAAATTATGGATAACAGCTTTACTACAATCGACGAATACATCGCAAATGCCGCTGAGGAGGACAGGGAGACGCTGAGGGAGCTCAGAAGAGTGATCAGTGAGGCTGCTCCTGAAGCAACGGAGAAGATCAGCTACCAGATGCCAACCTTTTTTCTGCATGGCAACCTGGTGCATTTTGCCGCTTTCAAGGGACATTTCGGCTTTTATCCTGCACCCACAGGGATAGAAGCCTTCCAGGAGGACCTTTCGAAGTACAAGGGCTCCAAGGGTGCCATCCAGTTCCCCAAGGACAAGCCGCTTCCCTATGAGCTGATCATAAGGATTGTTAAATTCAGGGTTGAGGAGAATGTCAGGGCAAACGAGGCTAAGAAGGCCAAGAAGAGAAAAGTAAAGGATGCTGAGGTGAAATGATGAACCAGAAGGAAAGGATGCTAAAGGGCCTTCCCTATAAATCCTGGCTTGACGGACTACCAGAGGAACGGAAGGCTGCAAGGGTAAGGACAAGGGAGTACAACACTCTTGAGCCGGGTGACAAGGAAAGAAGAAATGAGCTCATACGGGAGACACTTGGAAAGACAGGGGAGCAGATATTCATAGAAGCACCATTTCTCTGCGATTATGGCAGGAACATAGAGGTGGGTGAAAACTTCTATGCGAACTTCAATCTTGTTATTCTTGACGTAGCCAGGGTAGTGATCGGAGACAATGTGATGATTGCGCCCAATGTGGCCATCTATACTGCAGGTCATCCAGTGCATCCTGTTTCCAGGAACTCAGGTTACGAGTACGGGATAGGCATTACTATCGGAAACAACGTATGGATAGGCGGAAATGTAGTGATAAACCCTGGAGTCAGGATAGGGGACAACGTAATTATCGGTGCGGGAAGCGTGGTTACGAAGGACATTCCTGACAATTTAATCGCTGTTGGTAACCCCTGCAGACCTGTCAGGGAGATTACTGAGGAGGACAGGAAATACTACTACAGGGACAGGGTTTTCGACGTCGACGACTATTGACGGATAGAGGTGATTTCATGGCACGGAAGGAGATTCCTGAAAGCTGGCTTGAAATGAAGGATAGAAGAGAGTGGCGAAAATGGCTTGAAAGGAACCATGACAAGGAGCAGCTCGCATGGCTGAGGTTAAGGAAGGCAGGCGCTGGTGTTCAGGGTCTGCTTCTTTCCGAGGCAGTCTCTGAAGCTCTTTGCTTCGGTTGGATTGACGGCAGAGCCATGAGCCTGGATGAGAACAGCTATTTGCTGAGGCTTACGCCAAGAAGAAAAGGAAGCCTATGGTCGAAGGTTAACAAGGACAGGGCTGTTGCTCTGATCGAACAGGGACTTATGACAGAGGCGGGTTTCAAGGCAATAGAAGAGGCAAAGCATAACGGACTATGGGATAAGGCGTACACATCAAGTGTAGACCCGGATATGCCTGAAGACCTTTCTGTAGCCTTGTCAGCTGACCCGGCAGCTGATTCCAATTTCAGGGAGTGGAGTCCAAGCGACAAGTCAGTTGTTGTGTTCTGGATCGGGCAGGCAAAAAGGAAGGAAACAAGGGAAAGAAGGATCCGGAGCGTAGTCGCATGTGCACATGCAGAGAAGAGCCTGGATACATCGTATCTCACTGGAGGCGGTAAGGATGGCGGAAATCAGGGAAGCCTGTGAAAGCTTCATGGATATCAGAAAGGCAGACAAATATAGCAGCATCACATTTAATACAGTTAAAGGCATAATGAAGAGATTTTTGGGAAAATACCCGGGTACTGATCTTTCACCAAATGCGCTGAGTTACGCCATCGTGGAGACAGTCAGGTCCTACAGCAGCTCCAAGGCTACAGCAATTGCCATACTTAAGGAATTCCATGGTCATGCAGAAATGAAATATGGCATAAAGGCTGTAATTTCGTATCCAAAGGTAGATATCTCGGATTCATTCGAGAGGATGATGTATATTGTCAAGTTTTTGCAGGACTCCGAAAAGACCATGACTGACCTATATGATGAGCTATGGGTCAGCGCGAGGACACTTGAAGAAGACCTGGCGAAGCTGCGTGGCAAGGATCCACTTCAGGTACTTGGCAGACAGCTTCTGGTGAATGACGTTGAACGGAGAGACGGGAAGGTACTCTTCTCATCGACTGTGCACCCGATGTTCCTGACGCTGAACCTTTCACAGGCGCTGACCACGCTGAAGGGACTGAAGAAGATGTCAGGAGAGCCTCTGTATTCTGAGTATGCCAAAGTAACTGCATCAGCCATCTGGAGCCAGCTTTCTGATTACGGAAGGAACAGGCTTTTGAAGGTGCTTGAGGAGCTCCTGGGTGAGGATACCAGATGGTATGAATCCCTGGGAAGTGTTGAACCGAAGCTATTCAGCACAGAGTCTGAAATCGGAGGCATGAGCACCAAAAGCGCCATACTGGATTGCATGAAGAACAAAAAGCCCTTCAATGTCGAATACCAGTCAGAGGAAGGACCGGCATGGCTTAAAGGCTGCAGAGTTCTTCCGAGGTCGTTCACAGGGGAAGGCATTTCAGTCATCTCAAATGGAAAGGAACACGTCCTCATCTATGACAAGATCATAAAAGTCTCGAACCTTCTGGAAGACCTCCTCTGAAGTTGAAGCCGGGCTTCATGTGAAGCGCAATCACAACGGTGTAGAATTTATACTATCACAAGGCTTCAATATTTGAGGAGGGGATAGTATGAGAAAGAGATTTTACAGACCGTCTACTGTCGATCACGAGGAGTGCGCGAGGATCACTAAAAACCTGCGTGAAACACTTAATGCTGTCGCAGCTGGAACAATTGATCCTGAGGATGCCCTGGAGCATGCAAGGTGGCTTGTGCTTCAGGCAAAGGTTCCTCATAGGAATCCTGACATGGCATTCTGGGGGTACTTCGAACCAGATGGAATGCCGCATGATGCCAGGGTCGAATACATCTACACACCAACCTACATAGCCGTGTCAATACTGGCTAACGAACTGATGAGGCTTCCAAGCCGCGCAATGAAGATAGATGGCTTTGAAGAGATTCTTAAGAAGGGACTGAAGGCAGCTGCCGGGCGGAATTTCGATGGCGCGGGGTACGAGGCGGTCAGCGGGCTTTTGGATACCCTGGAGATATTTGCAGATGGGAGGATGTTTGACTTCATCGATACCTATCCTGATATCGACCCTACATTCACCAGACTGCTTTTGAACTCGGAAGCCTTTGTTGCAAGAAAGGTCAGGGAAGGGAAGCTTTCCGGCGGATGGGGCGAGGATTGCCTTCAAAGAGCCTGGGCAGTCATGGGCAAGATAAGGAGCAGCAGGGTGAAGACAAAGGTTTTCGTATATGGCACACTCATGAGCGGGAGGTCGAACAGCTTCCTCATGGACGGAAGCCTTTTCCTGGGCGAGGCTTCTGTCAGGGGGTATTCGATGTACGAGCCATCCTGGTATCCTGGAGTAAGGCGTGACCCTGATGGGGTCGTGCTCGGTGAACTGTATGAGGTTGATAAGGAAACGATGAAGAGGTTGAACGAGCTTGAGGGTGAAGGGTCGCTTTACGAGCTTGACTATACGGCTGCTGTGACCGATGCCGGAACCATTCATGGAGCAGCGGTATATGTGTATCTGCATGATGTAAGGCCAGAAAGCCATGTGCCGCTGGAAAACCAGCCATGGAGGGAAAGATGATGGACAGGGAGAAAATGGTATGGTATGCCGTATACGGTTCAAACCTGCTGTATGAAAGGTTCATGTGCTATATAAAAGGTGGAAGCTTCAGGGGAGGTCGTGAGGCTAAACTATGCACTGATTCTACACCTCCGAGAGCAAGACTTCTTTACGAGCTGCCATATGACATGTACTTTGGAAAATCATCGGGCACCTGGGAAGGGAAGGGTGTGTCCTTCCTGGATGTGACGAGGCCGGGAAAAGCATACAGCGTGGCGTATCTCATAACCCGCGAACAGTTCGAGCATATTTGCAGGGAGGAGAACGGTGGCCATAAGCCTGAGATTGGATTAACCTGGTATGACTTAGCACTCAAGGTGGGGGAGTTCGATGGGATTCCGGTGATGACACTTACTAACAGCGGGAAATTTCCGCCAAACGACCCGGGTCCGAAGTACCTGGAGGTCCTGAGACTCGGTCTTCTTGAGAACTATCCATATCTCACTGCTGAAGAGGTTATGGAATACCTTGCTTCGAGAAACAAGCGCAGATGAGGCTTAGGGAAGATGAAGAGCAGGTTTTGACAGATTGATTTTCCAGGGACAGGAGCCGTGAGGCTCCTGTTTTGTGTTATCCATTGTCACCAAATTTTCCATTTTCAGTATCCGTTTCGTTATAACTTGGAACTGATTTTTCAGTAGACTGGTATCAGAAGGAAGGATGTGAGAAAATTGTTCAAAATACGAAGGAATTTGGTGTCAGTGATTTTGGTGGCATCGATGCTGGCGACGGCAGGATGCGCAGCCAAGATTGAGAATGGCAACGGTAATGGCGAAAACGGTCCGCCTATAACAGTAGATCCAACCAAACCTGACGAAGGAAAGGTAGTGTTTTCCGATTCAGTTCTCCTTGTATCGATAGCTTATGATCCTTCTGGAAAGAGGATCACATTTACTGTGGCAAATGCCCTGGACAAGGACCTGACCTACGGTTCTCCTTTCAGGATACTGAAGATGGACTTCAATACCGGAAATCTACTGGAGACAGAATATGATGATGAGCTGGCATTTGACATGGCGCTCTGGAGCCTTGCTGCAGGCAAAGAGCTTTCAGATGCTGTGGACTTTAATATGATAGGGAAGAAATTGGAGAAGGGTTCATA
This sequence comes from Clostridiaceae bacterium UBA6110, assembly GCA_002428415.1. GTDB lineage: Bacteria > Bacillota > Clostridia > Clostridiales > Clostridiaceae > Youngiibacter. The sequence continues at coordinate 34,896 of DIWI01000024.1, forward strand.
CTATATTGTAAGGGAATACACTGCAGGAGACGTTGCCGGATCTCCGGTCCATGTTCCGCTTGTCAGCTTTGATGTTGACTGGAACGGGGAGATATCTGTGAGAGGTGCGAAGGAAAAGCCATCGACCTATGAAGACATTCTTGAAAAGGCTGAGATTCTCAACGAAGAGAACAAGATAGCATTTACTGTAAGGAACACTACTGACAAAGAGCTTGTCTACGGGCTGTCATTCACCATAGACCGGTGGAATGAGGAGAAGGGAATCTGGGAGAAAACAAGCCTGACGGATGGTTTGGCCTTCATCAAGATTGCGATGCTACTGAAGCCTGATGAGACGAATGCCTCAGAGATCGACCTGTCACAAATCGAAATGCTTGTGCCAGGAAGGTACAGGATCGCAAGGGACTATATCCAGGACGGCGGAGGGGTTCTTGTACTCCACATCTATTTCATATCAGACGAGGAAAACGTGCGGTCATACGGAAGATATCCGATGTAGCAGCTGTCAGAAATGACAATTTAATAAGTACACGTCAAAAGAAGGCATCTGCAAATGCCTTCTTTTTAGCATCCCAGCGGATGCAATCTATATGTGTTGTTAGAAAAGGGGTAGCTGTGTAATTTACTCTACATCCTGAAGGGCTTCGTAGCCTTCTTCTCCGGTACGTACCTTAACGATGTTCTCTACGTCGTAGATGAATATCTTTCCGTCTCCTATGTTGCCTGTGTAGAGCACTTTCTTTGCTATGTCTATTACTGTCCTGACAGGTATCCTGCTGATAACTATCTCAACCTTTACCTTAGGAAGAAGATGGGTCTCGACTTCAATTCCTCTGTAGAACTCAGTCCTGCCGCCCTGTATTCCATATCCCAGGACATTGGATACTGTCATTCCTGTTATGCCTACCTTGTCCAAAGCGTTCTTCAGCGCTTCGAACTTGTTCTGCTTCATGATTATTTCGATCTTCGTGAATTTTATGTCTGAAGCAGCGGAGGTAGTAGCTGTCAGTATCTGGACTGGAAGTGCCTTGTCTATTGGCACGGTTCCATTGACTGGTGCAGCTTCTCCTGCAGCAGCAACCGCAAAGGTGTTGACATAGTCTGAGGATACGAAGTCAGCATATGCGCTTTCAAGTCCATGCTCAGATATGTCAAGACCCATTATCTCATCTTCCCTTGATGCCCTTAGTCCAACTGTCTTATTGATCAGTGTGAATACTAAGAACATGGATACTGTTACCCAAGCGATAACTGAGAAGACTCCGATTGCTTCAATACCGAGGAGTCTAAGTCCTCCGCCATAGAACAAGCCTTTTGACATGGTTCCTCCGGCGTAGGAGTACTCTGTTGCTGAGAACAGACCTACCATGAGAGTTCCTGATGCTCCGCACATGCCGTGGACTCCTATTGCACCAACCGGGTCGTCGACCCTTAATACCTTGTCTATGAACTCTATTCCGAATACTACTATGAAGCCGGCGATTATTCCTATGGCTGCTGCTCCTACAGGTGTTACAAGGTCTGTTCCTGCCGTTATGGCGACAAGTCCTGCAAGAGAACCGTTCAGTGTCATTGATACGTCAGGCTTCTTGTACCTGACCCACGTTATTATCATAACTGCCACAGTTGCACATGCAGCTGCGAGATTTGTAGTGAAGAATATGCTTCCAAGTGTTACAAGGGTTGCATCTCCTTCAGCAGAGACTGTCGAGCCTCCATTGAAGCCAAACCAGCAGAACCAGAGGATGAATACTCCAAGAGCCGCGTTTGTAAGGTTGTGTCCTGGTATTGCCCTGGACTTGCCGTTTTCGTCGTATTTTCCAAGTCTCGGTCCAAGAATCTTGGCACCTACGAATGATGCTACGCCTCCGACCATGTGGACTGCNNCCTCCCCATATCCAGTGACCGGATATAGGATAGACAAGAGCGCTTATCGCTGCACTGTAAAGGCAGTAGGCGAGGAACTTCGTCCTTTCAGCCATTGCTCCAGACACTATTGTAGCTGCAGTTGCACAGAATACTGTCTGGAAAATGAAGAATGCGTACTTCGGTACTCCTGCTGGAAGTATGTCACTGTATGCTCCCTGACTCAGGAAGTCAATTGCTCCGATGAATGCATTGTTTGTAGCAAACATTATGCCGAATCCGAAAAGCCAGTAAATCGGAGTTCCTATTGCAAAGTCCATCAGGTTCTTCATTATTATGTTACCTGCGTTCTTTGCCCTGGTAAGTCCGCCCTCTACCATTGCGAAGCCTGCCTGCATGAAGAATACGAGTGCTGTTGCGATCAATACCCATAAGGTGCTTGATGATGAATACATGATACCTACCTCCTGAATGTTTTGATTATCTATAAAACAAAAAAGGCGTCGCGAGTAAGATTACTCGCAACACCTTTGCTGCTGATACTAGGATTATACATACAGGGGGTATTTACGTCAATACTATTTGTTTAAAAATAATTCACATTTTTTGGAAGATTTGAGATTAATTTGGCGGATACCTCCATTTTGATTAAAAAACCAGCGTTACATGCGTTTCCTATTTTCGGATAATGTCAATAGCAAAATAGGAGGGAACTGGCTCTGAAGCGCTGCAGTCTGGTTTATGACTTCCTTAGATAGACAGCTGTTTCACCTACAAGGATTTCAATAAGGACGAAAAAAATCGCCTGGTCATCCAGGAAGCTTATGTCTCCAGATTTTGAAATCCTGGGAAGTACAATGGTTGACGTAACATTATTCTTCAAGTTGCTCTGTGGGGTCATGGTTATGAGTACTACGTTGCATCCATTTTGCTTCATCTGCTTACATACGTCCTTGTACATCGATGCTGCTGAGATGGAAAAAACTACCACAAGGTCATCTTTGCTTAGGATGTTAGAATAATCAACCATGACAGGGAAATCAACTATTGACTGCGATGCTATGCCAATCTTCCCGAGCCTCAGCGATAGCTGCTTTGCAGAAAGACCAGTTCTGTTGAAACCAAGGATGACAATTCTTTTTGATGTGCAAATGCTTTTCACAAGAGCCTTTGTTTCGTCAATATCAAGTTCAGCATTCAGTCTGTTGAGATATTGGACATACTTGTCGGTGATATGCCCTATCCTATCACTGATGTCAGCAGGATTTTCGCTGTTCTGAGTAGAATTTGATTCGCCTGATAGTATATATCTTGATAGGTCATACTTAAACTCACTGAAGCCTTGGTAGCCGATTTTCTGGCAGAATCGCATTATTGCGGTGTTGGATGTCTTTGTGCTCTTTGCAAGGTTGGAAAGGTTCTGGCGCACTACTTCGACGGGGTTTTCCAAAATATATTCAGAAATCAAACTATCCGACTTTGTAGGCTTCTGTATTGATTTGATTAATTCAAGGGGATTCTCCATTTTCTTCATCCTCTCACAGTTCTGTAACGAATAGCATAATTCACAGACAATACATCACGTATATTATATATCCTATCATACATTCTGAATCTTTGGATGTCCTGATGATGTGAAAAATCATGATATGCCTCGAAAAGCATTGGGGCAGAGTGGGAATGGGGAAATTAGAATATATTGATATTAAAAAGCGGAAAATTATCCATTAACCTATTGCAAAAATTTCCGGTCGATGATATAACTGAGTAAAGGATTCCAATGCAGATATTGATAGAAGATTAACTATTCTTCTAAAGATAGTCTGAACACCATTAGAATCTCCGACCAGATATCTGAAAAAATCCGAATCGTTGAAACCTTTCGTCATCGGTTCGGTAAACGGTTCACACCTTGCTTTCCGGATTGAATAGTTCCGGTTCAGATAAGATTCAAACTGTAAAATTTGCTGTTGCTACACAACAATATGAACGCACTGTATTTACTTCAGAAGAAGAATGGAGAGGAAATCAATAATGAAAAAATTGACCGCATTCATAGAAGAAAATTTGTTGCCATTCGCAGTGAAGATATCAAACAACATTTATCTGAAAGCAATAACAAGAGGGTTCTCTGAACTGCTCCCCGTACTTATCATAGGCGCTTTGTTTACGCTTATCGGAAGCTTTAACATTCCGGCATACCAGCAATTTGTGACCTCTACTGGACTAAAGACCATATTCATGATCATACCTGCCGTATCTACCAACATGTTCGCAGTGTACACATCATTTTCGGTCGCCAGAGCCCTTGCAGATGAGAAGGGTTATACGAAGGAATCAGTAACAATCGGAATATTGACAATTCTGGTGTTTTTACTCATGATTCCTGTGGTTACCATGAAGAGTGACTCAGGTGCATCTTCATTGGTTCTGCCGACAACCTTCCTCGGAGCTCCTGGACTTTTCAGCGCCATGATTCTCGGCCTAATAGTACCTTCGATATATGGAATATTCATAAGCAGGAATATCGGTATCAAGATGCCTGAAAGTGTACCTCCTATGATATCCAGGTCGTTTTCAGCGATTGTTCCAGCCTTCTTCATAGGTTTTCTTTTTGCAGTAGTAAGGTTTCTTTTCTCGATAACAAAGTACGGAGATTTCAACTCGTTCATATATGGACTTCTAAAGTCTCCGCTCATGAAGTTGGGTGCCAGCCCTATGACCTTCTTTGTCCTAATATTTTTAAGCAGCACGCTTTGGTTCTTCGGAATACATGGGGGAATGGTTGTAGGTCCATTCATAACAATACTCTACGCACAGTCCGGACTGGAGAACCTTGCGGCATTTGCGGCAGGAACGGCACTTCCCAACATAATCTCCCCGTCGGTGTGGCTGACATACGCATCGCTTGGTGGTGTAGGAGGGAGCATAGGATTAGCACTTTGCCTGGCATTTGTAGCCAGAAGCAAAAGGTACAGGACCCTCGGAAAGCTTTCACTGCCAGGTGTACTCTGCAGCATCAATGAGCCGATAACCTTCGGTCTGCCATATGTGCTCAATACGATAACCTTGATTCCGATGATACTCGTTCCTATTGCCACCTTCGGACTCTCATATGCGCTTACTGTTGCAGGGATACTTCCAAGGCTGAATGGGATGGCAATTCCACTTGGCACCCCTGTAATAATGTCAGGATTCCTATCTGGTGGCTGGAAGGTGGCACTCTGGCAGATAGCGCTTATAGGTGTGCAATTCATAATCTACCTACCTTTCTTCAAGGTCCTCGATGCAGAAGCACTGAAGATGGAGAGCGATGAAATTGAAGAAGAAGCTGATGCCACAGTATAGGCTGGAATAATAACCGAAGCAAAACCAAGGAGGAAACATGAACAAGAAAAACATCGTGCTCTTCGTAGCCGACCAGATGAGAAGTGATTCACTGGCACATATGGGGAATGCGGCATCAATAACTCCAAACCTTGACAGACTTGCGAAAGAAGGGATTTCCTTTGAGAACGCATATTGTCAGAATCCGGTATGTGTCCCATCAAGGTGCAGCTTCCTCTCAGGTCTTTATCCTCATACTACTGGTCATAGAACAATGCATTTCTTGCAGCGCGAGGATGAGGAGAACATCCTAAGAAGGATGAAACAAAACGGATATGAGGTCATATGGATAGGCAGGAACGATGTCCTGCCAGCTGGAATACCAAAAACAGAGTACTGCGATGAATTCTATAACGGGATGGACCAGTTGAACAGGGTTAATCCCGAAGGCTTGGGTGAGAGCTCTTTCTTCAAGAAGTCAGGGGACTACATGAAAGATATTACAAGACCGGAATTCATGAATGACATTTCACCGTATTCATTCTATCTGGGAAAACAGGATTCTGAGTTTGCCAAGCAGGGGTTTGACTACAACTGTATACAGAGCGCACTTGATTACATTGACAGAAGGGAAAAGGATGGCAGCGAGAAGCCTTTCTTGCTTTACATATCGCTGATTTATCCGCATCCGCCTTATGTATGCAGTGATCCGTGGTACAGCATGATTGACAGGACAAAGTTGCCTGAAAGGCGCCTTGATGTGGAAAAGCTGCAGGACAAGCCTGGAATGCTATACAGAATAAGGGAGAAACAGGAGCTCAATAACTGGACAGAACAGCAGTATGACGAGCTGAGAGCAACATACCTTGCCATGGTTTCGCAATTTGACGAGCACTATGGTATTCTAAGCGACAAGCTGAAGGCTTCAGGACTTTATGATGATACGAGCATCTTCGTGTTCAGTGACCACGGAGATTACACAGGAGACTATGGAATAGTTGAAAAGGTGCAAAACTGTTTTGAAGACCCCATATCTAACATTCCTCTTATTGTGAAACCATCAGGAAGCTACAATGTAGAAGCCAGGATAACGCCGGCACTGGTAGAGCTCCTCGACCTGCCTGCAACGATTTGTGAAATAGCGGGTATAGATCTTGGATATACACAATTCGGTAAGTCGCTTGTTCATACCTTCAGCGGTGATGACGAACACAAGGACGCTGTATTCTGCGAGGGCGGAAGGCTGCATGGGGAGGTACAGGCGATGGAAGGCGGGCATGGGCCCAAGTCGCAGTACTGGCCCAGGCTAAGCACCCAATGCGAGGAGGGTCCGCAGCACACGAAGGCATGCATGATACGAATGGGTAACCTGAAGTACACATACCGGCTTTATGAGAAGGATGAACTTTATGACCTTGACAAAGACCCTATGGAGCTAAGAAATGCCATAGACGACCCTGCATATTCTGAAAGGCTCACTGAAATGAAGGGCCGTCTCCTTCAATACTACATGCAGACAGCGGACTACGTACCGGTAAAGAGGGACGCAAGGTAAGGAACTGAAAGATAAGAGAGAAATTGGCCGCCATAGGATGATTGCGTGGCGGCCATGAAAATTCGATTGGAGATACCATGAGATCAATAAACGTACTATTGAAGCCTGCTTCCTCAGCCTGTAACATGGATTGCAAATACTGTTTCTACAAAAGCATATCTGCTTCAAGGGAAACGCCATTCACCGGGATGATGTCATATGAAACGCTGGAATGCGTTGTAAGGAAGGTGCTGGATGCGGCTGAATCGGGATGCGGCTTCGCATTCCAGGGTGGGGAACCAACGCTAGCCGGACTTGACTACTTCAGACATTTCATCGAACTTGTGAAGAGATACAATACCAGGAACATCAGGGTCTCATGCTCTATCCAGACCAATGGTTACGTGATTGACAAGGAGTGGGCTGAATTTTTCAGCAAAAATGATTTTTTGGTTGGATTATCTATAGACGGGTGCAGTGAGGTTCACAACCAAAACAGGATTGACACATTCGGGAAACCAACATTCAATGTGGTCATGAAGGCCGCAAGGCTTCTTAAGGAATACAGAGTCGACTTCAACATTCTGAGCGTTGTGACAGGCCCATCAGCAAGGCATGTGACGAAGAACTACGAATTTCTTAAAAGACAGGGATTCAGGCATCTTCAGTTCATACCTTACCTGGAACCGCAAGGAAGTGAAAAAGGAAGTTCAAATGACAACCTCTCTCCGCTCAATTACTCGATTTTCTTGTCAAATCTTTTTGACCTCTGGTACAGGGATCTGATAAGAGATGATTATGTTAGCATAAGACACTTTGAGAACCTAGTCGGTATGATAAAGGGGCTTTCGCCTGAATCGTGCAATATGTCTGGTGCATGCACCTGCCAGTATGTTATCGAGGGTGATGGAGGAGTCTACCCCTGTGATTTCTATGTGCTTGACAGTCACAGGCTTGGAAACATAAACACGGATTCTCTGAAGGAGATGTTTGAATCTGGAAATTGCCAGACATTCATAACAAGCTCTGCGATTGTCCCTGATAAATGCAGGAGCTGTAGGTTCCATTTACTCTGCAGAAACGGCTGCAGGCGGGATCGGGTTCGTCAGGATGGGGATGCGCCTCTGAATTATTATTGCGATGCCAACAGGGAGTTCTTCGCAAGAACCTACGATAGGCTTCTCGAGATTTCAGGAAGGCTCATATGACATCACCTTAAGTACTATTTAAGAGAAACACAAAAACCACGTGTATAAGAATTCACATTCTTTCACACGTGGTCTGTTTATGTTCTGATAGAATTTATTCTATTGCAGGAGTTGCCCGTTTGCTTATCTAGCCAAGCAATTCCAGGATATCGTCCTCAATTGACATGGGCTCAACTGTAGGAGCGTATCTTCTAATCACTTTACCTTCCTTGTCAACAAGGAACTTGGTGAAATTCCATTTGACTGATTCTCCAAGAAGACCCTTGGTTTCGCTTTTAAGGTACTTGAAAAGTTCATGGGTATCATCACCATTGACGTCTACCTTTGCAAACATGGGGAAGGATACTCCATAGTTTATTTCGCAGAAATTCTTAATGTCCTTCTCATCACCCGGTTCCTGGCTCTTGAACTGGTTGCATGGGAACCCAAGGATTACAAGTCCTTTGTCCTCATGCTTGGCATAAAGCTTTTCAAGACCCTCATACTGCGGTGTGAATCCGCATTTGCTTGCTGTGTTCACGATCAGCATAACCTTTCCCTTGTACTGTGAAAGGTCCTGTTCAATTCCGTCGATGTCAATTGCACTGAATTCATGTACGTTCATTTTGCACCTCTTGCTTATTTTTTATCTTAATATAAATATAGACAAGAAAAACAATTTTGTCAAATTGAATTTTATACAAATTAAAAAATATCTAAATTTGTGGTATATTTAGATTAGGAAAATCTATCGAATGTGGAGGCCTGATATGAGGATACTTATAGTCTATGATTCAGTATATGGAAATACCGAGAAGATCGCATTTGCACTGCGTGAAGCGGTTGCCGGCCATGACGAGAGGCTGATGAGGGCATCAGAGCTCAATCTTCATGACCTCGAAGGCGCTGATTTAGTATTTTTCGGTACACCTACACATGGGGGAAAGTACACTGAGGAATTTAAGGAGCTTCTGGAAAGACTGCCTGATGGATCACTTGCCGGCTTCACTGCTGCAGTGTTCGACACAAGTATGCCGGAAGAGGGTCAGGGATTCATAACCAAAAAGGTAGTCAAATTCTTCGGACATGCCGCTCCCAAGCTTTCAGAAGCACTAGAAAGGAAGGGCGCAAGGGTGATAGCAGCCGAGACTTTCCTGGTTGCAGGAAAAGAGGGTCCTGTCCTCCCTGGTGAGCCAGAAAGGGCAAAGGCCTGGGCTGATGTCATGGTAGGCAAGCTTTAGGAACAGATCGTTAATTCAGCACATTTTATGGCTTATAATGAAAGAAGGCAATCGAGCGATTGCCTTCTTTCATTCCATCAGATATCCTTTTACCCTTAACTCATTGACTATTGCATCAAGGTCCTCTTCACTGTCTGCCTCGATCAGGTGGTAGTGGTCATCGTGGGTCAGGTTCTTGAGAGGGGAGCTCTTTCCTGAAGCTATGTCATCCATGAGCTTCTTCGCATCTTTCCTGGACTTGATAGAAAGCTCAGCTGATATGTTGCCGTAAACCTTGTGTTCAACCCGGACATCCAGGACCCGCCCGCCCAGGTCAACTATCGCATAGAGCTCATCCAGGATGCTGTCGTCATGATGAGCTACATGTATGGTCCTCTGGAATTTACCTCCGGCCTGGAGCATGTAGCCGGTGCTGGTTGCAATGATCTCGTGGTTGGTAGCGCGAAGCAGAGCCATATCCTGAACGATTACCTGCCTGCTGACATCAAGGAGCTTTGCAAGCTGAGAGCCTGAGAGGGGTTCGCTGCTAGACTTCAGGTGCTCGATTATCCTTTTTCTTCTATCTTCTCCATTCATATCTACGTTATCCTTTCCAGGTTCTTTAGTGATAAGTCCAGTATAGACGATGAATAGGTGAGAGCGCCAGAGGAAATGAAATCTACGCCAAGATTAATGAGATTCGGTATGTTTTCCTCTGTAAGGTTACCGGAGCATTCTATCAGTGCCCGGCCATTGACAATCCCCACTGCCTTTTTCATGTCCTCAGGGCTCATGTTGTCAAGCATGATTATGTCTGCGCCTGCTTCAATGGCTTCTTCAAGCATTACGAAATTCTCGACCTCGACCTCTATCCTATGGACAAAGGATGCATATTCCCTTGCCATTTCTACAGCCTTTTTAACTCCGCCTGCAGCTGCGATGTGGTTGTCCTTGAGCATGACTCCATCGGAAAGGCTGAACCTGTGGTTAAAGCCACCACCGACCTTCACGGCATATTTCTCGAAAATCCTGTTGTTGGGTGTGGTCTTTCTGGTGTCAAGGAGTTTTATTTTGCTTCCCTTCAGCAGGTCTGCGATTTTCCTTGTGTGGGTTGCTATGCCGCTCATCCTCTGAAGGTAATTCAATGCAGTCCTTTCGCCTGAAAGGATGACCCGGATATCTCCCTCTACTTCACCTAAGGTCTGCCCCTTGCTGACCTTGTCACCGTCATTTACGGTAAATTTGCATCTTGTGGTGCCGTCCAGAAGAGCGAAAACCCTCTCGAAAACCTTGAGACCAGCGATTATCCCATCCTGCTTGCAGATTAGATAGGCTTTTCCACGCGTATATCTTTTTATCACTGAATTGGTCGAAATATCTTCTGAGGGGATATCCTCTCTGAGTGCGGCAAGTATAAGGCCATCAATGTTCTTCTGCATTTTCCTCTTCCTTTCGTATCTCCTCTAGTATCATCCTTTTGTCATCCTCTGCCATCCTGTCCTTTTCAGGGTATTTAGGCTCAGGGAATTTAGGGTGGTCTGTAATCTTCCAATATTTTTCAATGTCAAGAGCCGCTCTCTTGCTGAATACCAGGCTTTCAAGCAGTGAGTTGCTGGCAAGTCGGTTTCTGCCATGAACACCGTTGCAGCTTGTCTCGCCGACAGCGTAGAGATTCGCCATGGAGGTCCTTGAATCAAGGTTTACCTCGAGACCGCCCATGAAGTAGTGCTGGGCCGGGACCACGGGAATGCACTCCCTGGTTATATCAAAGCCTTCCTTCAGGCAGTGCTCGTATATGTTGGGGAACCTTTCCCTTATATCTGCCTTGACATGGTCCTTGAGGCAAAGCCTCACATACGGCATGTCATCCTTTTCCATTTGTTCGAGGATCTTCTTTGTAACCACATCCCTGGGCTGAAGCTCATCAGTGAACCGTTCACCGTTCTTATCCAAAAGCACTGCACCTTCGCCTCTGACGGATTCCGATATGAGGAATGCCCTGCCAGGCTTGTCGGTGTAAAGGGCAGTAGGGTGTATCTGTATGTAGTCTATGTCCTTCACCCTTATTCCATGCTTGAGAGCAATTGCTACAGCATCTCCGGTCAGGTGAGGATAATTGGTGGACTTCTTGAAGAGACCTCCTATGCCTCCAGTAGCCAGGATAGTGACCTGGGCATATATGTTCCTGAGGATCTGGTCTGATGTCCTCGCTACTACGCCGTAGCACCGGCCATCCTCTGCCAGTATGTCAACAAGTGTAGTGTCCTCAAGTATCTCCACATTCTTCAATCCAATCACTTTTTCAAGCAGAGTGCTGTTGATCTCCCTTCCTGTCGTATCCTTGCAGTGCAGTATCCTTGCCCTGCTGTGTGCACCTTCCCTTGTATAGGAATATCCACCGTCTTCCTTGTCGAACTCGACTCCGAGCCTTACAAGGTCGTCTATGACTTCCCTGGAACCCCGTATCATGACATCCACAGCTTCCCGGCTATTCTCGTAATGACCTGCCTTAAGGGTGTCCTCCATGAAGATGTCGTAATCCTCGTCATCCAGCTGGACGCAGATGCCGCCCTGGGCAAGGTTGGAATCGCTCTGGTCCATTTTGCCTTTCGTTATGATCAGTATCTTCCTGTCCCTGGAAAGGTTGAGTGCTGCAAAGAGACCTGATACTCCGGTGCCAACAATAATGACATCATACTCCTTCATTTTTCTTCCTGCCTGCAAGCTTCAGCATTAGTTCAAGGGGCTGAAGGCCTTTCTTCATGAGTGCTTCATCCATGTGAAGCTCGTTATCAAGGGTTTCAAGAGCATGAAGCAGCTTTTCCAGGGTGTTCAGCTTCATGTCGGGACAGGTCTGGCTGCCTGATACAGCATGGAACCTTTTACCCTTGCCTGATTTTTCAAGCTCATGGAATATCCCGGTCTCTGTGCATATGAGAAAATCCTCTGCATCTGTATTTTCCACATACTTTATGATGTCTGAGGTGCTTCCGACGAAGTCGGATAGCTCAAGTATCTCCTCCCTGCATTCAGGATGGGAAGCTACCTTTGCATTCGGGAAATCAGCTTTTTTCTTTAACAGGTCATGCTTCTTTATCGATGTATGGACGTGACAGTAGCCATCGTTGAATATGAAGTTCTTCTCAGGGACAAGCCTTGAGATGTATCTTCCGAGATTCTGGTCCGGTATGAAGTATATGTTCTTCTGTGGCAGTGAACTGACAACTGATAATGCGTTGGAGGAGGTGACACATACATCTGAATGGGCCTTGATTTCTGCAGTCGAATTGATGTAGCATACCACTGCCAGATCCTCATGCTCTCTTCTTGCAGCCTCGATGCCTTCCACTGTAGCCATATGAGCCATGGGGCAGTCAGCCTTCAGATCAGGCATGATGACCTTCTTGTGAGGATTAAGCATCTTTGCGCTTTCTCCCATGAAATAGACTCCGCAGAATATGATCACGCTTTCCTTCGCTTCTGATGCAACCTTGCTCAGATAGTACGAATCTCCAACAAAGTCGGCGACATCCTGAACATCTCCCGGCACATAGTAATGGGCGAGGATAACAGCATCCTTTTCAGCCTTTAGCTTCAGTATCTTTTCCTTAATTGTCATTTGATTTGCTCCTTTTCGTCATTGTTATGACAATAGATTAAGACTTTGATTTACAGCTGTCAATACAGGTGTAAAGACATAAGCAATAATTAATATCTGATGAGGAGCATGTGTGGTTAATAAAGAGTTTACCCGTTGTTTTTTATGCCGTGGAAGCTTCATGAGAAGATTATGGAAGGGATGATGACAATGAGGTTCGTGGAATTTGGGATATGAGAAATCCAGGTCTTCTTCTCATACACGTTGCAGGTACTTATTGGAATCTGATGTTCGCTATGGTTATTGAAGACTGTTGAAAATTTCAGGCTGCTTGGCCCTGTTATTGAAGGGCCTGACCCGGAAATTAACTCTGAGTTCCTTATATGGATAACAAGCCTGAAAAGCAGCTTTACGGTCATAAGATGGAATTCTCAAGATGACAGAATTATGCTTGTGGATAAAAGACATCTGATAAAATTATAAACATCCATCAAATTAACGCCAGCTTCATTTCAAAAATTGCTGGTTTGGTGTAAAGTTAATATAGGGACATTAAAGAACACTATCGGGAGGGGTCGCGATGACAGAATCACTTCTAAGGAACTGCGAGCTATTTGTAACTAACAGGGACATACTTAAAGTAAACTTCAAATGGGACAGTTCACAGATGCATCCACTATGCGCATCCCTTTGCGCCGAGAGGGACATCGAGGCTGACTCTGAAAAGATAAGGGCATGCAAGGAAATAATAAAGGAGAATACAGGTCTTCTGTCCGAATTCAAGGGGACAGTGCTTCTGGCTTTAGCCACGATACTATCCTTTGAAGCGGATCCTGAGGGTAAGTTCCATCAGGTAACTGAAAGCTATGCAGCGCTCAGAAAGGAATTCCATTCTTCTCCTTACCTTCCACTTTCTGCATTCATGATAGCAGACATGGCGGACAGCTTCAGCTATGAGTCCATAGCTGATAAGTCGAAACGGATCTACAAGAAGATGAAGGAGAAGCATCCGTTCCTCACCTCCAGCGAGGATGCCGGCTTTGCCGTGCTGTTTGCGCTGTCGGATATTGATGAGGATGAAACTATAAGAAGAACTGAGGAATGCTATTCACTGCTCAAGGGCAGATTCTTCTCCAGTGATTCAGTACAGGCACTTAGCCATGCTCTGGCAATGGGTGCGGGTACAACTGAGGAAAAGGTCGCAAGGACTCTGGAGATATACGAGAAGCTGAAGGAAAAGGGATGCAAATACGGAACAGGTCCTGAGCTTGCAACTCTCGGTATGCTGTCTCTGTCCGGAAGCGATGTGGATACGATAGTCGAAGACGTGGCGGAGCTTGACCAGTATCTATCAACAGTCAAGGGCTTCGGAACCTTCGGCACAGGAAAGGCCCAGAGGCTCATGTTTGCGAGTTTCCTCACAGCCAACCAATATAAGAAGAGCAGTCTGTCGAGTGCCATAAAGGCAACTCTTGTCAGCAGCGTTACAAGCCTCATCATAGCCGAGCAGGTTGCAGTCATTGCCATCATAGCAGCAAGCTCAGCATCATCAAGCACAAGCAGCTGAACACACTGAAGCTGAAATGAATGGATTTTAATGACAGCTGAATGATGAAAGGGTGTTACCTTATCTAAAAAATAAAAGGATGCAGCTATTGGAATTTTTTAGCTTCCAATAGCTGCATCCTTCATTTATTCAAGACTTTCTTTTCTTTTGACAGTTGAGATAGCTGCAATCCTGTCACTTATCGGAGGATGGGAATAGGACATTATAACAACAAGCGGGTGAGGTGTGAGGTTTGAAAAGTTCTCCCTGGCAAGGACCTTCAAGGCACTTGTCATTGGCTCTTTGCCTGCGGTTTCAGCCGAGAACCTGTCTGCCCTGTACTCGGCTTTCCTGGAGATCGCAGTAAGTGGAATGCCGAGGAGTATACCTAGAGGTTCCATGAGGATCCCGAAAAGGATTATTGCAAATCCAAGGTGTACATCTGAAAATCCGAAGGCCATGGAGAAGTCACCTGATGACATGAAGAAAGTAAGCATGGCAAGATAGGCTGCAGTCTGGACTGCTGAAATCAGAAAGTTCTTCAGGACATCCCTGTGCCTTGCATGTCCGATCTCATGGGCCAGGACCGCAACCGTCTCATCTGCACTGAGCTTCCCGACGAGAGTGTCGAAAAGGACTATCTGCTTGAATCTGCCGAAGCCTGAGAAGAATGCATTGAGCCTTGAGGATCGCTTAGAAGAATCCATGACGCTTATCCCTTTAATACCATAGCCTGTCTTTCTGGCCAGAGACTCAATCTTTTCCTTGAGCTCCCCGTCAGGAAGCGGAGTAAGCTTGTTGAAGAGGCGGATGAACACCCTTGTATAGAGCAGGTTGATTACAAGCGACAGTGCCATGAAGAGAAGCCAGGAATAGAGTATGAACTCGTTTCCCATACCAAGGTACATTGAAAGAAGAAGGTAGCCTAAAGGACCGCCAAGAATGACAGCCAGAAGCATTGACTTCACCTGGTCAAGCATGAATGTCTTCACAGTAGACTTGTTGAAGCCATACCTCTCTTCGATGCTGAAGGTCTGGTATATACTGAAGCCGATAGCTAAAGCATAGCTTACCGTCATATATATGCCAAAGAAGACAAGGGTCTCAAGCTTAAGGTCCGGGGTGACTGAAGATGCAAGATAAGCAATGTATGGAAAGAACCCGAAAAGCAGGAATAAAATTAGGATCGCTGTGTCAGTTACCCGCGCAATCATTGAAAGCCTGTGGCTCTCCATGGTGTAGTCCAGCCATTTCCTGTATTCCTCTTCAACGTAGACATCTGACACGTTGTCAGGGACTGGCTTCAGCCTGTTCCTGTAGTTAAGTGCTGACAAAGTCATCTCGAGTGTAAATATCGATATTATTATGGCAATAGTTATTTGCTGCATGTTTCCTCCTGTGAGCGGATCATTTGTTAATCCAATAGTAGCACTGGAAGAGATGATAAGTCGAATATAATGTTCGGGATTGCCTGGATCAGACATCATATGACAGCGCTATGAAGATTAGGAAGGCCTGACGATCCCATTGTTAAGGTAAGGCTATAGACCTGAAGAATTTGTGGGTTAAGTATGTTCAACCTTTTCTAATGCCATATTCATTAAACTTCAAAAAAATGAGATAATCGGTTAAGTGAAAGAGAACAGGGAGAGTATATAATACTTATTGGTGAAGTCAGGGGTGTACGGAAAAATACAAGTAAGAGAACAGGGGAGGCTTCAGGAAGAGACTGTTTCTGAAGGAAGTTATTATCAGCAGCGACTGAAACGGTTAAACGAATGTTCACATATTTGACGTATGGTTGAAACTCCATTGGTGTAACATTGACCTTGAGAGAGGGGGCGTTGATATGAAGAAACCTATATGGAAGAAATGGTGGTTCTGGCTTATCATTGGCGGGATGGTGGTTGATTCGGTATCCCTGTACTGTCTGCTGAATTGGAAGAAGAAACAAGATGGTGAGGAAACTGAAGGAACCTGTTGTGATAAAGAGAAATGCTGCGGAGGATTATTTTCCTGCTAATCATAGATTTAAGGCCATTCCAGTGCGGAATGGCCCGTTTTATCCTATAATTGAATTTGTAGGCATATGACGTACAATTGGATTTATAACCTGAAGGAGAGTGACATTATGAGAACTGGCAAGGTAATTGATGCTATGATAGGATATTACGCAAAAGATGCAAGGAGAATAAACCATTTTCTAAAGGTGTATGGATTTTCGAAGTCCATTGGAGAAATGGAAGGTCTCGACGAAAGGACTCAGGAGATCCTTGAGATAACCGCAGTAACACATGATATCGGAATCAAAATCAGCGAGGAAAAGTACGGGAATTGCTCTGGCGCAAATCAGCAGGCTGAAGGACCGCCTGAAGCCAGGAAGCTTCTCTTGGAGCTCGGCTTCGAGGATGAACTTGTTGAAAGGGTATGCTTCATCATTTCCAGGCATCACACCTACAAGGATATCCATGGCCTTGACTACCAGATACTCGTTGAGGCTGATTTCCTGGTAAATGCATTCGAGGACAGTCTGTCGGAAACAGCGATAAGGAGCTTCAGGGACAAGGTGTTCAGGACAGGCACAGGGAAAAGGTTCCTTGAAGACCTGTACGTGAAAATCGATTGAGGCAAAGAGGTTCAATAAGGCATATCTGCCCTAAAGGATAGAATGATATATTATTCATTAAAAAAGCTATAATTTTTAATTATAGCTTTTATTGCGAATAAAATATGAACTGGAATACCAAGCAATGATAATAGAAATATGTGCAAATTAGACTTTATTGGAATATTATAGTTAAAAACGTGAATAATAGTTGATTATTCATTATTTTGGCTATATAATCTGATTGAAAAGGAGGTGCATTTATGTTTTTCTCGGGAAACCCACTCATTGCAATAATTGGCGATATTAAGGATTCGAGAAGTATCACAAATAGGAGTGAAGTGCAGAAAAAACTAAAAGTGGTACTGGATGAAATTTCTGAAAAATATAATAATGATATCTCATCCAAGTTTAACATCACATTGGGCGATGAGTTTCAAGGACTATTATGTGAGGGTGCAAACACCATGAAGATAATTACAGAAATCGAGAGAAAAATGCATCCGACAAAAATCAGATTTGGAGTTGGAATAGGAGAAATAACTACAGATATTGACAAGGAGATGTCAATAGGCGCAGATGGACCTGGGTACTATAAAGCCAGGGAGGCGATTGACTACCTTAAGGAAAATGAAAGAAGAAAGAGTACGTATTCTACGGACATCAAATTTGAGACTGAGAGCAACAATAAAGCGTTCTTAAGGTTGATAAACACCATATTAGTGCTCCTGACAGTGATCAAGGATTCCTGGACCGACAGACAAAGGGAAATAATATGGGATATGCTGGAACATCAGGACACTCAGGCAGAGGTGGCAAATAGGCTGAATATCCAACAGCCTACTGTGCAGAAAAGTTTGGCAATAGGAAAATACTATGCATATAAGGACGCCTTGGATGCCATTGGTGAAGTTCTTGAGGAAATAAGGAGAGATGATGGCTAAGGGATATTTTGCATATCTTTTGTTAGGGCATATCTTAGGTGATTTCTATACTCAAACTAAAGGGATGGCAGAAAAGAAAGAGAATCATCTGATATGGGTATTAATTCACGGCGCAGCCTATCTGGGTGCATTTTTACTGGCAGCTCTCCCCATAGCTTCATTTGATATTATTGTTGTAGCTGTGATTGCTTCAGCAGCTCACTTTTTAATTGACCTCATGAAGCATTTGTACCTTCTGAAAATCAAGAAAAGCATAATGACTCAGAGCTTTGAGCGGAACATGTTTTTTGGAGACCAGATATTGCATATCATCAGTCTGATAGTTATTGGTTATATAGCGACTCGCAATAATCCATCAATAGCAGCCCTCAAAATAATCGATGATTTTCTTATAGTAGCAGGCACAACCGGTGAAACCGCAGCATCCTGGACCCTTGCCCTACTGATCATACATAAGCCTGTTAACATTGCAATCCAAAAGCTGCTTATGGTATATAGACCCAAAGGCAAGGATGAGTGTGGAGTCAATGACAATAATGCCGGGAGATTCATCGGAACGGTAGAACGCCTGATAATGCTGATGTTCATATCTATCGGGCAGTATTCAGCAATTGGGTTAGTGCTGACTGCGAAGTCTATCGCAAGATATGATAAGATTGCAAGGGAACCTGAATTTGCAGAATACTATCTGCTGGGGACTTTACTTAGTACTGCATCAGTTGTGATTGCATCTTCTTTACTGTAAATAATACAGAAGTGATGGGGTATATGCACAAGCATATTTAATTTGGGGGTGGCTGGGAAAAGGGGAAAATATCAAATTTCCTCAAAATTTAATTTTGGTCCATACAGACACAAAGGATTACTTCCGTCAGTTTATGACGGCAATGATGTCTCTTGCTTACTTGCTACTCATAAATTGGAGGCATGGAATGGAAATCGAAATGACCAAGGAAAAATCAAAGGCTGAACCTTCTGCATTAAAGGGAACATCGGTGCTTATGATGCTGACCTCGCTGCTTGCACTCTTAGCTTCACTTGCCGGCATATTTTCAAGTGATGTTTATCGCGACCTGATTCAGACTGGAGCCATAACAGAGTACCTGATCCTTGGGTCAGTAGTCCAGGATATCATAACAGTACCTGTGTCCATTGCCTTATTCATCTCATCCTTCATATATATCAAGGGTAAAGACAGAAGGGTGCTCACAGCCATGGCAGGACTTGTTTCGTACATCTTCTACGGATACGCGCTATTCTCCATTCAGGGACAGTATACAAGGCTCTACCTTATATACCTTGCCATTTTCGGTGCCTCTGCCTATGGGCTTATGTTCATTGTGCCAAGGCTGATTCATATGTCCAGCCTCACTGAAGTGCCAAGAGGACTCAGGAGAGGGATAGCAGGATTCCTTTTGCTTATTCTCGCAGTTCTTGTTCCCGTATGGATAATGAGGATGCAGCCGGACATTGCAAACAGAGCACCAGGCGAGCTGTATGGAGTATTCGTTCTTGATCTTGCTGTAGTATTTCCAGCTTTTGGAATCATAGCATTCAACCTGATAAGAAACAACGCTGCCATTGACCTGCTGACTGCTGCAGCCCTTGTGAAGGTTTTTACCCTGTGCCTTTCTGTAGGACTCGGTGAATTCATAAAGCCATCCTTCGGATTTCCTCAGGACATGGCGATGACTTTCATTTTCATAACTCTGACAATTGTTTCAGCTATATTTTCAGTGTTCATTTTCAGGAAGCTTAAGGCTGACTGAATAAATTTGACCATCAGAAAAGGAATGAGCACCTGTTTTGCAGGTCCTCATTCCTTTACTTTGGTGTCAGGCATCAAGATGCCTGACATTATGCTTTTTCCTTAGGCTTGACTGTCTTATGAAATAGATGGCAAACGGGGTTGCTGCAATTGAAAGTATTGACGCCCATATTGCCTTGGTCGGACTTGCACTGTGACTGATCACTTCTCCTGACTTTATTATATAAAGTGTTTTTGCATGAATGTCCGGCTCTCCACCGTGCTCAAGGCATGCCCTGCGGTAGGTTCCTGTTATTCTAAGCGTGTCGCCTTTGTGGCTGTAGTCACCGAAGTATCCAATCCTGTCTGCGGTCTGCTTGTCCATCCATACGCCAATGGCGTTTGTCCCATCGTTGACATTAACCCAGGTGCCTTCTGGCCTCTCCATTTTCTCACCTATTGCTTCGGCTGTTATCGTTACTTTCTCACCATCCAGAGAAATTGCATTCTCAATAAGGTCATTTATTGAATATGAGACTGATGCATCAGCTGCTGTGGATGGGAAAAGAAGAATCAGGCTGAATATGACCGCGCGGATGTATTTTTCCATAATCTTTTCAGTCCTCCTCCCAGATAGCCGATGAGTGCGAATACCGACAGGAATTCAAGCCTTCCCAGGTACATGGCCACAATGTAGTATATCTTCATTGCAGCAGGCATGGTCGGAGTCGTTACACCAATTGAGAGTCCGACATTTCCGGTCACTGAAGCTGCCTCAAATGCAGAATGTGACAATGGATAGCCGTAGAAGGTTCCAAGCAGCGTACCGGCGCCGAACATGACGATATAGAGCAGGATTACAAGGGCTGATGATTTTACCAGGCTGTCGTCAAGGACTTGTTCCTTTATATGGTGGAACTTGTTTACCTTGACTATTCTCTCAGACGTCAGAAGCTTCCGTACGTCGACTACAATTCCCTTGAGAACCACTCCTACCCGCAGTCCCTTGAAGCCGCCTGCAGTGGAGCATGCTGATCCGCCTATCAGCATTACAACAATCATGATGAGTATCGCAAAATCTCCCCATTCAAGTGCGAACTGCCTTGCATATACGGAGCCGAAACCAGTTGTAGTATGAGCTGAAAGTACATTGAACACAACTCGTCTGAATGCTGAAACAGCATCGGGATATACACCAAGCCTGGCAAGTCCTGCGAGTACCAGAACGGTGGATATGAATGCGGTGATGAAGAAGCTCTGTGTTTCGATGTTTTTCACCAGTTCCTTCTTCTTGCCGTGCCACATGGCATAATGCAGACCGAAGTTGAAGGAGCCAAGGATGAATATCACCATAGCGACAGTCTCGTAGGTGATGCTGTGGTAGTACATTATGTTCTGGGAGTTTGGTGCAAAGCCGCCTGTGCTCCATGAGGACTCGAACATGTAAAGGGCGTGGAGAAGCGAAGACAAAGGCCTGAGTCCGATTGCAATTCCTGTTATCCATAGTGCACCGGTACCTAATGCCAGATACACCATGCTGATCTTCCAAATCTGCCGTGCGGTTCCCTTGACGTTTGGCAGGAGCTCAATGTCCTTCCCTTCACCTACATACATCTTGTAGGCCCCGCCAGTTTCCCTCACAAGAAACGTCAGTGCCAGTACAACCATACCCTGGCCACCTATGAAGGTCAGTATGTGCCGCCACATGTTCAGCCCGTTTGAGATGTGATCGATATCAAGTGTAAGTACTAGGCCTGTGGTCGTGAAGCCGCTCATGACATCGAACATCGAGTCGAGCAGCGAAGGATTATGGCCGCTTAGCCTGTATGGAATGGCACACAGGAATGTAAGAAGGATCCATGACAGCGATGCTATGATAAAGCCATGCTTCCATTGAAGGTCCGATTTTCCTGCCTTAACCCTTTTCCCCAGCATTATCATTCCAATTCCTATGATGGAAGAAGACGAAATACCTATGAGAAAATCAAGCGCAGGCTCCCATTCCCTGAAGAACAGTGACGTCAAAAGGGGGATCACCATCAAAGCAGAAACGCTTGTGACGATGTACCCCGTGTAATAGCTTATTACATCGGCATTAGATGCCTTTTTCACGGTGTTCATGTTCATTTCATCAGCAATGCTGAAGCCCCTATAGTCATAGCAATGAAGAAGCCTACAGTCAGCAGTTCAGCGATTATTCCCTTTATCTCATTCAGATCAATTTCCATTTTTTTACACCACCATATATTTCTTTGGATAGAATCGACATTGTATCTGTATTCGTCACAAGAAGTGCACGGTCGCCTGAGGTGAGTATCGTATCCCCCTTGGGATATATGACTTTGCTGCCCCGAAGGACAGATGCGAAAACGCATTCCTCGGGAAGAGTAAGGTCTTTGATCCTCTTGCCGTCCCAGACCATTCGCTTGTTCAGGGCTACCTCGGCCAATACCATCGAACCTCTTTCGAAGGTAGATACTATCTTTATGTCGTCCCTGTTCAGCTCGTTTTCAATCAGGGTTGCAATTACTGCTGTGCTGCATACTGTCGTGTCTATGCCAAGAAGCCTGAACATTTCCATGTTCTTCGGATTGTTTACTCTTGCTATGGTCTTGTTTATGTTGAAGGTAAGCTTTGCTATCTGGCAGATAACCAGGTTTTCCTCATCTGATCCCGTGACTGCAGCTACTATCTCGGCATTGTCTATGCCTGCATCCTTTAAGACCTCCGGATCTGTTCCGTCTCCCTGGATGACATCAGCGCCGATTGCATCAGCAGCCCTCATGCAGGCATCCTTGTCGCGTTCGACAAGAGTGGCGCAGTGGCCTCTCTCGTGCAGAGTCCTGAAGAGGTTGTAGCCGACCTTTCCTCCTCCAATTATTAATGCTCTCATACAAACATCTCCTTGGTCAGTAGGCCCATGAGCTTTTTCTTGTCGTCAGACCTTATGGTAGCGATAAGCCTGTCGCCCTTTGTAATAGTATCATCCTTCTTTGGGAGGCTCATCTCGCAGCCCCTTATAAGGCCGCTTAAAAGACATGAGCATTTTGACTCGATTTCACTTACTGTACAAGTTACTTGCCTGTCTACAAGGAGCTCAACTATCTCATGCTCCGACCAAAGCTCTGCCAGTACGTCAAACCTCTCAACCAGAAGCTTGGACTTAAGCACGTCGACACCTGACTGGACAGGATTTATAGTATCTATGCCTATGGTCTCATAAATAAACTTCTTATTTGGCTCGTTGACCCTTGCGATGACCTTAGGTACCTTGTGGACCCTGTCTGCAATCATTGACACAGTGATGTTTACATTGTCGTCATGGGTGACAGCCAGCAGTGCGTCAGCCCTGTCGATTCCAGCCTCCATCAGCTTGTCATTGTCGTATTCCACTCCCTTTATCCGCAATCCGTTGAAGCCTGAGCCAAGTCTCTCAAGGTTTTCATCATCCCTGTCAAGTATGCAAATGTCATGGCCATTGTCGGAAAGTTCCTTGGCAAGTGTGCTTCCTAGCCTTCCGCAGCCTATTATGATTATGTACATCGTTACCGACCTCTTATCCTATATTCTTTTTCTTTGGTTTCTAGATTTGTACTCGGCATATGCGAAAGAGGCCGGAAGCTCTTCTATTTTGCAGGCATCACCATAATCAGGGGCACCTGTGTTCCTTGCGCAGCTGTATGAAGTGATTCTTGCCAGATTCCTGCTCGCCGGCTCATATGACGGATCAAGGGCATATGCAGCCCTGTAGTGCCTGCAGGCAAGTGCAAGGTCGCGTTTAAGCTCCGCGATTATCCCAAGAAGGTTGTGATATTCCGGTTGATTCTGGTCCTCCTGGGCAGCCTGGCCTAAAAGCACCCTGGCACGGTCGTAGTCGCCAAGCTTAATTGCTGTAGCTGCAGAACCTATTTTACTTGTATAGGTTGTCGATGGTACTATTCGTGTATTCATTGATTTTTCCTCCATAGGGATCAACAATAACCACTCTGTTGGTCTCTTTTTACAGACTAATATTAGCAGTTTTCATATAAACATGGTGTTAAGACGGAAGGCGCCGTATAAATTTCGTATAAAGATTTCTATGGAGGCTTTCAATGCTGATAAAATACAGGTATGGGCATATAATTGAAGTGGTGGATAGTGGGAGTCAAATTATGGGAGGCGCTGTTATGACTGACAGGACAGGCAGAAAGAAAAATGACAGTCTGGTCATGAGGAATGTAATTGTTACAGCCGGAATTAGCATGGGTACAACCCTTGTCTCATACCTCATCAACCATGTAGGTTTCGAGGAGACTAACATAGTAGTAATATACATATTATCTGTTCTTATGGTGTCAAGGTATACCAAGGGATATGCATATGGAATTTTTGCTGCAGTAGCCTCAATGCTTTCCTTCAACTTCTTCTTCACAGATCCTGTATATACCTTCAAGGTCGATGACAGCTCGTATTTCGTGACCTTCTTCGTGATGCTCATGGCTGCAATAACCACAAGCGCACTTACAAGCAAGCTCATATACTCGAAGCAGCTGTCAGACTCCAGGGAAAGGCAATCAAGGACACTGTCAGTGGTGACAGGAGCCTTGGCAGATACAAGCGAGATTCAGGAAACTGCCGAAGTTTCAGCTAGATACCTTGCAGGCTTTCTGGATTCTGAGGTAGAATGCTACATCAAAGCCGGCAGCATGGCTTCTCTGATAACAGCCTATCCTGACGGAGATATAAAAAGGGCGGATGAGCTGATCGGTCCTTCTGTCATAAAGGACAGGATGATGAACAGCTACACCTTTCCGATTGAGGTTAAGGGCAACAATATATGCTATTTCAGGCTTCCGGAAGAGGTTGAGGATCTTGATGAGGACAACCGCCAGCTGGTTTCATCCATCATAATGCAGATTACAATATCCATGGAGAGAGTGCTGCTCATCAAGGAGAAGGAAGTCGCAAGGTCTGAGGCGGAGATGGAAAGATTCAAGAGCAACCTTCTTAGAGCAATATCCCATGACCTCAGGACACCCCTTACAAGGATAACGGGAACATCCGAGATGCTTGCAGGCAAGCTGAAGGACAAGGAAGACTCTGAGCTCGCCAGCGAAGTGTATAATGACTCCCTCTGGCTTGCAAGGCTTGTAGAAAACATACTTAGCTTCACGAGGGTTCATGAAGGGAACCTGTCAATAAAGATCCAGAATGAAGCGGTTGATGAGATATTCTCTGAGGTTGTAGAGCTATGCGCGAGATATTACCCGAATCATAAGATCAGCATCGCTGTTCCTGAAAGAGTTCTGTTCGTGCCAATGAACGGGAAGCTTATAGTGCAGGTGCTGATCAATCTGATAGGCAACGCATGTGAGCATACTACGCCTGAGAACGAGATAAAGCTTACAGCCTGGCCAGAGGATGGAAGGGTTTGGTTTCAGGTGTCTGACAATGGCTGCGGATTCATAGAGGACGACATCCCGAAGATCTTCGATATGTTCTTCGTATCCACCAACAGGCGGACCAGTGAAAAGCAGGGGCTTGGACTTGGTCTTGCAATCTGCAAGGCTATAGTCGAATTTCATGGTGGAAGGATATTTGCTGAGAACAATACAAGTGGGGGAGCTACTGTTAAATTCTATCTGAAGGGAGATGGTGTATAGATGATAAATCCATTGCTTCTGATCGTAGAGGATGACAAGCAAATCAGGAACTTCATCAATTTTTCCCTAACATCCCAGGGCTACGAGTGCACTGAGGCTGTGAACGGAAAAGATGCGATGAACATCATCGCCACCCATAACCTGTCTGCGATAATACTCGACCTTGGTCTGCCTGACATGAGCGGCATGGAGATCATAAGGAAGGTCAGGAGCTTCTCAGATATTCCGATAATCGTCGTATCAGCCCATGACCAGGACCATGACAAGGTCGAGGCGCTTGACGCAGGAGCGGACGACTATCTGACCAAGCCCTTCTCCATAAAGGAGCTGCTCGCAAGGATAAGGGTAATCTTCAGGCATTTTGACGTCACTAAAAAGGATATCCCTGCCGTCTACAAGGTAGGTGACCTTGAAATAGATATGGAAAAGCACAAGGTGAGTCTGGAGGGTAAGGAAATACACTTCACTCCCATGGAATATGATGTGCTGACACTTCTCGTCAGGAACGCAGGCAAGGTCCTCACCCATAAATACATACTCAGGGAGGTTTGGGGATCTGACCTTGAAAGCGACATGCAAAGCGTCAGGGTCTTCATGGCTAACATAAGGCGCAAGCTTGAGCAGAATCCGACCAAGCCAAGGTACATACTAACTGAGGTGGGAATAGGATATCGCTTTGCAGATGAATAGCCAGGGATAAGTAATAATATAGAAGGGAGGAGCCGGCGCTCCTCCCTTTAATGCTTTAAATTTGGTTTTGAGCTGTTGTGTCAGGTTTCTTTCAATGCTGCTTCTCTAATGAAAATCTCAGGAAGCTTCCGGCCCGAACAGTTTTCTTCAAGCCAGATTGCAAAATTTGCTATAGTATCATCTGTGAAGGACTTCGCTTCCGTCGGGCACTTTTTTATACAGCTGCAGCACTTGATGCACAGGTTTGGATCAGTAGAACTGAAATCATTCATGTCAATAGCTCCTGTCGGACAGGAGAGTGCGCATATACCGCATTCTATGCATGAGTCATCTGTAACCGGGGCGACTGGCTTCGAAGGCTTTCTTTCCTTGTAGGGCTGCTTGCCGGGTACATCGATCTGAACAAATGAGTCTGTTTCTGAATTAAAAAAGCTCATGAATTCAGTACCAAACCTCTTTGCGGATTCAAGGTCCTCGGCATCAGGTCTTCCGGCTGCGACCTTTCTTGTATACGAGTGCTCACCTATGAAGGCAGCGGCCGCGATGCAGTAGGCTCCTTTTGCTTCAAGGATATCCTTAAGCTCAAGCAGCGAATCATCATAATGCCTGTTGCCATAGACGACAACAGGAACCATAATGGCTCCGTCTGCCTTTATGGATGCCAGGGATTCTGAAAAAAGGGCAGGAACCCTTCCGGCATAGACCGGTATACCCACGACCACAAGGTCATCTGACCCGAATTCAAGGGTCTGGCTCCTTGAGGAAGGAAGGGTAAGGTCGATAAAATCATATTCAAGTCCGGTGCCTTCAGCGATTGCTGTTACTATCTTTCTTGTTGTTCCTGTAGGGCTGTAATATATCAGCGTCAGCTTCCTTGCCATGATATGCCTCCTGGTCTGCTTCGTTGGTTAGATTCTCTATCATAACTCAAAGTATACATCATGACATGAGAAATATTCCAGGAATCAGCTGATTTTATGGTTTATCATACCCATCAGGATACCTTATCCTTGTGAATATGTCAGTCTCTAAGTGAGGCATATCCTGATTTGTTTCCCAATAATAGCCAGCTGTGAGACCGATGCTTTTTGAAATCTCAGCGCACTTCCGGAAGAACTCGGGGTCATCATATTCATGACCTGGTGAATTTTTCGCAATATCGAATGCATTCCTCTTTGTATGCCTTGAATCCTTTGTCCAGGTCACGATGCTTCCTGGAGCAGTCCTTCCTTTGGCATAGAGGTAATCCTGCCTTTGCTGTGTCCTGTATGTCTCTGTGACCACAACGTCAAGTCCGTGGTCTTCAGCGATTTCCAAAAATAGTATTGCAGCTTCCCTCGTCTTGTCATCAAGCTCATCAAGGCTGTCTATCCTCGCATAAGGATCTGCATAGGTCCTGGTATCGGGAAGACTTGAAAATGCCCTGAATGTACCATAACATATGGCTAATATGAGACCAATTATTATTACAAAGAATCTTGCCTTATATCTTGTTCTTCTTCTTTTCCTTACAGGTCCTGCATTCCTTGAAGATGGCATCTTATCACCTGCCTATATAGTCAGTATCCTTATAAATGCTGAACATGACATTAGACATTTCTTAATTTGAACGGATATTTTCATAACTTCTGCTTCAGCGGAGAAAGGTGGGAAAGTAGAAAATCCGCTTTTCAAAGCATATGTGAAGTGCTAATCTAAAGCCAGAGGATTGTGCAATTTACTTGAATCAGATTGAACTGCGGGAGGCGATTTCATGGTCAGACCTGAAGAGGTAAGAAGCGCTTCAATGAAAGTAGAAGAGGAAAACTTTAAGTTCAGGAGATTTCTTAAGATCCATGCTGACCCGAAAGACCTTGACAGAAGATTTCTCCGGCTTCACAGGGAACTATTCGCGAAGTATGACTGCTCCAGTTGCAGGAACTGCTGCAAGGAATACCGGGCTAGTTTCACAGACAAGGAAATTCTGAAGGCAGCAAAGCTGCTTTCAATGACAGCTTCTGAGTTTTCGGACAGTTATCTGGCAGATGATATTGAAGGAAAGTCGATAAAATCGAAGCCCTGCCTGTTTCTCTGTGATGATGGCTCCTGCAGGGTCGAGGTATGCAAGCCTGCCTGCTGCAAAGGCTATCCTTATACAGACAAGACTGACAGGATGGGAAGCCTCTTAAGTCTCGTTGACTCTGCATCGGTTTGCCCCGTAGTCTATGAGATATTTGAAAGACTGAAGGTTGAATATGGGTTCAGGCGGCACAGATAGCTTAAAGATCATCAAAGATTCACATATTGCACTATTGAAACAGGCAAATTTTGCCTGTTTTTTGTATTCAAACGATTACATTTTTCGAGTGTTTGTGAAGAAAGGGGAGAATAGTGTTATAATGATTGGAGATTATAATCAGGCAGGTGACAGTGGAAATCACCTGACATAAGAAAAAAACGCGAGGTGTTGTAAGTGGTACAGGATATCAGAGTAGAACTGACAAAGAACAAGAGGGTAAAGCCCGACATGAAGTCGGTAAAGTTCGGAAAGTCTTTTTCAGACCATATGTTCCTCATGAATTATGAGGAGGGCAAGGGATGGTTTGATCCGAGGATCGTTCCGTACGGACCTGTAGAGATGGATATGGCGACAATGGTATTCCATTACGGACAGGAGATTTTCGAGGGCATGAAGGCGTACAGGACTTCTGAAGGAAAGGTGCAGCTGTTCAGACCAACTGAAAACATAAAGAGAATGGCCATATCAGGAGAGAGGCTCGTTATGCCTGCTGTTGACGAGGACATGTTCCTTGCAGCACTGAAGAAGCTCCTGGAGATCGATGCTGATTGGGTCCCTTCTGAGGAAGCGACATCGCTCTATATCAGACCGTTCATGATAGCAACGGATGTCGGTCTTGGCGTTCATGCGTCTAAGACATACATATTCTGCATAATAACCTGTCCGGTCGGCAGCTACTATCCTGAAGGACTGAATCCGATAAAGATCATGATCGAGAGCCAGGATGTAAGGGCAGTAAGGGGCGGCACTGGAATGGCCAAATGCGGAGGAAACTACGCCGCATCCCTCAGGGCAAGCCTGATGGCAGAATACAAGGGCTACTCCCAGGTGCTTTGGCTTGATGGAGTTGAAAGGAAGTACATAGAGGAAGTCGGAAGCATGAACATCATGTTCAAGGTTAACGGAGAAGTCCTTACGCCGAGCCTTACAGGCGCAGTGCTTGCCGGAATCACAAGGAAGTCATGCATAGAGCTCATGAAGATCTGGGGCATAGATGTCACTGAGAGACTGATAACAGTTGATGAAATAGTTGCTGCTGCTGAGAACGGAACACTGGAAGAGGTCTGGGGAACCGGAACCGCTGCCGTAGTATCGCCGGTCGGCTGGCTTACTTACAAGGACAAGACCTTTGAGATTGGCAGCGGCCAGATAGGCGAGCTCACTCAGAAGCTGTATGACGGGCTTACCGGAATACAGTGGGGAAAGGTTCCAGACACAATGGGCTGGACTGTTCCAGTAGAATAGCAAAGTAATTCACCCCCTCAAAATCCTGGAGGTATCCATGGTTTGAGGGGGTGTTTCAATTTACAGAAGTATTTTCTTGAGGCTCCGCTTATCAGGGAGCTCCTGACAGCTTTATGAGGAGTATCTCATCTTCATTCTTTGTCACCAGTTCATATCCGTCAGAAATGAACATGGGAAGGAGTGTCTCATGCTCGCCTCTGTAGGCAGGCCTAAGGTCGATGACTATGTAGTCTGCCCGGAAGTATGACCCATCAACAAGGTTATAGTCAAGGTCATAGAGTGTATCACGGTCTGAAAGGTATCCTGTAAGGTAACATGTCGCAAGTACTGAACTTTCATCAGGAATCTGGTCCATTACCTGCTTCATGGAGGTAATGGAAGCTTTGCTGGTCTCTAGCCTGTTTGGGTAATGCTCATAGACTGAAAGATGAACTGTCGATATGAGAATTCCTGACGTCAGGGCAATTGCCAGCAGGCTGTTTGCAGCCATATTACGGCAGGCTGATTTTTTGTTGGTATTTTCTTCTTCTGACACTTGTGCTGTTTCCGTCTGGTCCTTCATAAACAGAAGTGCCATATAGAACAGCAGTATGTATGAGCCGTAATTGTACTGGAACCTCATGTCATACTGGTACTGGTAATCCACCATGAGGTTCATGAGGAGAAATGGAATAAGGAGTATAAGCCTTGTCAGCTTCCTTGAAAGAAGCGGCATGAATGCAAGGGGAGACATCATCTGGATTATGTAGCCAAGCTTTTCTTCTGCAAAGACCTTTGACAGTATGAAGCCGGGATTCCTGATCACAGCATAGGGAACTGCGAGCAGCGACCATTTCGGTATTGCAATGAGGCCTTCGAACCGTCCTGTCATTGCTCCTTCACCGAAATTGTTCAGATACCTTATTGCACCGATAAAATATGCACCAGAAGCGAAGAACATTGCCAGTCCCTGCTTTAGCATCTTCCTGTCGAAGATGATGAAGGCGGCCAGAGCCCATATGTAGAGTGCGGCATCCTCCTTGATTGAGAGGGTAAGCAGGGTGAATACAATCATTCCAGAATTACTCCTCTTCTCTATCGATAATATGAGCCAGAGAAGGAAGGGGACAAGAAAGCAGTTCTCATGCAGATCATAGAAGCCTGAAGTCATCAGGGCTGCGGAGAACAGATAGATCAGGGAGAAGGCAATCTGCACCTTAGCTGCCAGTCTGAAATGCCTGGCGATGAGGATCATGGGTATCATTCCTGATCCGACTATGACCGCTTGCAGGACGTTCAGTGTAGCCGGAGTCCTGAAAAACAGGTAGAACGGAAGCATCAGGTAATAGACCGGTGACAGATGGACCCTGAAGTGTGACAGCGGCATATTCCGCTCCAGGGTGGTTATCGGCTGGAGCTTCTGCGCCATGCTGTGGAACATCTGCGCGAAGAGGTTGAAGTCATAGGTCGGTGTGGAGAGGGTCTCGTATCTCGCATAAAGTATGCGTCCGCTCAGGAAAATCTGGATGAGCATTGCAATTATGACCACAACAAACACTGTGCGGTCATTGCTTAAGAAGGCTGATTTCGTATTGAATATTATAAAGAGCGCCAATAAGATGGCGATGTACACAAGGAGCAGGGGGACTATTGTGTCAGCAGCAAATCCGGCGAATAGCCTGTTTCTAGTGTCCTCCCAGGGTATGACATAAAGGTTGAAGGAGACCAGGGCAAGACCTGAAATGCTCAGCAGGATATCTGGCAGCCATCTTGCCTTCCAGGCTGAGAAAAATATGTCCCTAGCCAATATGAGGGATGTCAGATTAAGGATCAATAATGTAGCTGCGGGTATGGTGAACTTCAACCGAAGCATCACAGAAGAAGAGAATGCGATCCATGACAGGAAAAGCAGTCGGCCTGCCAGGTCATTACCATTTGCTATCTTCGAAGCCCTGTTAATTATCAGCAGAAATAATCCTGTGAAAGCGTTCCAGGAAAGTGCTAAAGGCAACAGCCCCTCCAATCCGGCATATCTGACGGAAAAATATGATGGGGTATTCCTGTTTATCCAGTTCATCAGGGTACTTGCGAGAAGCCATGATGCCATGATGGTCATAAGCTTCTGATTTGCGTAGGAAATTGATTCCTTTCGGGATTCAAGATTATCCATTTAAAATCCTTTCAACTTGAGAAGTCCGTTTTGGCTGCAAAGACATTGCAGCATATGCATATTGCTATTATACATTACATACTTTGACATTCGTTGTAATCCCGCAGCTTTTTGTTGAAATAATTCCAATTGCATACATGGCAGGAGCCTGGAAGCTAATGTGTCCTATTACCACTTTGTTGCATGAATATGCAGTTTCATCGGTCAAAATGGTGATTTTGTGGTAAAATGGTTTCTATAGCTTTTTTGATGGGAGAGATATTTTTGGACAAGACCTTGAAATATTCGTTTCTACAGTCTGTGCCGGTGCTGCTTGGATATGTGTTCCTGGGCATGGCATTCGGGATACTCCTGCAGCAGGCAGGGTATGGCGTTATCTGGGCTTTCTTCATAAGCCTCACTGTATATGCAGGCTCCATGCAGTTCGTGCTGGTCTCGTTCCTGAGGGAAGGCACTCCGCTTGGTGTGGTTGCCGCCATGACGCTCCTTATCAACAGCAGGCACCTTTTCTATGGGATATCCTTCGTAGACAAGTTCAAGAGGATGGGCAGGAAGTATTTCTACATGATATTCTCGCTTACAGATGAGACATATTCGCTGCTCTGTGCCCTTGATGTCCCTGAGGGAGTGGATGAGAAGAAGGCATCCTTCCTGATATCAGCAATGAACCAGTCATACTGGGTAACTGGCAGCGTTATCGGCGCTATAGCAGGTCAGCTGATACCCTTTGACTTCACAGGCATCGATTTTTCAATGACTGCACTTTTCACTGTCATATTCATAGAGCAGTGGATGGGCTACAAGTCGCATTTCCCGGCAATAGCAGGAATACTGTCCTCCATATTTTTCCTTATAGTCCTTGGCCCTGACAGGTTCATCCTGCCAAGCCTCATTGCCACGGTGTTCATGCTGATGGCAGGGAAGAAGAAAGTAATGCATGCAATGGAGGGTGGAAAAAGATGACGACAGGTTTCAATGAATCAGTGGCGATAATTGCAGTTGTTGGAGCAGTTACAATAGCCGTGAGGGCCCTTCCCTTCATCCTATTCGGAAGACATAAGGAAATGCCGAAATCAATTGACTACCTTGGAAAGATACTTCCTCCTGCAATAATAGCCACTCTGGTCATATATTGCCTGAAGGGGATTAAGTTCGGAACATTTGGATCATTCGTCCCTGAGCTTGTATCAGCAGCTCTGGTTGCACTTCTCCATGTGTGGAAGAGGAATGTCCTCTTAAGCATGGCTGGAGGAACTGTATTGTACATGTTTCTGGTTCAGGTGGTATTTGTCTGATGAGTCAGGCTGAAATAGATTGAAGAGCAGCTGTCAGACAGAATATTTTAGCAAAAGCCATGGCTGGAGGAAGACCTCAAGCCATGGCTTTTGCATTTGCATATAAGATCGGATTGCGCAAAATGAGTTTTAGGCATGTGAAAATCTAAATTAATGATATGGATTCAGAAAATAACTCAATATTGATAAATATTTATCAGGACAATTGAATACCTTTACAGGCTGCAGTATACTTTATGTAAATTCACCAAACTGGTTTGGTGAATCGGTTTGAAGCGAGAAATAATTTGAAGAGAGGCGAAATCATGTCAAAGTATCCAGCATTGTTTTCTCCTGTAAAGATCGGCTCCATGGAGGTTAGGAATCGCATAGCCATGATGCCCATGGGAGTATTCTCCCCGAGGCTCATGGGTCCCAACGGAGCATATACCAAAGATGGCGCGGACTACTATATTGAACGTGCAAAGGGAGGTACCGGGCTCATCATAACGGGACTTCTGCCTGTAGCATGGCTGCCAAAAGGCCATGGACCAGGTGACCAGGGCGAAGGGTTCTACAAATACATCGAGCAGCAGAAATACCTTGCCGACGGCATACATAAGTACGGATCAAAGGTAATAGTCCAGATCACAGCTCTTTCCGGAAGGTCAAGCATGCACCATACTGACCCTGCTCCAAGCGAGCTTCCTAACGTATGGGATCCCACCCACAACAACAGGGAGATGACCGTAGGAGAAATCAAGGACTATATCGAGATGTTCGCAAATGCTGCACTTGCCAATAAGATGGCAGGAATAGACGGAGTCGAGGTCCATGCTGTCCACGAAGGGTATCTCCTGGACCAGTTCACAATGGAGAATACCAACCACAGGACTGATGAGTATGGCGGAAGCATTGAGAACAGGCTGAGGTTCCCAACAGAGATAGTTAAGGCCATTAAGGCCAAATGCGGGAGCGACTTCCCGGTTACCGTAAGGTACAGTGTCAAGAGCTATATGAAGGGGTTCAACAGGGGAGCTCTGCCAGGAGAGACATTCACTGAGTTCGGCAGGGACTATGATGAGAGCATAGTGGTCGCGAACATGCTTGCAGAAGCCGGGTATGACGCGCTGAACTGCGACAATGGCTCCTATGACAGCTGGTACTGGCCTCATCCTCCTGTATACATGCCAAAGGCCTGCAATCTTGAGGATGTGAAGTTCCTGAGGAAGCACGTTTCTATACCGGTGATCTGTGCAGGAAAATTTGACAATCCTGCTCTTGCGGACAAGGAGATTGCAGAGGGCGGAATAGACATGATGGGAATGGGAAGACCGCTTCTTGCAGACCCATATATTGCTGACAAATTCCTGGCAGGAGAAGAGTCTGACATAAGACCATGCATAGGCTGCCATAATGGCTGCCTGTCAAGGATTTTCCAGATGAAGGACATTTCCTGCGCCGTGAACCCGGCCTGTGGCAGGGAGCTCACCTATGACATCGGCAAAGCTGACAAGGTCAGGAAGGTACTTGTTGTCGGAGGCGGCATAGGAGGCATGGAGGCAGCAAGGGTATGCGCCTTAAGAGGTCATCAGGTTGACCTGTATGAGAAGACAGGCAGGCTTGGAGGACAGTTTATACCTGCATCAGCCTTTGACTATAAGGAAGACGACAGGAGGCTCCTCACATGGTATGAGAAGCAGGTTAAGGATACAGGTGTCAACGTCCATCTCAATTCATTTGCAGACAAGGACCTCATTAAGGCTTCGGGCTATGACGAAATCTTCGTAGCCACAGGAGCGGTTGAGAAAAAGCTTGCAACTCCGGGATTCGACCAGAAGAACGTGACCTATACGATAGATACGCTGATGAACGGAAATATTGAGGGAGAGAATATCCTTATAGTAGGCGGAGGACTGACCGGTATAGAGATAGCCTGCGACCTGGGAAAGAAGGGCAAAAAGGTTACTGTGGTGGAGGCTCAGGATACCATACTCAATTCCTTCGGGCTTTCTGCGGCAAACTACAACATGCTTATGGAGATGATCGACTACTACAAGGTCAATGTCATGAAGTCAACTGTCGTGACAAAGTATGAGAACGGTGTTGCTGATGTGGTCACTACAGTGAGGAACTACCCGAACATAAACAACAGGGCGAAGCTCATGTTTGCGGCAGGACCGGCGGGAATGCCTGTACCTTCTCAGGTCAAGGCAGACCATGTCATAGTCTCTGTAGGTTATTCAAGCGAAAACAGCCTGTATGAGGAGATCAAGGCAGACAACGTCCATATCATAGGGGATGCTGTCAAGCCTGAAAATGTCATGAAGACAGTATGGGACGCATATGACGCGGCGAGAATGATCTGATAGTAAATGAAGGAAACCAGGAGAGTCTTTTGTGACTTTTCCTGGCTTCAGTTTATTGACATTCTTCAAGCTCAACGGTGAAAGTGACTGATCCATCCCTGCTGGCTGATGTGATGCTGCCGTTATGGGTATCAAGTATCTTCCTGACTATTGCAAGACCCAGTCCGCTGCCCTCTGTGGAGCGGGAGCTGTCAGCCTTGTAGAAGCGCTCGAATATTCTCTCAAGCTCTTCTTCACTCAGGGCAGGACCGGTATTAACAGTCTTGAACATGACCTTTCCATTGCCCTTTTTTAGAATTATTGATAATTTGCCTTCCTTTTCAGAGAACTTGACGGCATTCTGTATCAGGTTCAGCCAGACCTCGTACAGCAGGTGGCGGTCACCGGTTATGTCAATGTCATCAAGGTCCACATCCAGGTCGAGCTCCTTCCTGGACCATTCCGGCTCAAGCAGGAGTATAACCTTCCTGATCTCCTCGTCCAGTGAGAATACTGTCTTTTGTGAAGGTATGGATTTTGAATCAAGGCTGGAAAGCTTCAGCAGGTTCGTTGAAAGCTGGGACAGCCTGTCGCTTTCGCTGATTATGATGTCAGTATATTCGTCATGCTTATCCTTTTCCAGATCCCGGTTCCTTATCAGCCTGGCATATCCCTTTATCGAGGTGATGGGTGTCCTGAATTCATGGGATACGTTGGATACGAAATCCGTCCTCAGGCGTTCGATGTCCTTTAGCTCCCTTACCATCAGGTTGAAGTCTTCCGTAAGCCTCCCGATTTCGTCCACGCTCTCCACATTCACCTGTATGTCAAAATTACCGGAAGCGACCTCCTTGGATGCATCGGATAGCCTGAGTATTGGCCTCACGATGCTCTTTACTGCAAGAAGTATTATACCTGAGCCTATCAGTACGCTAATGAGGAAGACAATGTTCATCTTGGAGTGCAGCTCCCTGAATTCCTGGAACTGACCAGGAAGGACCTTCGTCATGTCATTGAAGGTCGTTCTTCTCATGAACATGGCTACGACAGCAAAGGTGATGGAATTCAGGAACCACCATACGAAAAGGAAGAGAAGGGTGAACTTGGTGTAGATCGATTTGAACCTGAATATTTTTCTCATACGTTCTTTACCAGCTTGTACCCGAGGCCTCTTACTGTCACTATGCTGAATTCAGGGGTTTCCTCGAATTTTTCCCTTAGCCTCTTGATATGCACGTCCACTGTGCGTTCCTCAGTTTCGTTGTCCAGCCCCCAGATCTTTTCCATAAGGTCCTGCCTTGTGAAGATCTTTCCGGGATAGCTCATGAGCTTGAAGAGAAGCATGAATTCCTTGAGCGGTAGGTTTACCGACTTTTCCCTGCTATATACTGAGAGCGTCTCGCTGTCTGCTGTCAGGCCTCCGATGGTTATCTTCTTCTCAGCTGATATCCGTGCACGCCTTAAAAGGGCTGATACCCTCAAGAGCATCTCATCAAGGTCTATGGGCTTCACCATGTAGTCGTCTGTTCCTGAGGCAAAGCCCTGCTTCATGTCATCAAATTCATCCTTTGCCGTTATCATGAGGACCGGCAGGGTATAGCCGCTGTCCCTAAGGCTCCTGACCAGTTCATACCCATCCATTCCAGGCATCATGATATCAGCGACAAGAAGGTCAATGGACTCGCTGTCCATTGTCTTAAGCGCCTCAAGCCCGTCGGCTGCGGGAAATACCCTGTAGCCATCAGCTTCAAGGTATGTAACAATCAGCTTCCTAATGTTTTCATTGTCCTCAGCAACAAGTATGTTGACCATTTTTCTCACCAGACCTTCTTTTTTGTCACAGGCTCCTGAGAGCATCGATGGGATTCAGCCTGCTTGCCTTTCTTGCGGGCATGAAGCCGAACAGTATTCCAACAGCCGCGGAGAATCCGAGTGCAATATATACAGTAGTTGGTGCTATTGTGAATCCGGTTCCTATGAAGCCGGCAGCAAGATATGCTATAAGGGCTCCGACAACCAGGCCAGCAGCTCCGCCGATAAGTGACAGGAATATGGATTCTATTATGAATTGTGCCTGTATAGTAAGAGGAGTGGCTCCAAGGGCCTTCCTGAGTCCAATCTCGGACCTTCTTTCAGTAACGGAAACAAGCATCATGTTCATGATA
Source organism: Clostridiaceae bacterium UBA6110 (assembly GCA_002428415.1). GTDB lineage: Bacteria > Bacillota > Clostridia > Clostridiales > Clostridiaceae > Youngiibacter. The sequence goes on from DIWI01000024.1 coordinate 72,264, forward strand.
CCTATGCCGCCCACTACAAGGGATATGGCCGCTATTCCTGCCAGGAGGAGTGTCATCATGCCTGTAATGCTCTCGAAGGAGCTTATCATGTCGCCCATATTGAAGACGCTGAATGCATTTTCCTTGTAGTTGAATGATGCATCAAGTACACCTTCAATCTCCACGACAGTCTCGTCTGCCTTTACTGTATCGATAAGAAAAGCGTCAAGGCTTGTTATGTTCCTTATCCCCATGGACCTCATTGCTGTCGTATACGGAATGATCACCGAGGAGTTGACGGAACTTGCCCCGAATGCGCTTGCCGGCGTAAGTGTCCCGATTATGGAATAGGTCCTGCCTCCAATGAGGAGCTCCTGCCCTATGGGATCTGTCCCATAGAAAAGCTCGTTTGTGATGTCTGAGCCGATGACTGCCACCTGGTTGCCGGAGTCCAGGTCCAGTATGTTGATCGCCCTGCCAGATTTTAGCAGGCCATCGTCATTCTTGAAATAAACCTCATTGTTTCCCTGAACGGTTACATCATCTAAAATGGTACTGCCTTGTGCAATGCTCATTCTTCGCGAAACAGTAGGGGACACTCCTGAAATGTTGGGAAGTGCCGCAATCCTGCCCACATCCTCATCGTCGAGGCCCTGCTTTACAGCTGTTCCCATGGCGTTTACTGTCACCTTGTTCACACCGAGGCTAGTCACCTGGTCAGTTATGCTGCTTGTCGCTCCCTGGACTATGGTAATTAGAGCGATTATCGCAGCCACTCCTATGACTATGCCGAGCATTGTCAGGAAGGAGCGGAGCTTGTTCGAAATTATGTTCTCAAAGGACATCCTCATGCTTTCGAATATCATTATACCATGCTCCCTTCGGACAGATAACCGTCCAGGATATTGACCACTCTCTTCGCATGCCTTGCTATATGGACATCGTGGGTGATCATGACTATTGTGCTGCCTTCCGAATTCAGCTCCTCGAAGAGCTCCATTACCTGTGTTCCGGTCTTCTGGTCAAGGGCTCCTGTAGGTTCATCTGCCAGAAGTATGGAGGGCTCGGTCACAAGTGCCCTTGCGATTGCCACCCTTTGCTGCTGACCGCCTGACAGCTGGTTTGGAAGGCTTGTGAGCTTGTCTCCAAGTCCGACCTTGATAAGGACAGCCTTCGCCCTCCTTTTTCTTTCGGAAAGCGGAATCCGTGAGTAGATGAGCGGAAGCTCAACATTCTGAAGGGCAGTCATCCTCGGGAGAAGCTGGAAGCTTTGGAATATGAAGCCTATCTCCCTGTTCCTCACCTTCGAGAGCTCGGTCTCGTCAAGCTCTCCGGTGTCATTGCCGGCGAGTGTGTATTTGCCTGATGATGGTACATCAAGGCAGCCTATTATGTTCATGAGCGTCGATTTCCCTGAGCCTGAGGGACCGAGGATGGACAGGAACTCTCCCTTTTTAACCTTCAGGTCGACTCCGTGAAGTACTTCGATATCCTCGTCTCCCATGCTGTAGCTTTTTGAGATGTTCTCCATGCGCAGTATCTCATCCATCAGTTGTTACCATCCTGAAGCCCTCTTCCCATTCCGCTGCCAAGTCCGAAGCCTGCTGCTTCAGTAGGTTCACCAAGAAGTATCCTTTCGTCCTCATTTACCCCGCTGAGTATTTCTACGAGCTTTCCATCGTTGATGCCGGTTGTGATCGGGCTCTTTATTGCGATACCTTCAGCACCTTGTTTAAGCACGTAGGCGGTATTGTCATCGTTGAACTGTATGGCTGCCATTGGAAGGGTAACGACATTCTTCGCTTCATCCTTCAGAAGGGTGACCTCTGCAGACATCCCTACCTTCAGTGATTCATCATAATCAAGCTGGACAACAGCGAGAAAATAAGTCACTCCATTGATTATCGAGCCTTCCTTGGAGATGCTTTCAACGACTCCAGTAAACTCCCTGCCGATTGCACTTACAGAAACCTTTACCTCCTTGCCTGCCGTGACAGCAGCAAGCTCGTATTCATCGACCTTCACGCTGACAGAAAGTTCAGTGTAGTCGACAATCGTCATCAGCTTTGCTCCTGGAGACACAGTCTGGTTTTCTTCAACGAATATTTCCGCAATCTCTCCATCCATGCCAGCTTCAGGGTTAACTCCTGAGCTAGGGTTCAGAAGGTCCTTGCCTTCCTTCACAAGCTCTCCCTCGGTCACGTAGATATCATCAATGGTTGCCGACCTTTCAGACAGGATGGTCTCCCTGCTGTTGGCCTCAATATTGCCCGCGAATGAATACCAGGTGGTTATGTCCTTAGACTCTGCAAGCACCGACTCATATGAGAGAGGCTTCGGTGCAAGCAGCCTGCTTCCGGCAAATACTACTATCGCCGCTCCTGCCGCGAAAAGCACCCAGTTCCTCAATCTTTTCTTTTTCTTCTTATCCAATGCTGATTCCTCCTAAATTCTATTATCTTGGCAAAGTATAGGTCGTCAATGTGAACTATGGATGAACTTATGGCCCTGGTCAAAGAACTTTTGACCCTGGTCAAAGAACTTTTGACCCTGCAACCGAACATATGGCCATGATGGTATAATATAGGGTAGAAGGAACAGGAATCTATGACATTTTGGAGGAGATCGAAATGGAAAGGGAAAAGCTGGGAAGAACGGGCCTGATGGTAAGTCCAGTAACATTCGGAGGAATTATAGTAGACGGTGAGACGCAGGAGAAAGCCAATGAATATGTCAGCTTTGCAATAGATAATGAGGTCAACTATTTTGATGTGGCGCCATCCTACGGGATAGCGCAGGAAAGGCTGGGACCTGCCCTGAAGCCTTACAGGAAGGAAGTGTTCCTGGCCTGCAAGACCATGAGAAGGGATTATGAGGGTGCCCAGGAGGAGCTCCTGTCATCACTTAAGGCACTTAAGACTGACTGGTTTGATGTCTACCAGCTCCACGCCCTGTCAAAGATGGAGGACCTGGAGGAGGCATTCGGACCTGGCGGTGTCATGGAGGCTCTGCTTATCGCAAAGCGTGACGGCCTCATACGGAATATCGGCTTCTCGGCACACAGCGAGGAGGTTGCCTTGAAGGCCATAGAAATGTATGACTTTGACACGGTCATGTTCCCCATGAACTGGGCCATGGGAATCAATACAGGGTGGGGAGATAGGATATCTGAAGCGGTTAAGGAGACCTACAAGGGCTTCATAGGAATAAAGAGCCTGGCAAAGAGAAGGTATCTCGAGGATGAGACCAAGGACTTTCCCAAATCATGGGTAAAGACCATATGGGACGAAGAGAGGCTTGGCAGGCTTGCCATGAAGTATGCAATAAAAAAAGGCGTGCATACGCTTATTCCTCCTGGAGACATCGACCATTTCAAGTTCATGCTTGAGAGGATAGATGACTTGATAAAATACCCCCTGTCGGATGATGACGAAGAATTTTTGAAGATTCACGCGAAGAAGCTTGAATATTACCCCATATGGCCAAAGAAACGGGAGGGAGAATGATGTTTGAAGATCCCAGGGGGCCTATTCAGAACTACCTTTGGGGCCGGTTTGTGATAGATGGCGAGGAACACTCCGGAAGCGGAGACGACAGGAAAGGCAAGGGCAAGGACATCATGATATTGTCCGGAAAGGTACGAAGGTGGAAGGAGAGGCAGGGACATGTCCTTTCTGAATCCATGGTTGAAAGGGTACTTGATTGCGGCTGCGATGTCCTGATTATCGGGAATGGTGCTGATGGCGCTCTTGAGGTGCCTGATCCTGTCATCGACTATCTTAATGACAATGGCGTTGCAAGGGTCATGGTACTCAGGACTCCTGACGCATGCAGGGCCTACAACGAGCTTTTCAGGAATGGCATTGATGTTGCGCTTGTTGCCCACGGAACCTGCTAGAAGCTGTAAATATGATTGTTTTTACCCGATTTTTCATTATAATCAATTGTGGCGGGACCTTCAGACATAAGGCCGCAATTCTTTGACCTAAAGGAGGCGCAAATGGCAGGAAAGCTAAAACTGTTCGGATTCAACAATCTGACAAAGACCTTGAGCTTCAACATATATGACGTGTGCTACACGTCAAGTGAAAAGGAGCAGACCGATTATCTGAGCTACGTTGACGAGTGGTTCAACTCAGAAAGACTGACTAAGATACTTGAGAATGTGACCGGGATAATAGGCGCCCATGTCCTTAATATTTCAAAGCAGGACTATGATCCGCAGGGAGCAAGCGTAACTGTGCTCATATCAGAGGAGCCTGTGGAGGAGAGCCTGGTGGATGAGACCTGCAACAGAGGCTTGGGTGTATATGGCAAAAGGACTTCGGTTGCTGGCCACCTGGACAAGAGTCACCTTACGGTCCATACGTATCCTGAGTATCATCCGGACCACAACATTTCAACCTTCAGGGTGGACATTGACGTGTCGACCTGTGGGACCATATCGCCACTGAAGGCTCTGGATTACCTCATCGGAAGCTTTGATTCTGACATAATAACAATAGACTACAGGGTAAGGGGATTTACCAGGGCTGAGGATGGAAGGAAGATATTCATAGACCACAGCATAGAATCCATAAGGGACTTCATAGACAAGGACACTCTAAGCTCCTATGAGACCCTTGACGTCAACATCAAGGGTGAGAACATCTTCCATACAAAGATGATGGTGAAGAAGCCTGACCTTAACGACTACCTTTTCAGCAGGAAGGAAGAAGACTTCACCGAAGAGGAAAAGCAAGTTATCGTGAAGAGCCTCAGGAAAGAGATGATCGAGATATACATGGGGCAGAACCTTGAGATAAGGGACTAGAAAAACAGAAGGAGGCAACAATGGAGCTTTGGTTTTCAGAATTTCACAGCGAGGATGTCAAATTCTCAGTACGGATAGACAGGCAGCTTTATTCAGGCAAGAGCGATTTCCAGAAGATAGAGGTGTTTGAGAGCCCTGGTCTTGGCAAGTTCTTCACTCTTGACGGTTTCATAATGATCACTGAAAAGGATGAGTTTATATACCATGACATGATCGTTCATGTGCCTATGGCTACAAATCCGGATATTGAGAAGGTCCTGGTAATAGGAGCAGGCGACGGCGGCACCGTGAGGGAGCTCACAAGGTACAAGGGTATAAAGAGGATAGACATGGTTGAGATTGACAAGCTTGTTGTCGATGTATGCCGTGAATATTTCCCGAACTCTACATCAGGTCTTGACGATGAAAGGGTGAACCTGTACTTCGAGGATGGACTTGCCTTCGTAAGGGACAAGGTCAATGAGTACGACCTCATCATAGTTGACAGCACAGACCCAATAGGACCTGGCGAAGGCCTGTTCACAAGGGAGTTCTATGGAAACTGCCACAAGGCGCTCAAGGAAGACGGGATACTGGTCAACCAGCATGAGAGCCCGTTCTATCCTGAGTATGCGAAGCAGATGCAGAGGGCTCATTCAAGGATCACTGAGTTCTTCCCGATAGCATCGGTGTACCAGATACATATTCCGACCTACGCTTCAGGACACTGGCTGTTCGGCTTCGCGTCGAAAAGGCTGGACCCTTTAAGGGACCTTGATGCAGACAGCTGGAACAGACTGGGCTTAAAGACAAGATACTACAACACTGAAATACACAGAGGAGCCTTCGCTCTTCCGAACTATGTCAAGGAGCTGCTTGAAGGCGGGAGGAACGTATGAAAGAGCTTGTAGTCGGCTTCTACGGCTTCGGGAAAAGCGCCCAGAGATATCATCTGCCGTATCTTAATATTAGGGAAGGCATAAGGGTCAAGACCATTGTGCTTCCAAGCATTAAAAAGCGAGCTGAAGAGATTAAGGCTTATGCTGATGTCATATTCACTGAGGATGAGCTGGTGATGCTTGAAGATCCGGAAATTGACATGGTAGTGGTTGCGACTCCATCCGAAACTCACTTCTGCATGGCGACAAGGGCGCTCCATTCAGGAAAGCACGTACTTGTTGACAAACCCTTCTGCTCGAGCTTTGAGGAAGCCTGGACGCTGCTGGAGCTTGCAAAGGAGAAGGGTCTGATTGCCATGCCATTCCAGAACAGGAGATTCGACAGCGACATACTTACAGCTAAGGCAGTCATTGAGTCTGGAAAGCTTGGAGAGATAGTGGAGATTGAGTCTCATTTTGACTATTACAGACCTCATGAGGAATACAGGCCGGGCGCCTGGTATATTGACGGTGCTCTGTTCGGACTCGGAATACATACAGTGGATCAGATGACCATGCTTTTCGGGATACCTGACTCTGTAGTCTATGAGCGAAGAAGCCTGAGAGAGGCGAGGAATCCTGAGGATTCCTTCGAAATTACACTTTACTACGGAAAGACTAAGGCTGTCGTCAAGACCAGCCACCTTGTCGGCATTCCTTATCCAAGGCTGATCATACATGGAACAAAGGGAAGCTTCGTAAAGCAGGAAGTTGACAGGCAGGAAAGGTTCCTGAAGGAATACATCATGCCCGGATCTGAAGGCTTCGGTGAAGACAGTCTCGAGGACTTCGGAATCCTTAGGACTTACGAGGGCGAGAAGGCTGCTGATGAAAGGTTTCCGACTGTAAAGGGCGACTATGGAAGGGTATACGACCACATGAGGGAGACAATACTTCATGGTGCGAAGCCTTATCTCACAAGGCAGGAAATACTTACTGATATCCTGATCCTTGACAAGGCCTTCAGCGAAGAAGCTCCGTTCGTGATAAAGGACTTTAAAGGTCTTCCGGAAATGGCTGGAATCCTCTAGCTATAGGAACTGAAAATATAAACATGTGGAAATGTATTTCCAAGAAGGACCCGGGCGACCGGGTCCTTTGCGTATCATTCGTTACTCCAGTATTTTGAGAGGTTAAGTCCGCAAATTGTGAATACATATGGCATAGTTTTTTGCAGCCTGACGGATATGGGTCTATAATGTAACTGTCGTGGTTGTACATATGAGAAAATTGTAAGAGCAGGTGGTTTATTTGGAGAAAAAAGAGAAGAACAGTCCAGGCGGTATACTTGGCATGTGGAAAAACATCAGGCTGAGGCTGCTGGGGCAGGGCATAGCTGTTGGTATCTCATCGGGCCTGGTTGTTGTGCTCTACAGGATAGCACTCGAAGGGGCTGAGGATTTCAGGAAGCTTGTCCTTGGCGCTGCATCGGACAATCTGGCTGTAGCTGGCCTTTGGTTCGCAACTCTTATTGCTGCAGGGCTTTTTACCGGGCACCTTATCAGAAAGGAGCCACTTATAAGCGGAAGCGGAATACCTCAGGTTGAGGCAGTGCTTGCAAGAAAGATCGACATGGACTGGGTTTCGGTTGTAACAAGAAAATTTATCGGGGGAGCTGTGGCGATCGGCGCCGGACTGTCCCTTGGAAGGGAAGGTCCTTCAATCCAGCTTGGAGCCGCAGCAGGTCAGGGACTTGGAAGGATATTCAGGAGGACGAGGACTGAGGAGAAGTACCTGATAACAAGTGGCGCAAGTGCAGGTCTAGCTGCAGCTTTCAACGCACCGCTGGCCGGAGTCATGTTTTCCCTTGAGGAGGTACACAGGCACTTTTCGCCACTTGTGCTTCTGTCTGCCATGTCGGCAGCACTGACAGCAGACCTTGTTTCGGCAAAATTCTTCGGACTGTCTCCGGTTTTTCATGTTGGCGAGGTAACCGCCCTGCCACTTGAATATTACGGGTACATAATAATACTGGGAATAATAGTTGCGGTATTCGGTGTCATTTTCAACAGGTCTATCCTGATGTCACAGGATGCTTACGAGAAAATGAGCTTCATACCAAAAAGCTTCAGGATACTGATACCATTCATACTCGCTGGAATTCTGGCTTTTCTTTATCCTGCTGCCCTGGGTGGAGGTCACGGGATTTTTGACACACTTATGGAAGGTAACATGACGGTGAATGCAATTCTACTGGCGCTTGCAATAAAGTACATTTTCACAATGGTATGCTACGGCTCGGGGGCACCGGGAGGTATATTCTTTCCGCTCCTGGTCCTTGGAGCGCTTACAGGTGGAGCATACGGAAACTTTCTTTCTGAATTTCTGGGAGTCGAACCTGTTTTCATAAAGAACTTCGTGATACTTGCAATGGCAGGATATTTCACTGCAATCGTGAGGGCGCCTATTACTGGAAGCATTCTCATAACTGAGATGACTGGATCGTTCACGCATCTGCTTTCACTCAGTGTAATTTCGCTTACAGCATATGTAGTTGCAGACCTCATGAAATCAGAGCCTATCTACGAGTCGCTGCTCGAAAGGCTGCTGAAGAAGGGAGGCCAGACCTTCACAGGAAACAAGATGAATAAGGTTATGATAGAGATTCCAGTGTTCATGGATTCAAGGCTCGATGGGATGCATGTAAGGGATATTGGACTGGAGAACAATTGCCTTATAGTCAATGTTGGAAGGGGAGGACACGACATCCTGCCTGGAGGTGATACATTGCTTCATTCTGGTGACTGCATCACGTTGCTTGTTGAGGAAACCTCTGCATCAGAGGTGAAGGAAAAACTGAAAATACTTGGCGGGAGCAGTGGTGAGCAAAAACATCAGGACTGATTTGCCATAGCAGCAGGGCAGCAACAAGCACTGGACTAACCAGACTTATTGCTGCCCTTTACTCTCATGAACCAACACAGGAAGATAATGAAGGGGAAATTCATGAGATTGAGAACTCGATTATAGCTATCAATGACAAAAAACCACATATCATCTATAATAAAACTAATAGTGCAATTTCGTGCTCAACTGCCAGTTTAGGCATATGCAGGCGAAATGGAAAAGGCTGGAAGACAGAATGGAATGGCGTAGCTGATTGAAGGCTTTGCCATGTCAAAAGAGGTGGTAGCATTGGCGGATAATCACTATAATGTCATAATTGTCGGGGCTGGAATGGCAGGGCTGACATCAGCAGCCTATCTGACCCAAAGCGGCTTCAGGGTCCTTTTGATTGAAAAGCACCATAAGAACGGAGGCCTGCTTGGTTCTTTCATGATTGACGGACATCAGGTAGACCAGGGTGCCAGGGGCATCATCGATTCCGGAATCTTTGCACCTATGATGAAACAGCTCGGAATGGAAATAGAGTTTCTTCCTAATCCCATAAGGCTGGCCATAGGGGACAGCTTTGTAGATTTCAGGGACAAGTCAGACATTGAAGAGTATGGGAACCTTTTGAAGAAAACCTATCCAGGCAATCAGGCTGAGATTGATATTATCCTGAAGGAAATCAAAAAGGTCATGGGATACATGGATGTTCTTTATGGCATCGAGAATCCCCTTTTCATGTCAAAGCCCTATGACTATGAATATATGCTTAAGACACTCCTGCCGTGGACTGTAAAGTTCGTATATAACATCCGCAAGGCGATGAAGCTGCTTGAGCCGATCAATGACCATCTCAGAAAGATCACCTCGAATGAATCGCTGGTGCAGATCATTACACAGCACTTTTTTGAAAGTACACCGACCTTTTTCGCGCTATCATATTTTTCTCTTTACCTTGATTACCAGTATCCAAAGGGATCGACACAGGTCGTTGTTGATAAGATGGTAGACCTGATCAGAAAAAACAATGGGGTGATCATGAACGGTCAGGAAGTCATCCATATTGATTCTGACATGAGGAAGATAAGGTTACGGGAAGGGAATGAATACTCATATGACCAGATGATATGGGCAGCTGATTCCAATCTTCTCTACAAATGCCTGGATGCAGGCAATTGGCCTGAATCTCCCCTGAAGGATGAGGTTACGAAGAAACAGGAGTTCCTCAGCACAAAGAAAGGCGCTGACTCGGTTCTGACAATATATTTAATAGCAGACCAAAGCCCTGAAACGTTCAAGCCCATAAGCGGTCCCCATGTATTCTATACACCGTCTCCTGGAGCGTTATCTGGAATATCGCTGACAGACCTGATGGATGGGCAGGGTCGCTTTACAGATGATCTGGAAAGGATCTACAGCTGGCTCAAAATCTTCGTCAGACAGAACACCTTTGAGATATCAATTCCGGCATTAAGGGATTCATCACTGTCACCTCCGGGAGAGACGGCACTTATTGTATCAATCCTGTTTGACTATGGTTTGGCTAAACATATTGCAGAACTTGATTCTCATGAGAACCTCAAGAAGAGGATCACTGAAATGGTAATATCTGAACTGGATGGATATTTCCCGGAGCTTTCAAGACATGTAGTAAAGACATTAGTTACTACACCTCTTACCATAGAAGGAAAGACAAACAATACCCAGGGCTCCCTTACAGGATGGTCTTTTGCAAACGATCCATTTCCTGCTGAATATCGTTTCCTGAAGGTCAGCCAGTCGGTACTGACACCGATTGAAACGATAAAGCAGGCAGGACAGTGGGCCTTCAATCCTTCAGGAGTCCCTGTAGCGATACTGACCGGAAAGCTTGCAGCCGACGCTGTAATAAAAGACCTGAAAAAGAAAAAGCCAAAGGAGGAAGTCTGATGGAAATCAAATATGACAAGGACTACCTGAAATCGAATTCGCTTGAGCCATTGTCTGTGGATTCCGTCTACCAGCTTTGGTCAAAAACTTACAATACGCAGGGTAAGACCGACTGGTCGCACCTTTTTCCATATTATGACGAGAACATTGTGTTTCAGGATTCGATCCAGAGGGTGGAAGGCATCGTGGAATTCAAGGCAATGTGCCAGAGGCTTACAACCCGGTGCGAAAGCCTGAGCATGGAGCTTAAGAATGTGCTTAAAAGCGACAATATCATAATGATCGAGTGGATCATGACCATGTCGTTCAAGAAATACCCCAGCACGCCTCTATATGGGAGCACCAGGCTTACTCTGAATGAAAAGGGGCTGATAGCTGAGCAGCGTGACTACTACGATATGTGGGGCGACATTTTCAACAACATACCCCGTTTCAACAAGATGTACCGAAAGTTTCTGGCCAGGAAGTTTGGATAGGAGGGCTCACTATTATGCAGTTTGAATTGCCTGATGAACTGATGTTCCTCAAAAACAGGAAGATGCCGCAGAAGCAGAGCTCTGCCATGATGGAAGGCAAGGTTGTCGTAATCACCGGCGCAACATCAGGGGTAGGTCTGGAAGCAGTCAAGCGGTTGGCACAGGGTAAAGCACATATAGTCATGGTCAGCCGCAATGCTGAGAAGCTGGCAAGGCTTAAGATCAAGCTGCAGTCTGATTATGGCGTCCAGTCCGATGCCTACGTAGCTGACCTTTGTGACCTCCAGGATGTAAGAAGGGCAGCAGAAGGAATACTTCAAGCATATCCCAGAATTGATGTTCTGATAAACTGTGCTGGGATGCATTCAACTAAGGCAACCTATACAAGTGAGGGCTTTGAAAAGGTCTTTTGTGTCAACCATCTGGCATCCTTCCTGCTGACGAACCTTCTGCTTGAACGAATGAAGGAAAGTGCTCCCTCAAGGATCCTTCAGGTAAATTCGGAAGGCCATCGGTTCAATGGTCTGGATACTGATGACCTGCAATGGAAGAAACGAATCTATACCGGGCTCAGGGGATATGGAGCGTCAAAGACAGCTCAGCTGATGACACTCTGGGAAATGAACGATGAACTGGAGGGTACTGGTGTTACTATCAATGCTATGCATCCAGGGGACGTGAAGACAAATATAGGTATGAGCAACGGCTGGATATACCGGTTTTTCAACCGCAATTTCATCAGGCCATTCCTGAGCGACCCTCAGGTATCAGGCGAATCCATATATTATCTTGTTGCCGACCCTGCCATGAATGATGTAACTGGAAAATTCTTCCATCTTACAGTTGAAGAAATACCTGCCAGGCATGCCATGGACCGTGAAAAGGGAAAGCTCGTATATGGGATAAGCAAGCAGCTGACAGGCTTGAAGTGAAGAGGCCGATCACATTAGTCAGGAACAAACTAAATTTATTCAGCATTAAACTCAAGGCGGCTCATCGAGCCGCCTTGTCATTTATAGCATTTTAGAATGGTGCGAATCCCTGGTCTGCCCACCAGAACGTCTGGACTGCCTTATGCTGGATCTCCAGGATATTCAGATGAATGGTCTCCCACTCGATTAGCTTGTCGAAAATAGTTTTACCAGCCTTTGATTCGGATTTTTCTTTAGCTTCCCTGTAGAAATCAATAGAGTCCTTTTCAAGCTTAACGCCTATGCTGAGTGCAGAAAGTGCAAGAGATGAATCTTCAACTGTTACCTTACCCCATTTATAGATGTCCGGGGATGGGACTGGTCCTATGTCCATGATCTGTTCAATTGTTGGGTCGAGACCTTCTCCAAGCTTCTTTCTGAGGTCGGTAAGGTACTTGACATGGCTAAGTTCCTCTGCAGCCAGCCTCAGGAAAGTCTCCCTTGTCTCTTCTGACTTAGTGGCACTTGCGGCCATCCTGTAGAATTCATTGCCTTCCACCTCGTTGAGTATGGCCTGTGCTATGATCCTTTGCTCATCCTTTTCCATAATTTCCTCCTAATCGCAGATGAATAGTTTTATTAGAATCAGGAGCAAAGTATTAAGCTCCTGATCTCGCTTCTATTGAAGGTTGAGATAATGAAGAATGGAAGTCATCCTGTCTTTTCCTGCATTGCTTAGTATCATCATACCATATGGTTATGAACCTATGCATTTTGTAGTATCAATTCTTCGACTGTGAGGCATGCTGCCAGATTCACTTTTAACCTGCATTTATAAGCCCGCTGAAGTAATCTTCAGCCGGAAGACCTGTTCCTCTTATCATGTGGTAGTCATCTACAGCGAACCAACCGGTTTCGCCTGAGCTGTTCTTAATTGAGAACCACTCCCTGTTGTCAGAACCAGTGATTACACAGGATTCACCTGCCCTGAGAGTTATCCCGTCAGAATTGTCAGTCCTTGATTTCCTGAGCGTCAGGTCATTTATGACAGTGACATTATGCTCCAGCGGGTAAATGTCCTTCTGGACACGTATTAGCTTTCCGTCAACTTCAGCATACTCGTCGTCGAAGAACCAGGGCATCAGGACTCCGCCTAATGATATAGTTCTTACTGTCCCAGAACCGTCAACCTTCACCGCACCGTCATCGACTGCGCCACCAATGAACCATTTACCGAAGAAGCCGCCTATTTGTCCAAGCTCCGTGAGGTTCTTTCCGTCATACCTGTAGAAGACTGTCCCTGAATAGACATCTTCCCCGTACCAGCTTATGGCTATTTCTCTGAACATATCAGAATCATCTATGTCGGTTATGTTGAACCTGGGCTCGAAAAGGTCTATGGTCATGCTGTCCGACTTCATGACTGCACTGAATTCATTTATCTTAAGTTCAAATTCGGAGTACATGACAACCTCGGAGCTTCCGGCATCAGGTCTTGTGTCACGGGCAAGGAGGATTATCTTTTCCTTCGTCCCGTCACTGTCCAAATCAAAGTGCTTGGACAGAGTGGTTATCGTACCTTCAGTAATCATCTCGTCGTAGGTGTTCTCACCAGGATACTCCAACGGCTCCAGGATGGGAATATCTTTAGATGGTTCAGTGAACGAAGGTATTGTAGCAGAAGGCACTGTCACAGTTGGAGTTCCATCAGTTGGCTTCGGCTCTGGTGAATTGGTACAGGATGCAGCAAACATGAGCGACACTGCGAGCGATGCAATAAGTATATATCTCTTTCTTACCATATTCACACCCTCTTTGTTTTCTCACCTATAATGTACCATCTGGATTGCATATCAGTATAACAAAGCGATTGCAATTGTGTGAACAATCTTCAGACCTACTCCCTGTATTCAAGTATGTCTCCCGGCTGGCAGTCGAGTGCACGGCAGATTGCTTCAAGGGTTGAGAACCTGATTGCCCTGGCCTTGCCGTTCTTAAGTATGGAAAGGTTGGACATGGTTATACCCACCTTCTCAGTAAGCTCTGTGACGCTCATCTTCCTTTTCGCAAGCATTACATCTATGTTAATTATTATTGCCATCATTATCACCTCAAACCGTCAGGTCGTTTTCTGACTTGATGTCTATGGCATCCCGAAGAAGCCTCTGGAGTACCGCTGAAAAGACTGCAACAGCTGCTGAAGCGAATACGAATATGATCGCTATCGCGAGGACACCCGGGGCATCGTCAGCATCTGCTATAGGATAAATCAGTGGAAGCATCAGTGTGTAAGTTGCGCTTATCGCCACTGCACAGTTCTTTATGTTCCTGAGGGCGGTAACCGAAAGGTCGGAGAAGGCCAGGTTCCTGTCTATATAGCCAAGAAGCTTCATTGTCTGGTAGAGGGCGATGAAGTAGAAGATGGCCGTAAGGTACAAGCCTGTTAACACCGGGATATGAAAATAGTCTGCTGATGAAGGAAGCCAGAAAATGCAGAGTGCAAGTACCGGCACGCTCATCAGCACAACTGCCGATTTTAGGAATAGTGTCGAATATTTTTTCAAGTTTAGCACCTCACTTAAGTTTACGTATGGTCACATATGGCATACCTCGCCATTCGTGTTTTCTAAATATAGGATACCACAAATTTATCGATTATCAATAAATATTTCGCAATCACGTATTTTGGAAGCGTCTGGTATTTCTGTTGCAGTACTGTTTAAGGGAATGCACATCTTCAGCTTATAGGGACGAATGTTGAAACTTGCCACAGAAATCCCACACAAAGATTCCGTTTTTAAAATAGAATATTAACATAGTTGATAAAAGTTATTGAGGGGTGGTTTCAAGATGAGAACTCTTGCTGAATTAAGAGTCAATCCGGGGAAGCGAGGGCTTCTGTTTATTGCAGCTCTGACTGCTGCAACGCTTGCATTTTCCGGCTGCACAAATACGGATGATAGCGCTCCAACTGCAAAGATAAGTACGCAGGTGGTGAAGCAGGGTAATCTGATTGTAGGGCTTTATGCCGACGGAAGAGTATCTATGAATTCTGCAGGAGTTGACTTCGAGGTCGCGGGCAAGGTATCCGAGGTAAGGGTAGCGGCAGGTCAGTACGTTCAGGCAGGCGAGCTTCTTGCAATACTTGACGATTCGGATCTGAATGAGGCGGTTTCAAGCGCCAGGAGAGACCTGGACAAGGCAAAGGCGACATACAATGATGCTGTGAGCAGCCGGAAATACTCGTTGTCGTCTGAAAAGATAAAGCTCGATTCGCTATATGCGAAATACCAGACACCGTTTGACGACGATGAGCTTAACGAAGCTTTGGATGCTGCAAAGGCCAAGCTTGACGAGAAGGTATCTGCGCTGCTTGAGGCCACAACAGCCTACGATGAGGCGGTTGCAGCAGGAGCGACAGGGCAGGAGCTGGCAGAGGCCGAAAAACAGCTGGAGGCGGCAGAAGCAGCCAGGCTGTCAGCAGAATCCGCGCTGGCTGGAGTGCAGAAGAACTATGACAATGCTTATGCCAAATACCTTTCAGACAAGGCATCGGCCAAGGAGAACTATGACCTTCAGAAGCTGAAGTACGACAGCATCGCAGCTTCCTCCATTTCGGTCACGAATGCCGAATATGGAGTGAGCACTGCCCAGGCAAAGCTTGATTCGGCAATGGAGAACCTTGAGAAGGTGCTTCTGTACGCGCCGATATCCGGGAAGGTGGTCTCTCTCAATGGCAAGGCAGGTGATTACGTAACCGGCAGGTCATCAGGGGATTCTACCGGAACAAGTCAGGCTGACTCATTCATGACAATAACGGATACATCAATAGTGAGCATAACTGCAAGCATCAACGAAGGCGATATTGCAGAACTTGAACCGGGTCAGGCTATCAAGGCCAATGTTGAAGCCCTTGGACTCATAGGCCTTCCAGGGAAGGTAACGGGATTGAGTGCATTGCCGAAGATAGACAACAGCGGAATCGTTTCATACTCGGTAACTGCAGAGCTTGACAAGTCGAACGAACGGATATTTGACGGGATGAGTGCCTTCGTCACCTTCATAAAGAAAGAAAAGTCAAATGTCATCCTGATTTCAAACAAGGCCATCTTCATAGAAGAAGGGAAGCAATATGTCCAGGTGCAGAAGGCAGACGGTGTGATTGAAAAACGTCCCATTGTAGCAGGTCTCACCAACGGCTCGCAGAGTGAAGTGGTAGAAGGGCTTGCGGCAGGAGAGACTGTCGTGACGAGCGGTATAGTGAAATGAGGCCGCTTGAGATACTGCGGTCTGTTCTTCTCAGCATCTCGTCAAATAAATTCAGGGTATTCCTTACATCCCTCGGCATAATAATTGGAACCCTTACGATAATATTGGTTGTGGGAATCGGCAAGGCTGGTGAAACTGCGGTCTCAGAACAATACAGCAGGCTTTCGGTAGAAAGCATAACCATAGCAAGGGCAAGAGGTATGGGGCAGACTTCCGCTACGGCTGCGATACTGTCCAAGGATGACGCGCTTTTGATGCCTGAGATCCTTGACAATGTGAAGAGCATTGGCGCAGCCACCAGGGTTGTTGCTGATATCGCTGCAAACGGAATGTCCAGCTCTATCACGATACAGGGCATAACTGAGGAGTACGCTGACATAACAAGGCTGAGAGTCGAATATGGAGTCATGATAACAAATGAGGACTCTCAGATGAGGTCAAGGTACGTGGTGCTTGGAAACAACATTGCCACTGACCTGTTTGACGGGGACGTCGAAGGTGCGGTAGGAGATACTGTCATGATAAAGGGATCCTCCTTTGAGGTGGTAGGAGTTCTCGACAGGGTGGGAGGCTCAGGTGGAGTGACAGCTACCTCCCAGGCTGATTCAGGTTCAGTAGATGATATGGCCTTCATACCCTACGATGTCGCAGTGAAGTACACATCGGGTACGACCAGCAGGAACACAGCCTCTAGCGCAAATCAGGTAAGCTACATAGCTCTGGCTGAGGATATAAACAGTGTGGATTCGGCTATCATGGAAATCAAGGAATATATCCTTGAGACTATAGGAACGAGTGAGGCATACACGGTGACGGATGCAGGCAACGTGCTTGAGTCTGCCCAGGCAACAGCAAAGACACTGTCATCACTGCTGCTTGCGGTAGCAGTAATAGTACTGGTGGTCAGCGGTATAGGAATCATGAATGTCCTTCTGGTGGCTGTAAAGGAAAGGACCAGGGAGATTGGAATACTTAAAAGCATAGGAGCATCAAGGAGGACGATAATGGTCGAATTCCTTCTTGAGGCTGCAATGATAAGCGTTTTCGGTGGTGCACTGGGTGCTGTTTTAAGTCTTTCGGCACCATCGCTTCTGGCGATGACAGACCTTGCATTCGAAGCCTCGCTTGATGGAATACTGCTTGGAATAGGATTTTCAGTCGTGACAGGCATCTTCTTCGGATTCTATCCGGCGGCAAAGGCCTCGGGACTGGAACCTATAGATGCGCTGAACTATGAATAGTATTTGTCTAAAATTAGGGAGGAACTGATATGAAAATAAAAACAGGCATAGTCGCATTGCTTCTATTTGCCATGACTGCCACAGCCTGCCAGGGAGCTGCAGCTCCGGCATCACCATCCAATTCCGCGGAGCCTACAGCTGTCAGCCCCACTGAATCCACTGCAGGACAGGCATTCACAGGAAAACCCGGACTGTTCGGAGAAATCAAGGACATTGCAGGCAACGAGGTCACTCTGCTTGTCATAGAGAACCCGGTTGAAGAAACGAATGCAGTACCAGGATCAGGCATGGGAAGGGGAAACGGCGGTGCGGATGTCGTTAGGGAATATACCGGCGAGGAGGAGACTGTACTCATACCGGTAGGAACACTCATGGTTAAGAGGGTGCAGCAGAGCGGCACCGGAGAGACCGGTACCGGTACTGGAACAGGTCCGGTTGAAGAAGAGGTTTCATTGAAGGAGCTTGTCAAGGGCTCGACGCTGAAAATATTTTATTACACGGATACAAAGACCATAGAGAAGATCATCGTACAAGCGCCGCGTAACTGATGTGGAGGTGCACAGATGGAACCTATCATAGACATGAGCCATATAAGCAAGACCTATGGCAAGGGGGAAAACAAGGTACTGGCACTAAAGGATATCTCCCTTACCGTTTATCCTGGTGATTTCGTAGCGATACTGGGTCCCTCGGGGTCTGGAAAGACGACACTTATGAACATCATCGGTCTTATAGACAAGCCTGACAGCGGGACATATTACATCGACGGGATAAGTGCCCACGACCAGAGGGACAGCGTGTATTCCAGGCTCAGGAACGAGAAGATAGGCTTCGTGTTCCAGAAGTTCAATCTGATTGCGAAATACAATGCTCTGCACAATGTGGCACTTCCGCTCCTGCACAGGGGCATGAGATACAAGGATGCCAGGAAGGCAGCGTTGGAGACACTCGAGAAGGTAGGCCTGGGAAACAGGCAGCATCACCGGCCAAACCAGCTGTCAGGAGGACAGCAGCAGAGGGTTGCAATCGCAAGGGCCCTTGTGGGCAGCTGCCCGCTCATACTGGCAGATGAGCCTACCGGTGCGCTTGACAAGAAGACAGGCGAGGAGATACTTGATTTCTTCATCGAGCTGAATAACGAAGGAAAGACGATAGTCATGATAACCCATGATCCGGGGATAGCCGCCAAAGCCAGGAGGATCATCCGGGTCGAGGATGGCGAGCTTGACACTGTAAACGCATAGAAAAGAGCCGTAGCTTCCATTGTGCGATGGTCGCTGCGGCTCTTAAGTTTGCTTTCGTATACTATTTCATTTTTCCAATAAGGGATGCTGCTTCCTTGAAGAAGAGCCTTGCAAGTCCGAATAGGGGAACTGCAATGAACATACCTGCGACTCCCCACATTTGATTTGCAACAAGTATGATTATCATGATGAATACCGGGTGGAGTCCGGTGGATTTTCCCTGAAGCTTCGGAGTGATGAAGTTGCCTTCAGTCTGCTGTATTACAAGCACTGCACCAAGGGTTATGATTGCCTGGGTGAGGCCTCCGGTAACTAAAGAGACGATTGTCGCAAAGGCTCCTGCTATCAGTGAGCCAAAAAGCGGTATGAAGTTCAGTATTCCATTAAGCAGTCCGAGGAGTCCTGAGAATCGCACCCCGATTATCATGAACGCTATGGTGGACACTATTCCTACAACAACAGCTATGATGAGCTGTGTCTTGGCATAGCTCCATATTATTGTGTGAGTCTCGGTTCTTAAATTCCTGAGTGTTGGTTTAAGCCATTCCGGCGAAGAGTCGTAAAGGTTCTTTACCATGGATTTTCCTGATGAGAGGAAGTACACCGCCATTATCACTACAAGTACCATGTCAACTATCCCGAATATGAAGCCAAGAGCCTTTGAGATACCTGCTGCTATCTGTGAGCCAAGCCATGACAGAAGTTCTGCGAGGACATTCTGGACCTCTGCAAGAACAGATTCAGGGATACCGCTCGATTTCAGGAATTCCAATGCTCCTGAGATGGCATTTCCAAGATTCGCGCTTATAGTATCATACTCATTCACGAACTGTGATGCCTGGTTTATGACAGGAGGCAGAACAAGGTTTATGAAAAGTGCCATCATGAGAAGGAATGCAATAAGGACAAGACCTATTGCAAGCTTCCTTCTTCCCTTGAGCTTTTTCTCTAAAGTGTCCACCAGAGGATTGAGGAGGTATGCTGTGACAATGGCTATGACAACCGGTACGAGTGCCGGTGATGCCTGTATGAGAATCCACCCTAAAATCAGGCAGAGTACTGATATCGCAAGAAGTTTGGCATTTGACATCTTATCGCCCCTTTTCTTTCATCTTTTCTAAGTATACAACATACATATCATCGAGGGAAGGGAAAGGCATGGATGAAAAGACGTTAATGAAAAAGGAGGGAGCGGCTCCTTCCCTTTGGGGTAGGAGAAGCCGCTCCAAATTGTGTGTTATATGCTCAAGCGCTATACGCTGAACAGCAATGTTCCATAGGTCGGGTATGGCCAGTATTTCTCTCCGGCGAGTATCTCTATTTCGTCGGCTGCCTCCCTGAGGCTTACCATGGCAGGGAATACGTTCTCCCTGAAGTAGAATGCGCAATCAGCGGCATCCTTGCAATCCTTTGCTGAATCAAGAGCGTTCTCAAGGGCATTCGTCCTTGTGTATACGCTGTCTGTGAGTGCAGAAAGCTCTGCTATCATGTTAAGCTGGCTTTCGCATGCCATGTCCGGCATGAGTGTCCTGACTGCTATGGCAGTCTTGGAGAGCTCCTTGATGTATGTGTTTGCAGCAGGAAGGATCTCCTTCTTTACCATGTCTATCATGGTGAGAGCCTCTATGTTAAGAGTCTTCGTGTAGGTCTCCATGGTTATCTCGTACCTTGCATGTGTCTCCTCGTTGGTGAATATCTTATGCCTTGTGAAGAGCTCAAGGTTCTTTTCTGCTATGAAGGTCTGGAGTGCCTCAGGTGTCGACTTGAGGTTAAGTAGACCTCTCTTTTCAGCTTCCACAACCCACGCATCCTCATAACCGTTTCCGTTGAATATGATCCTCTTGTGGTCCTTTATGGTCTTCTTGACAAGGGCATCCATTGCAACTGTGAAGTCAGGTGCAGCCTCGAGTATGTCAGCGAACTGCCTGAGCTCCTCTGCTACTATAGTGTTCAGGATAATGTTTGGTCCTGATATGGACTGTGATGAGCCAAGCATCCTGAACTCGAACTTGTTGCCTGTGAAGGCGAAAGGTGATGTCCTGTTCCTGTCGGTGGTATCCTTGGGGAACGATGGGAGCACGTCGACTCCTACTGTCATCTGGGTCCTTTCCCTGTGCTTGTAGAGGTTTCCTGAGTCAATGGCATCCATGATCGCTGTCAGCTCATCGCCGAGGAATATGGATACTATCGCAGGTGGCGCCTCATTGGCTCCGAGCCTGTGGTCGTTTGCCGCTGATGCAATGGATACTCTCAGGAGGTCCTGATACTCGTCAACGGCCTTGATTACAGCCGAGAGGAACAGGAGGAACTGAGCGTTCTGGTGCGGTGTGTGGCCAGGGTCAAGAAGGTTCTTGCCTGTGTTAGTCGATATTGACCAGTTGTTGTGCTTTCCTGAACCGTTGACTCCAGCAAATGGCTTTTCATGAAGAAGACATACGAGTCCGTGCTGCAGAGCGACCTTCTTCATAGTGTCCATAGTCAGCTGGTTGTGGTCGCTGGCAAGGTTTGTGTCGGTGAATATTGGAGCAAGCTCATGCTGTGCCGGTGCAACTTCGTTGTGCTCAGTCTTAGCAAGTATTCCAAGCTTCCAGAGCTCTTTGTCCAGGTCCTCCATGAAGGCTGCGACTCTTGGCTTTATGGATCCGAAGTAATGGTCTTCGAGCTCCTGACCCTTAGGAGGCTTCGCTCCGAAGAGTGTCCTTCCTGTATACTTCAGGTCCTTCCTCTTTTCAAAAAGCGCCTTGTCAACGAGGAAGTATTCTTGCTCAGGTCCCACTGTTGTGATTACCCTTGAAGACTCCATGTCTCCGAAGAGCTTCAGGATCCTCAGTGACTGGATGTTCATGACCTCTATTGACCTTAGAAGAGGTGTCTTCTTGTCAAGCACTTCGCCTGTATATGAGCAGAAGACTGATGGTATGCAAAGGACATTGTCCTTGATGAATGCGAATGATGTAGGATCCCATGCGGTATATCCTCTTGCCTCGAAGGTTGCCCTGAGGCCGCCTGAAGGGAACGATGAAGCATCAGGCTCGCCCTTGATGAGCTCCTTGCCTGAGAATTCCATCATGACCTTTCCGCCTTCAACGGGGGATATGAAGCTGTCGTGCTTTTCAGCGGTTATTCCTGTCATAGGCTGGAACCAGTGTGTGAAATGGGTGACTCCCTTTTCAACTGCCCAGTCCTTCATTGCTGCAGCTANNTTTGCTACTGTAAGGTCCAGCGTCTTTCCGTCCTGTACTGTCTTCTTGAGCGATACGTAGGTGTCCTTGGTAAGCCTCTCCTTCATTACTGTGTCATTGAAGACCATGCTCCCAAACAATTCCGGTACTCTGCACATAATACACAACTCCTTATATTTTCAGTTGCAAGCAAAAAAAAGGCGCTCGAAGACTACTGTCTTCAAGCGCCGTTGCTTGTATAACAGTTATTATATTTAGGACGAAGGTTAATGTCAAGAAAAAAGTAAACTTTCGTTAAAAAATATTTGAAATATTTGGAGGTGAATCTGGAGGAGTGAATTTTATTCTCATTTCCTTTCCTAACCACTTGACATTGCACCCTCAGGGGGCACAATTGAATTAGATGAAGGAGGTGGCTTAAATGGAAGGCAACAATCTTGTGCTTGCTATCGGACTAGCCCTTTTTGCAGGCCTTTCAACCGGTATCGGTGGGCTATTTACCATACTCTTCAAAAGCACTAACAAGAAGCTTCTTTCCTACGCCCTTGGACTTTCAGCAGGTGTAATGATATATGTTTCCTTCGTTGAGCTTTTTGCCCAATCAGGGGACCTTCTCGCTGCGGAATATGGTCCTAATCTCGGAGGAGTTATAAACGTGGCATCCTTCTTCGGGGGAATGCTTCTCATTGCAATAATCGACAAGCTCATTCCGTCATATGAGAATCCCCATGAGGCGATAACCATAGAGGATCTGGATTCCTGCGACCCGAAGCATAGCGACAGGAAGCTCCTGAGGGTTGGAGCGGTGACTGCACTTGTCATAGCCGCGCACAATTTCCCTGAGGGTATCGCCACATTCATATCAGCCATGCAGAATCCTGCGACTGGCATACCCATAGCCTTTGCGGTTGCGATCCACAACATACCTGAGGGAATCGCCATAGCGGTGCCTGTTCACTGTGCGACAGGCAGCAAGAGAAAGGCAGTTGCAATGTCCTTTGCATCAGGACTCACCGAACCTCTTGGAGCGATCGCCGCTTACTTCATACTGATGCCTTATCTTAACGATACTCTGTTCGGAATACTCTTTGCCGGTATAGCAGGAATCATGGTGTTCATATCCTTCGACGAGCTTCTGCCGACTGCAAGAGAATATGGGGAGCACCATATTTCAATCTACGGACTTATCACAGGAATGGCAATAATGGCCTTGAGCCTGATACTTGTATTCTAAGGCATAGGATTGTCTGAATAATGGAATGCAGGAAGGCCCTAGAGATTAAATGAGATTAGGTTAAGATTTTTTGTGTTGCGAGATGTGCAGTTTTATAATGATAAGGCTAAATGAAACTGCAATGTTAGTTTCACTTGGTCTTATAAAATATTTACTATTTATATTATAGTTATTAAATATGTTTTGAACCTTAATTTGGTATCATTTGTGCTTGTTGACTAAAAGTCTTGCACAAATATACAGCATAATATTTACTGGATCAATTCACCTTAGTGTTAGATACAGACGGAGAGCTTTACTTGGAAAGACCAATGCAAAGCAAGAAGAGTCCAGATTAAGGTTGCCATGACTGACATGGGGAGTTTGAAATGAGTATTTTTAATGAAACTGCACAACAATATGATGAATGGTATAAAGAAAAGAAAGGCGGCTTCATCGACAAGATTGAAACAGATTTGGCATTTGCTATGATTGAAACGTATGAGGGGATGAAAATACTTGATATCGGCTGTGGTACCGGGAATTTCAGCATGAAATTAGCAAAAATGGGCTGCAGAGTGACAGGAATCGATGTCTCACAGAAAATGCTTGATGTTGCAAGAGCCAAAGCATCACAAGAAGCACTCGATATAGCTTTCATTACAATGGACGCAGCTGATTTGAAGTTTGCGGATAATGAATTTGATGCTGTAGTTTCAATGGCTGCCTTTGAGTTCATCAAGGACGTCAAGATCGCAGTCAGCGAGATTTTCAGGGTTGTCAAGGCCGGTGGTCAGATACTTATAGGTACGATTAACAGGGAAAGCGAGTGGGGAGAATTTTATAGGTTGGATGAAGTGCGGGAAGGGTCAGTATTCAAGTACGCTGAATTCAAGTCACTAGAGGAGATAATGAGCTGGAAACCTGAGAAGCTTTTGAAAACAGGAGAATGTTTGTTTGTTTCACCGTTCGCAGAAGAGTCTCTTTTCAATGATGAAACTGAAGAGCAATCTTCAAAGGGGAAAAGGGGTGGATTTATATGCGCTCTGTGGGAAAAGTAGCTTCATGCCAAATATCCTTCACACCGATAGGGAGCATAGATTATCTGGAAGAGATAAAAAAAGTTCTGAGCATCATAACTGCTTCGGGACTGAAGAATGATATCGGGGCACTGTCCACAGTCATAATAGGCGAAAGGAGTGAAGTGCTGAAACTTATAAAGGATATTTATGAGGCCATGGATGATGTTTGTGATTTCAGCATGGATGTGAAAATATCCAACCTATGCGGCTGTACAATATGACTGATGGTACTTGCCGGAATAGACAATGCCATGGGAATGCTGATTGTTATCTGAATGGATGAAAGCCAGAGCGGGTTTTGCATAGGTCGGTACATATGGAGCATTCAGGAAATGAATTGACCATGTCAGCCTTAATGTTTCAGCTCATGGCCGTTATCCGGCAAATGGCCTTTTATGGTTGCTTGTTCTGATTATCAATGTGCTGAAATATGTCTGACTTGTTGTAAGAATGATTTTTTGTCATTTATTGGATAAGATAAGTCTGGAAGTTTGCTGTCTGTAATATAATGGCAGCTTTCTACAAAAGCGGAGGAGACAATGAGAAAATCAACAGCCAAACTTCTGAGCGTCGCATGTCTGATGCTGCTTCTGACAGGATGTGTTGCAAATGCAGGTAAAAAGGAATCAGTGATAACTTTTGCTGCGGCTGCAAGCTTGAAAAACTGCATGGATGACCACCTGATACCGATGTTCAGGGAAAAATACCCAGACATCAGGATCCAGGCGACATATGATAGCTCGGGCAAGCTTCAGTCACAGATTGAAGAGGGTGCATCCATAGATGTATTCATGTCAGCAGCCATGAAGCAAATGACCGAATTGGAAGAGAAGGGATTGGTTGCCGGGGATTCCATAATGCATCTTCTGGAAAACAAAATAGTACTCATAGTACCCGTGACCAGCAGCAAAGGCATGATTTCATTTGAAGATATCATTAATGCGGACAGGATAGCCATAGGGGATCCTGCAAGCGTACCAGCCGGACAATATGCAAAGGAAGCGCTGACCAGCCTTGGATTATGGGACAAGGTGTCTGCAAATGCGAGCCTGGGTACGAATGTCACTGAAGTGCTCATATGGGTTGCTGAAGGAAGCGCTGAAGCTGGAATCGTATATTCAACAGATGCAGCCTCAAACAATAAAGTCAAGGTAATTGCCGAAGCACCGTTGGGAAGTGTGTCGCAGATCATATATCCGGTAGGGATAGTCAAAGCCACAAAAGAGATGGAATCAGCGAGGAGGTTCGTTGAATTCCTGAAGACCGACGAGGCATTGAAAGTATTTGAGTCATATGGATTTACAAGACTGGAATAGGAGAATACGCTATGGAGCTTTCACCTGTATTGATTTCCATGAAGACAGCATCTGCAGCCATTACCTTGACATTTGTGTCAGGGATTTTTGCGGCTAGATGGATTGCTGGAATGAAATCTGAAAAAATGAAGATGATTTTGGATGGCTTACTGACACTTCCATTGGTCCTGCCTCCAACTGTAATTGGTTTTCTGCTTCTGATTATTTTTGGAGTCAACAGACCTATTGGAAGGCTATTGCTTGAATTTCTGGGTGTGAAGATTGTCTTTTCCTGGACAGCGACTGTCATAGCTGCAGTAGTCATTTCCTTCCCTCTGATGTATCGTACTGCAAGAGGCGCATTCGAGCAGGTAGACCAAGACCTCATAAGTGCCGCGAGGACATTAGGCGTGTCTGAAAGGAGGATCTTTTGGCGTATCATGATGCCGATTTCACTCCCAGGTGTTGCGGGTGGTGGTATCCTGGCATTTGCCAGAGGTTTGGGCGAGTTCGGTGCTACTGCGATGATTGCGGGGAACATTCAAAACAGTACAAGGACGATTCCCCTGGCGATCTACTCTGAGGTTGCAGCAGGGAACATGGAATCGGCAGCCTTCTATGTGATTGTTGTCCTATCAATTTCATTTGTAGTTGTTGTCCTGACTAATTACTTGTCGATGAAGGAAAGAAAATACCTTAAATGATAGAGGAGATGGCTATGAGTCTTGTGGTTGAAATCAGAAAAAAAGTGAAAGGGTTTTCTCTTGACATCAATTTCAGGACTGATGGACTTAATCTGGGAATTCTTGGAGCCTCGGGCAGCGGGAAAAGCATGACGCTAAAATGTATCGCAGGAGTTGAAAAACCGGATGAAGGAAGGATAATACTTAATGGGAAAATTCTCTTCGATTCAGACAAAAGGATAAATCTTAAACCACAGGACAGGAATGTCGGATACTTGTTTCAAAATTATGCACTGTTTCCTCATTTGACCGTAGAGGAAAATATAGGAGCGGGATTAAGGCTTTCCCCCGATGAGAGGGGACTTAAAATCTGCGAATCGATTGAGTCTTTTCACCTGAAAGGTATGGAAAAGAAATATCCTAACCAGTTGTCAGGTGGACAGCAGCAAAGGGTCGCGCTTGCAAGGGCCATAGTCTACAGGCCCGATATACTGCTTCTGGACGAGCCATTTTCAGCCCTTGACTCCTATTTGAAGGAGCAGCTGCAGATTGTAGTCCTCGAAATGCTGAAATTCTACGATGGAGAAGTGCTGATGGTAACCCATAGCAGCGACGAGATATATAGATTTACCAGAAGACTTGCCATAATGGACAGAGGAAGGATGGTCTTGTCAGGCGATACAAAGGAAATATTCAGACAGCCCCTGCTGCTTTCAGCGGCAAGACTTACAGGCTGCAGGAACATTTCCAGATGCAAGGTATTGTCTTCCAATACTGTTTATGCAATCAACTGGGGCATGGTTCTTGAAACGGAAATGGCAGTATCTGAAAAAACAAGTCATATCGGCTTAATGCCAAATGCTTTTGAGGCTTATGACCCGAAAATGCTAAGGTCGGGAAAGAATGTGATTGAATGTCGTATAAACGAGATAATGGAGGACGTTTCTGAATACAACGTCTATTTTGAAAGTGCCACAGCCAGGAAAGAAGACTGCATGTCAAACCTACTGTACAAGGTTCCTAAAGATGAGTGGAATAACAGGGCCGACAAGAAAAAGGTATTTCTGAGGATTCCTGAAAATGCGATTTTGCTACTTGAATGAGATGGGTCAAAGATTCAATTTGTGAAAGACTGACCTGCAATATCAGATGCTCGGATCTCAAGACTAATGATTCAGACCAGTAGCCATTTCGTATCTGGTAACACTCTCCATATAATTCTCATTCAATATTCTGATTCTCATTTTTATGCCATTATGAATGCATAAAAATCAGACCTGTCAGGAATAATGTCATTCAAGAAAAATAAGCATGAGCAAGCTCACGACTGGAGTCGCGATTTTACTCGTGCTTATTTCACTTGATCAAAAAAACATAGTGCAAACAGCGAATGAACAGGTATGTTCTTCTACATAAGTTTCATTGTTGACATATACCTTCAAAGGTTTATACTAAGATTATAAGTGGCATATGTCATAAAAGATGTGTGCAATTAGTGAATGAGGTGATGATCTATGCCAAGACCGATGAAGTGGAGGAAGGTATGCTGCCTTCCGGACAGCCAGGTATTCGGCCCCATGGGCCAGAGAGCGATGACACTCGAAAGTGTTGTAATGACGGTTGATGAATATGAGACGATCAGGCTCATAGACCTGGAGGGGATGATGCAGGAGGAATGTGCATCCAAGATGAACGTTGCAAGGACAACAGTACAGAAGATATACAACGATGCAAGGAAAAAGCTTGCTGATGTCATTGTGAACGGGAAGGTATTAAGGATAGAGGGCGGCGAGTACAGGCTCTACGACGAAAATGAAAGGCTCGATGACAGGGGCTGCTGCCAAAGGCACAGAAGAATGGGACAGGTATCCTGGGACCCGGAAGATACAAAGGAAGGCGATAACTTATGAAGATAGTGATACCGGTAGAGGACAGGTCGATCGATGCAAAGGTAAGTGCACATTTCGGAAGAACACAGTATTATCTTGCATATGACGAAAAAACCAGGGAGTATGACATAGTTGAAAATGAGGCATCTTCAAGCCAGGGAGGTGCAGGGATAAAGGCTGCCCAGACTGTAGTGGACCTTGGAGCGGAGGTGCTGATAACACCAAGGCTTGGTGAAAATGCCGCAGAGGTGCTGCGTGCAGCTGGTATTAAGCTATATGCATCCGTTGAAGGTACTGCGTTTAACAATATCAGCAAGCTTATTTCCGGAGAGCTTGAGATACTTGAGGATATCCATCCGGGTTTTCACGGACATGGAGAAAAGTAGTCCAAGGATTGCAATCCTCAGCGGAAAGGGTGGTACTGGAAAGACCCTCGTATCAGTAAACCTGTCAGCGGTCTCAGATGGAGCTGTATATGTGGACTGTGACGTGGAAGAGCCAAATGGCCATATATTCCTGAAGCCGGAGTGGACTGAAAAGAAGACAGTGGCAACAAAGCTTCCACTTGTTGACAAAGGCCTTTGCACAGGCTGCAGGAAATGCATTGATTTCTGCCGTTTCAATGCTCTTGCGTACATTGCCAAAAGAATAGTGGTATTTGAGAATATCTGCCATTCCTGCGGAGGCTGTTCATTGGTCTGCCCGGAGAATGCAATATCCGAATATGACAACCCGATAGGCGAAATCAAGTCAGGATGGTCGGACAAGACCAGGGTCTATTCGGGAATAACAGACATAGGCGTAGAGTCAGGTGTCCCTGTAATAAGGCAGCTTCTGGAAGAGGTTAGGGATGAAAGTGGTACTGTAATTCTCGATTGTCCTCCCGGAAGCTCATGTTCTGTCATGGAGAGCATAAAGGATGCGGATTATTGTCTTCTGGTTGCCGAGCCATCGCTTTTCGGTGCTCATAACCTGAGGATGGTCCACCAGCTTGTCCTTTCACTTGGAAAGCCCTTCGGGGCAGTACTCAACAAATGCGGTGAAGGTGAAGACCCTTCTGAAAGGTATTGCCAGGAGAACAGCATAAGGATAATCGGGAGGATTCCTTTTGATATGGAGCTTGGGAGACTTAACTCCAACGGAATGATTGCCACAAGGGAAAATGAAAGATTTGAGGAAATGTTCAAAGAAATCTTCAATTCCCTGATGTCGGAGGTGAAATGTGAAACAGCTTCTGATTCTTAGCGGAAAGGGCGGTACAGGAAAGACTACCGTAGCCGCCGCTTTCATAAGGCTTCTCGATGCAAGGGCTTATGCGGATTGTGACGTTGATGCCCCTAACCTTCATCTTGTGACAAGGCACGAATCACCTCCGGAAAAGCGTCCGTTCTTTGGCATGCCGAAGGCTGTAATAGACAGAGACAAATGCATTGACTGCGGAATCTGCAGTGAGCACTGCAGATTCGGTGCCATAACCAGCATTAACGGCCATGAAGTGGATAGATATGCCTGCGAGGGCTGCGGAGTCTGCGTGTTCGTGTGTCCTCATGGAGCTGTCAGGCTCGAGGAGTCCGTGTCAGGTGACCTCATGCTATACAGGGGCAGGGATATCTTCTCAACGGCGGAGCTGAGGATGGGGAGCGGAAATTCAGGTCTTCTGGTGACTGAGGTAAAGAAACAGCTTAAGAGTGAGGCGAAGTCAGAGGGGATTGCAATAATCGACGGATCCCCCGGGATAGGATGTCCGGTAGTTGCATCCATAACCGGAGTTGACATGGTACTTATTGTGACTGAGCCGTCAATGTCCGGAATGAGCGACCTGAAGAGGATAGTGGCATCGGCTAAGCATTTCAGGACGAAGCTTGCGGTCTGCATCAACAAGGCTGACACTGAGCCGGATATAGCGCTTGCTATCGGGTCCTGGTGCCGTACTGAAGGGATACCTCTAACAGGAAGCATACCCTTTGACAAGAAGGCCCTGGACGCTGTTAACAGGAATATCAGCATCGTAGAGATGGATTGCCCCTCAGGTGCAGCGGTCACGAAGGTGTTTGAAGATACTATGAACTTACTTATGAGTGAAGGGGATGGAGCGGAATATGATAGTAAAGGTTCTGATGGACAACGAATCAGTTTCAGATGAATTCAGACATGAGCACGGACTTAGCCTGTATATCGAGACAGGCACCAGGCGGATACTGTTTGATACAGGTGCATCAGGGGCATTTGCAGAAAATGCTGAAAAAATGGGTATTGACCTTTCAACAGTCGATTTTCTGGTAATATCCCATGGGCATTACGACCATGGCGGAGGAATCCAGAGGTTCTTCGAGCTGAACAAGAAGGCTAAGGCATTTATAAGCAGAAGGGCATTTGAGGACCATTGGGCTCTGAAGCCCGATGGAACCCAGAAATACATAGGTCTTGACAAGAGCATTTTGAATTCAGGCAGGGTAGTGCCGGTAGAGGAATACCATGTGGTGGATGACGGTATTGAGCTGTTCTCTGGAATCGGTGGTGACAGGCTTGTTCCCTCAGGAAACGAGGACCTGTATATGGAGCATGCTGAAGAGATTAAGCATGACGATTTTTCCCATGAGCAGGATATGCTTATAACGGAGGATGGCAAGGGAATACTTTTCGCAGGCTGCGCCCACCGGGGGATAGTGAATATAATCGAGGAGATTGCCGTAGAAGGCAACATTCTTCTTGAAGCTGTCATAGGCGGCTTCCACCTGTACAACAAATCAAGAGGAACAAGCGAATCGCCGGAAAAGATAGATGAAATCGGGAGTTATCTGAGGGCTTCAGGGCCGATGTATTATACTTGTCATTGCACAGGACTTGAGGCCTTTGGGAGACTGAAGGAAACAATGGACGGCAAGCTTGATTATCTTGCTGCCGGAAGAACGATTGAAATTTAAGACTAAGGAGCGGAAAATGAGCGAAGGATGTAATGGAAACTGCAGCAGCTGCGGTGAAGAATGTGAAGACAGGAAAGAGAATCAGTCCATGATTGTTGATGCCAATGAATTCAGCCGGATCGGAAAGGTCATTGCGATAGTAAGCGGAAAGGGAGGAGTAGGGAAATCCCTCGTTACCTCCATGCTTGCAGTGGCAATGAACAGGGAAGGTTTTGAGACTGCCATACTGGATGCAGACATGACAGGTCCATCAATTCCCAAATCATTCGGATTGACAGGAAGGGCTTACATGGACCAGCAGGGTATTTATCCGATGAAATCTGTCACAGGCATCGGGGTAATGTCAGCTAATCTTCTTCTTGAGAATGAAACTGACCCAATAATATGGAGAGGCCCACTGATAGCAAATGCTGTCAAGCAGTTCTGGAAAGATGTCGTATGGGGTGATGTGGACTATATGTTCATAGACATGCCTCCGGGAACGGGAGACGTGCCGCTTACTGTTTTCCAGTCGATTGCAGTGGATGGGATAATAATCGTAACTTCACCGCAGGAGCTGGTTTCGATGATAGTTGCAAAGGCTGTGAACATGGCAAGGTCCATGAACATACCTGTACTCGGGATAGTTGAGAACATGTCGTATTTCGAATGCGATGAATGCAGCAAGAAGCATTTTATCTTCGGCGACAGCCATCTTGAAGAAGTGGCGGCGGCTCACGGAATTGCAATGACTGCAAGGCTTCCGATCGATTCTGAGCTTTCAAGGACCTGCGACAGGGGAGAAATAGAAAGATACATTACAAAGGATATTGAAAAGCTAACTGACATGCTTAAGTTTGAAGATGATGAAATCAATACGATGATGGAGGGAATGACAATATGAAGATAGCGGTAGCAAGCAACGGAGGTCTGGTAACGGAACATTTTGGACATTGTGAGGTTTTTAATATATATAATGAGGAGAATGGCAGCATAGTAGGGGCGGACAGGATACCAAATCCTGGCCACAGACCAGGCTTTCTGCCTGTATTTCTCCATGAGATGGGTGTGAATGTCATCATTTCCGGTGGTATGGGTGGAGGTGCGATACAGCTGTTCAATGAGAAGGATATTGAGGTTATCACTGGTGCAGGTGGCGATGCAAAGCTCGCTGCTGAAGGCTACCTCAAGGGTGAACTGAAATCAACAGGGTCCGTATGCCATGAGCATATGCACCATGGGGAGTGCTAGGAATCAAAGGTTGCACAGCAACATGAATAAATAAGGCATAGGAGGAGAAGAGATGGAAGTTACAAATGCTGTAAGAATGCCGCTTATTGGAGACATGGCGCCTTCGTTCAAGGCAAAGACGACCCAGGGGGACATAAACTTCCCTGAGGACTACAAGGGCAAATGGGTAATACTGTTTTCGCACCCGGCTGACTTCACTCCTGTCTGCACAACAGAATTCATGACCTTCGCATCCATGATGGATGACTTCAAGGCTTTGAACACTGAACTTGTGGGTCTCTCCGTAGATTCAATCTATGCCCATATCGCCTGGCTGAGGAAGATAAAGGAGCTGGAGTTCAAGGGAATGAAGGACCTTGAGGTCACTTTCCCGCTTATTGAAGACATAAGGATGGACGTTGCCAACAAGTATGGAATGATCCAGCCTGGCCAGTCGAACACTCAGGCTGTGAGGGCAGTGTTCGTGATCGACCCCAAGGGCATCATAAGGCTCATGCTCTACTATCCGCTGTCAACAGGAAGGAACTTCGATGAGATCAAGAGAGTGATCCTTGCTCTCCAGAAGGCTGACAGCGACGGTGTTGCGACACCCGCTGACTGGAGACCCGGCGATGATGTCATTGTACCTACCGCAGGGTCCTGCGGAACCGCCAAGGAGAGGATGGAAAGCCAGGACGACGACACCTACTGCCTCGATTGGTTCATGTGCTTCAGGAGAGAAAAGA
Source organism: Clostridiaceae bacterium UBA6110 (assembly GCA_002428415.1). Classification (GTDB taxonomy): domain Bacteria; phylum Bacillota; class Clostridia; order Clostridiales; family Clostridiaceae; genus Youngiibacter. Next base: position 105,098 of record DIWI01000024.1, read on the forward strand.
AGTAAACAAAAGCAAAACAGATAGATGAACAGAGGTTTAGAGGCATCCATGGCACTGCTATGGATGCCATAGTTGTTTCATCATGTATTTTAGGCTGCAAACCTGGTAAATGTTCGGGGACAGAGTTAGCATCGGGGATAGAGTTTCAAGAATTCAATTGACTTATAGGACTGAAGTAGTATGATGAAATTGAATATGGCATATGTCAAATATTGTTATTATGATATCTAAAAGTGACATGGGAGGAGATGCAGCATGCTTGATTTTCTAAAGGAAGAGGGAATTAAAGAAACCCTCCTGATAGAAATTAGGAAGTTCAGAGAGTTTTATAAGGTGGACAAGGATATAGCATACAGGATCCCAAGGCCGAAGTTCCATTACTATGGTACTTCTGTCTGGGAGGAGGCCATTGTTGCACTCCTCTGCGGAGAAAACCTTTTGCTTACAGGACCGAAGGCAACTGGTAAGAATGTGCTTGCTGAAAATCTGGCTGCAGCCTTCGGAAGGCCGAGCTGGGATATCTCCTTCCACGTCAATACAGACTCATCATCTCTTATCGGAACCGATACATTCAGGAATGGTGAAGTTGTGATGAGGCATGGACCAATACTCAACTGTGCACGTTATGGAGGCTTCGGTGTACTGGATGAGATCAATATGGCTAAGAACGACTCTGTGGCTGTACTCCATGCTACCCTGGACTTCAGGAGGATAATCGATGTGCCGGGTTATGACAAGAATCATCTGGACGGATCTACCAGATTCATCGCTACAATGAACTACGGCTATGCAGGTACAAGGGAGCTGAACGAGGCACTCGCATCAAGGTTCATGGTCATTGACATGCCCGGTATTTCGGATGATAACCTGAGGAAGCTTCTTAAGAGGGAGTTCCCTGGTATAAGGGATAGATATCTGGAGCAGTTCACAGGACTTTTCAATGACCTTCAGAAGAAGAGCGGCAATTCTGAGATTTCAACGAAGTCTGTGGACTTAAGGGGACTTCTCTCATCGATACATCTCATGGAAAAGGGGCTTGAGGCAAACAGGGCACTTAGGATGGGCATAGTGAACAAGTCCTTCGATGACTTCGAGCGAACTCTGGTTGAAGATGTCATAGCCTTAAGGATTCCGGGAAAGCTGGAAAGGCATGACATCTTCAAGGTGTGACCATGGAAGACAGAGGAAGTGAAAAGACAAGGGCATCGAACGTGATATGGACAGCGGCCGGTGATTATGCCTTCAAGCCCGAGATGAGGGCTTACGACGAGCGGGGAAAGGCAGATATCTACTGGAATCATGTGATAGGAGCAGCTCACAGGTACTATGAGTTTGATAAGATCATTGATTTCTTCAAGACTCTTGAGGGTGACAGGAGCGCTGTCATATTTCGGAACCTGATGTGGATCGGGATTGAGAACGGCACTTTCCTAAAGGGGTTCGAGGAAAGGCCTGCAATCATCTCCCTGAGAGAAGCCTATGCCAAAAAAACACTTGGCAAATGGGAGGGAAAGGAACCTTACGATGAGGTTGATGAGATAGAGATCGCACATTACAGGAGAGCTCTTGGACTGAAGGTGGATGCTACCCCTCTTGCCATGAAGATATTAAGCGAGCTTGAGTTTGATGCATCAATGGATACTGATGCGATAATAGTAAGGATGAATAGTATACTGGAGGGTTATTTCGAATTCGTTCCAATAGATGAGAAGAGCATTAAGCCCAGGCGGGCAAAGAGCGGCAGGGAGCTCGTCCATCTGGGAGGAAGACGAAGGCTTTCTAAAGGAGTGCCTCTCCTCAAAAGACTGAATATAGGGACTGCTGAGTATAACGGAGAAATACAGTTCGGAGGGGATGAGGGGAAAAGCGGATTTACACTTCAGCTGTTGAAGATCAGGAACAAATGGGAAGAGGACCAGAGGGCTTACATAAGAACCCATTTCGGGGAGCCGATGATTGAGGGGGATAAGACAAGGGCTCTTGAAGGCATGCTGTGCACTGGAAGCCACAGCAGCTGCCATCTTCACATGACAAGGGGAGAATTCGTTGAAAATGAGTTATCCTCCCAGGTCAGGAAAACCAGGCTCAAGCAAAGGGAAAGCAACCTGAATCACTATGATGAAAGCCTTGCGAGGAATTCGAATCTCATATCAAAGCTTGAGAGAAGGATAAGGAACACTATGCTGACGAGCACGGAGGCAACAAAGCTGAAGTCGGAAAGCGGAAGCCTGGTCATTGAAAAAGTTTGGAGGAATGTCTACCTTAACGACGATAAGGTCTTCGTAAGGACTCTGCACGAAAAGACAATGGACTTGTGTGTGGATATCATGCTGGACGGTTCAGCATCTCAGATGTCAAGGCAGGAGTCGATAGCAGCACAGGGTTACATCATTGCTGAGAGCCTGACACGCTGCGGCATTCCTGTAAGGGTATCTTCCTTCTGCAGCGTCAGGGATTTCCTTGTTCTTAACGTCTACCGGGATTACGGTGATACAAAAAGGAACAAGGCGATCTTCGACTACACTGTAGCAGGCTTCAACAGGGACGGTCTGGCAATAAGGACAGCTCTTCACCTTGCGGGTGAAGGTAGGTTCCAGAACAGGATACTCATAGTCCTTACCGATGGTGACCCTAATGACATGCACGGCATGAGCATTTCAGGGAGGCTGCCAGGAAGGAAAGAATATGCCGGACCTGCAGGGGTTGAGGATGCGGCCAGGGAGGTAAGGAAGGGGATCCAAAGCGGTATTGCTGTGATTGGAGTATTTACCGGCCAGGACAGGAATGTGGAAGCCGCAAAGAAAATCTACGGCCGTAATTTTGCCAGGATAAGTTCTCCTGATAAGTTCGCGGATGTGGTTGGCGTACTCCTTCAGAATGAGCTTGCCAACATGATATGATGAAGGGCATTGACGATAAAAAATTCGTCAATGCCTTTTCTGTTGATTGTGAAAAATGTGAATAACGGTTACAAAATGTTAACAGGAATAATTGACGGAATGTTTTGACTTTTTATTGGCTATGCTTATAATTAGAAACATAAACAAAAATACAGATGACAAAATTTAATTACGTAAAACTTATACGAAACTGATACCTTTGAGATGGAGTTGCATGAAGCAGCGTCGCAGTTACAACATGTTGCAAAAAGCAGTTTATGCAAGCATTGTCACAAAGATTTTCTTTCTTCTGAAAGAGTGGACACGATGCCTGCATCCTATATTTGCCTTAACCCTTTGCCTTATGCTTATTGGATTTGTATAAAGAAGAGGAGAAATAAAATTGAAAAAGATAGCATCAGTAATAATGTTGGCCCTTGTGCTGCAGCTTGGAACAGTAACAGTTCTTGCCCATCCCAAGGTTCCTGAACAAAGTCTTAATAATGTAAGCACAAATGCCGCGAAGGGATTGCACACCGCATGGGGGAATATCGAGGATGCCGATGGTGTTGCTTCCCACGTATTCCTTATGAGGCACTCACCACACTAGAAATGTTTTGAAGTTTACAAAGCGGAGAATAAATCTCCGCTTTTAATATTGTACCTAATGTTGCCTATGAGCATGAGTATCTGGGGTTTATCAAGCTGCTCATTAGCAAATTTTAACAACTTTTAGCTAAATTTTCCCGGAATGTTTTCTTGACTACACATTTACTTAGATTAATACTTATCTTGTGATATACAATTTTGAATTGGAACAGTTATTTGGATATTTATCAGAATATTTCGATATTATCATCTCTTAGACTGCCGCCCTGTATTAAATGACAATTGGTGACCAAGCGTGTGGTGCAATTCATAACATATGCGTGCATTTGCCATGGAGCTGCAATTCATTCATAGCTGCTTCTCTCACGGAGTCATTGGTGTAACCACGCACTTTGATGTTAGTCCGGGAATTGTCATTTGTTATTGGATTTGATCAAGGAGGAAATATAATGAGGAGACAATTTCTGAAAGCCGTCTCATTCCTGACTTTTGCTTTCCTTGTATCTGTGAATCTTTCCATTAACGTCGCTGCAGCACCTCCGGCAGCTATTGGACCTGTTCGGTTTCCGGGCAATAAGATACAGCAGTTCGCTCAGCCACTTCCGCTTCTTGATGCCGCAGGTGGAACGATACAGACCATATTGGATGATGGTTCGGAAATTCCTATAAGGATGGTAGAGCTGAGGTCAAATATTCTTCCGCCTTCATTCAAGCCGGCCAATGGTTTACCCTATGCAGGGACAGCCGTATTCACATACAGGGTAAGTGAAGATCCGGTAACGCCCCTCACCAATGTTGATACATATGTCAATCCTGTTATTGTGGCTTCTCGCGGCACTCCCACTACAATCCGCTACATCAACAACCTGACTACGAATGTCATCAACTGGAGAAACTGGACTGACGAAAGTCTGCATTCCGCATTCCATCAGTCAGAGGACAGCATGATGCCGCTGCTAAGCGATACGACCCATTACCAGGGACCTGTACTTGCAGTTCCTCACCTCCATGGAGGTGAAGTGCCTGCTCTGGTTGACGGCGGACCTGAAGCATGGTTTGCAAGCGATGTTGAAGGACCTGATACAGTCACAGATTACATTGAGCAGGGGCCTGCATATTATTCCAAGGTTGGCGCTGATTCAAATGAGGCAATATATACTTATCCCAATTACCAGGAGGCAGCACCTCTGTGGTTCCATGACCATCTGCTGGGCGGTACTAGGCTTAACGCCACATTTTCCGGCCTGGCCGGGGGATATGCGCTTACTGACCCTGACCTGGAACTGCCGGATGGATTGCTTCCGGTAGGACTTGATGTAAATGGAAACGGAGAAATGGATGAAGCCAACGAGGTTGTCATCCCTCTTGTCATACAGGACAGGATGTTCGATACCAATGGAGAGCTTTTCTTCCCGAGCATAGGAATAAATCCTGAACACCCATACTGGGTGCCTGAATTTGTTGGAGATACAATAGTGGTAAATGGAAAGGCGTGGCCTTACCTGAATGTAGACCAGCAGCGATACCGCTTCTTTGCGATAAATGGCTCAAACTCAAGACCATACAATATGTTCCTTCAGGACCTGACATCAGGTGTAAAATATCCGATGTGGGTCATCTCTACTGACGGAGGATATCTTGATAAGCCAGTTTTGGTAGACCCAAACGCAAATGCTGCTCAGGTTAAGGCAGGAACACAGAAGAGCCTTATGATGATGCCTGGCGAGCGTTATGAGATCATAATCGACTTCGCAGGTATTCCAGCGGGTACTAATATTGTCCTTCGCAACGATGCACCTACTGTAGACGGAAATCCAAAGGCCAGCCTTGATGGCAGGATAATGCAGTTCAGGGTGACCGCAAATGCACCAGCAAGTGACATGAGCTACGATCCGTCAACGCTTATACCGATAAGGACGGATACCCCTATCGTACGTCTTCCAGGAACACCGGGAGGTCCGGCAATAAGCACAGCGAATGTCGACAAGACAAGACTGCTTACTCTAAACGAAGTATTGGGGGTCAACGGTCCTCTTGAAGCCCTGGTCAACAATACAAAATGGAGCGGGATGCGTGAAGACCACAGCATGGTATCAGGCTCAGTCATGTATGACGGTCCTAATCAGGATGCGTTCTCATTCATGGGCAACTACCTGACCGAGCTGCCTGAAGAGGGGACAACAGAGGTATGGGAAATCGTGAACCTTACCATGGATTCTCATCCAATACACCTGCATGGTCTGCAGTTCCAGCTGATCGACAGGCAGATGTTCGACATGAAGGCTTATATGATGTCATATGGGATGGCATTCATGAATGACATTGGCGCAATAGACCCTCTAACCGGACTGCCTTACCCTGACGGGGTTTACATTCCTGGCTACGGGCCGCCGCTTGACTATCTCACTGGGAATCCACGTGCACTTGGAGGAAATCCTGATCCGGTTATGATGGGGATGCCGATGGCTCCGCTTGCATATGAGGCGGGATGGAAGGATACCGTCATAATGCATCCGGGAGAGAAGACTCGTATCGCAGTGAGAGTCGCGCCTACAGACAAGGCTCTTGATGATCCGGACCTTTACTGGCCGTATGAGCCAAATGAAGGGGGAGGAGTATACGTATGGCACTGCCACATCACTGACCATGAGGACAATGAGATGATGAGGCCATATGCATTCATTCCTAATCCTTTGGCTGAAAGGGAATTCATCCAGGGCGAGGATTACTAGAAGGAAAATAATGACAAATCCTTGTATATGACAAACTAAAAAGAACCTGGCTATAGAAATAGAAAGGGAATGGCTGCATGATGCATCCATTCCCTTATCATTTTCTGTCATTATTCCTTTTCACCCATAAGTATCATGTCGCAATCCAGTGCTTTGACCTCATCAAGACTATGGGTCACGAGTATCACTGTCCGGTTTCTGGTATTTTCAACCATATAGGCCATTACGAGGCTCTTTGTGTCGTCGTCGAGTCCCTTGAAGGGCTCGTCGAGAAAGAGAATATGGCTGTCAGACAATATTGCCCTGACTATGGCAACTCTTCTTTTCATTCCACCGGAAAATTCCCTGACCGGCTGGCTTAGGTCGCTTATGCCAATGCTTTCAAGATGTGAGGAAATGACTGAGTCCTTAACGCCTTTGGCACATACCATCCTGACATTTGATACTGCGTTGAAGCTTTCGCAGAGTCTGTCCTCCTGGAAGACTGCGCTCTTTTTTTCGGGGATTCCGGAAATTGTTCCTTCGTCCTTTTGTTCAAGTCCCATGAGGATATTAAGAAGGGTGGTCTTTCCGCAGCCTGAGGGACCCATTATGCAGGTCAGATGGTTTTCCCTGATGGCTGCACTGAAGCCATCAAGGACTATCTTTTCTCCGAAGCTCTTTTTTATTCCTGATACGCTGATATCCATGCTACGTCCTCTCCAGTCTGATATAGGCTTTCCTGATAAGGTGAAGGAACAGCTTCTCGAATAAGACGCTAATTGCAACGATCACTGCTGTCCATGCGAACAGGTCTGCTGAGTCAAGGTAGATCTTTGCCTCATAAAGCCGTTCACCTATGGACCCGGCTGGTATTCCTATTACCTCAGCAGCTATGCCTGCCTTCCAGGACAGACCTATTGATACGCTGCAGGCGGATACTATATAGGGCTTTAGCTGGGGAAGGTATATGTACTTAAGCTTCCTTAGCTTTGTTACGTTGAAAAGCTCAGCCATATCAAGCATCTTTACGTCTGTGCTCTTCAGTCCGTGCAGCATGTTGGTGTATACTATCGGCAGGACCATGAGGAATGAGATGAATATGCCGAGGCTACCTGAGCTGAGCCAGATGAGGCAAAGGATGATGAAGGAGGCCACTGGCACGGACTTTATGGCTGTCATGAACGGCCAGAGGAGAACCTCGGCCATATGGTGCTTCCCTGCAAGGGCGGCAAAGGCACTTCCTGCAGCGAGTGCAAGAAGATACCCCGATACTATCCTTACGAAGGAGAACATGACCGATGTAAGGAAATCCCTGGTTACTATAAGCTCAGAAAGCCTTACCATTACCTCTATGGGTGTGACGAGCAGGATGCTCTTCCCAATGGCCATGGCTGACAGCTGCCAGACTAACAGTGCAAAGGCAATAGCTAAGATTTTTTCATAGCTTTCCTTATTTTTCATAATAGAAGTCAGCGCCCGGGAGGGCTCCGCCTACCGATTTCGGATTCTGTTCGAAGAGTACTGTCAGATAGCCTTCCATTGCAGCCTTCATCTCTGCCCCGTCCATGTATGTGATATGGCAGTAGGGGATGGCTTTTTCTGCAACCGCTGCCTTTACAATTCCAACCTTCTCGACGAGAAGTGATGCTTCCTTTACATTTGCGTTAACATATTCAGTGGATTTCTTATACTCAGCAAGGAATGCCGCAAGCTCTTCCGGATACTTCTCTGCGAATTCGTTCCTGACAATAAGGACTCCTGTTATAAGTGTGCTTCCATTGTTCAGCTTATCCCAGCTTTCCGTAAGGTCTACTGCTATCCTCAGGTTCTTCACTGAACCTTGCGCGACAGTCACGTAAGGCTGAGGCATCATTGCTATGCCGCCCTTTTCTCCTGAGAGAAGTGCAACTACTTCGGTAGGCTCTGTCTTCCACTCTATGGTTATGTCCTTGTCCGGATCAAGTCCGTTTTCCTTAAGGAGGTACCTGAGGTTGTACTCAGGCGTCGAACCCTTGCCTGTGGCGTAGATTGTCTTGCCCTTCAGGTCAGATAAGGTCTGTATCTCGTTTCCGGTCTCAACTATATAGACAACGCCAAGGGTGTTTACAGCCAGGAGGCTGACAGATTTCTTGGTGTTGTTGTAGAGCACTGATGCAAGGTTTGCAGGAACTGCTGCAATGTCAAGCTCGCCCTGTACAAGCTTTGGTGTAAGCTCGTCTGCTGAGCCCGCTATTGTGAAGGTATAGTTGTTTTCAGAGGTTCCCTTCTCGTCAGATTCCATAAGCTCAACCATTCCCATGGAGGTAGGGCCCTTGAGACCTCCGATCCTTATCTCAACCTTTTCTGAAGTTGGAGCCGTGGTAGCTGTTGGAGCGGCTGTTGAGGTTGGTGTAACAGCCTTTGCCTGGCACCCTGAAAATGCTGCACCTGCTATAAGTAATGATACTATTGCTGATATGACCTTTTTCATTTGTTTGCCTCCTCTTTTTTGTTTTGTTTTGCTACTATCGTCTTTGTACTGACTCCTCTGACCATACCAAGCTTTCCTGAGAGGGAGCTCGTTATGTCTCCGGGAGCGTCAAGGACCACGCAGATTATGGATACTCCGCGCTCCTTGTAGGGTATTCCCATCCTGCCCACAATGTAGCTTCCGAACTCATGGAGAAGCTCGTTGACCTCCGTGGACTTCTCTGTATCCTCTACGATGATGCTGATTACTGAGATCCTGGATTCCAAAATTCTTCCTCCTTTAAAACAAATATCCGCGCCTTGAAGACGCGGATATAGATACTCCTATCCTTTTCCATCGCCTTCCCATCCGGGACGTACCCAAATGGCTCAGGACTGAAGATATGCACTTTTCTTAATATTATTTCATTGTTACTAAATTGTCAATAAACATTGGGTATTTATAGATTCTATTAATCGATTTGCATTCCCTTGTGTGACCTGAGGATGGATATGGAGACAAGGTTGCTTACAGGGATGATCAGTATGCAGCTCAGACCGCTGGAAAGTATCCTTGCGAGCTCCTTTGCAAACACCTTGGAGTTCAGTACGTAACCTGCCGAAGCACCTTTGAGCATGAACCACACCAGGAGCATCATGAAGCTGCCGAGAAAGGCGAAATACAGTGTGTTGGTTGTTGTCCCAAGGATATCCCTGCCTACATTCATCCCGGAATGGAAAAGCCTCGGGAGCGGCATTTCGGGATCCAGTCTCCTTGACTCCCAGACAAAAGCTGATATTGAGACCGAAGTGTCTATCATGGCACCTGTTATCCTGATGAGGACAGCTGCGATTGCGGCATCACTCATGTTTATTCCTATGTTCCAGTCATACATGCAGATGCTCGTGTACTCCTGTGTCGAGAAGCCCCCGATCCTTGCGCTTGAGACCAGGAAGGCTGACCAGATTCCCGTTGCAGCGAGGACAAAGCCTACTGATATCAATGCGGCAAGGCTCTTCCTATTGAAGCCGACGTTTGTTGCCAGTGTAAAAAGGGTTATGGCAAGGCAGCCAAGGACCGCAACGACGATTATGTCTGCTCCTTCAAGCATTATCCATATCATAGCTGCAAGGATAGAAAGATTAGCAAGTATGGACAGGAATGCTGAAAACCCTCTCGCACCGCCTATGGAGACCATAAGCGCAAGGAGTATTAAGGCAAGTGCCACAATCATCATATGTACCGCCTCCTCAGCATGAAAATGGATATGAACAGGCTTATTGGTATAGCAAGCACAAGTCCTATGCTTCCAGTGAGAAACCGTACCAGCTCTATGCTTGCAAAGCTTGTGAAGTAGTCTGCTATGCTGATTCCGTTTCTTCCGCTTAAAAGGATCATCGGCAGCGAACCTCCGATGAACGTGAAGAACATTACATTGACCATAGTCCCCATTATGTCTTTTCCAATTGCCCGACCCGATTTGATGAGTTCAATTGTGGTGACATGTGGATTGGATGCATTAAGCTCAAACAAGGATGAGGTAACTGTAACTGCTATGTCCATTATCGCGCCAAGCCCGCCGATTAGCAGTCCTGCAAGGAAAATGCTCCTGTAGTCTGTCTCGATTATCAGAAACTCCAGGGATTCGACCCATACGCCGTGATAATCGGTGATGGTAATCACCGCAACTGCAATCAGCATTGAGGATGCAAGACCGGCAAGGGTAGCTAAGACAGCTGAAAGTGTCTTTCTCGTAAAACCGCAGTACATTATCAGTGATACGACTGAAAAGAAAACAGCGGACAAAGTTGCAAGCAGCATTATGTCCGTTCCTTGCATATACTTCGATATGGCATAGGAGAATACAGCAATGTTTATCAGAACACTTGCAAGTGAAAGGATTCCTTTTCGCCTGCCTATGGCGACGGCGACAAGGATGAATATAGCTCCTGCAGAGGCCAGAAGAGTATCACGCTTGATTTCATCGTATGTCCAGATGCCTGAGTACTCATCAAATGATACGAAGATGTCATCTCCTGCCTTCAGTGTCTCATCATAAACTCCTGAGCTGGTCCGTTCGTTCACGAGAGTTATTGCCTTGCCTTTATCTTCGCCGTTCATAATGGTCGCTTCTATTTTCTGCTGGTAATATTGCTCTTCAGTCTCACTGACACCGAATGCTGCACCATCGTAGGTCTCAACGATGCCTGTTATGCCGGCTATGGTCTCAGAATAGAAGCTGTGGTTAATTTGCGTAAGTAATACAGCCACAATCAAGGCAATTGAAAGAAGGATAAGCAGGACGATATTTGCTTTTGAAGGCTTTTCATATTCAAAGATGCTTTTCATGTGAACCTCCTGGTGTCCGTTTCAATGCACAAAAATGTTTCCGCAAAAGATTATGCTTTACGGAAACACTCAATATGGGGAGATTATCTGTTCTTCCCAGAAGCCCACAGGGGGGAGATGCGACGCAGGGACTCAACCACTACAGGCAGCTTTTCAAGGATGTAGTCTATGTCCTCATCCGTAGTATCCTCGCTGATAGACAGCCTTAGAGAGCCATGGGCCAGGTGAGGTTTGAGACCTATTGCCTGAAGAACGTGTGATGCGGCTCCTGAGCCTGAAGAACACGCTGAACCTGATGACGCGCATATCCCGTATCTGTCAAGCATCATGACCATAGATTCACCCTCGATGCCTTCTACTGCAAACGAAGCTATGCCAGGGAGCCTGGCAATAGGGTCGCCCGTGAGGAAGACTTCAGGTATATTCAATACGCCTCCAATAAGCCTGTCCCTTTTTGATGCGACTTCCAGGGAATTTTGGTCCAGATTTTCAAAGGCTTCTTCCAAAGCCGCTGCAAGTCCTATAATCCCAGCGACATTTTCAGTGCCAGCCCGCATGTTCCTTTCCTGAGCTCCACCATATATGTCTGAGGGCAGGCGGATTCCATTTCGAACGTACAGGACCCCGGTGCCTTTCGGCCCCTTGAACTTGTGGCCTGAAAGCGAAAGAAGGTCTATGCACATATCCTTCACATCGATCGGTATGTGTCCGGTAGCCTGAACCGCATCCGTATGGAAGAGTATGCCATGCTCCCTTGCTATCGCACCGATTTCCCTTACTGGAAGTATTGTTCCTATTTCATTGTTTGCGGTCATGATTGTTATAAGCACGGTATCCTTACGGATAGCAGAAATGAGTTCGTCAAGGGATATGTTCCCGCATTCGTCGACACCAAGATATGTAACCTCGATTTCTTCCTTTTCAAGGTGTTCAAGAGTGTGAAGCACAGCATGGTGTTCAATACTGGTTGTTATGACATGCCTGCCTCTGTCTCTCATAAGTCTGACTGCTGACTTGATTGCCCAGTTGTCTGATTCGGTCCCGCTGCCCGTGAAAAATATTTCTCCACCTTCAGCCCCAAGGCATTCCGCAATCTTGCATCGTGCGGTCTCTACAGCCAGTCTGGCTGTGCGGCCGAATTTGTGGAGCGAGGAAGGGTTTCCGTAATCACCAGCCAGATAAGGCATCATGGCTGAGAGAGCCCTTTCCGAGAGTCCGGTGGTCGCTGCATTATCTGCATATACCGTCCTACCAGTCATGGCCGCTGCCTGTAGCTGTCAATCGCAGCCTTCAGAGCATCAGCTCCAAGAACGGAGCAGTGAAGCTTGTTTTCCGGCAGTCCTCCAAGTGCATCAGTAATGTCCTTGTCAGTTATCTTGTACGCAGCTTCAAGGGACTTGCCCTTGGCGAGCTCGGTAGTCATGCTGCTTGTCGCGACAGCTGCGACGCATCCGAAAACTAGAAAATTGATATCGGTTATTGTGTCATTTTTCACTTTCAGGTATATTGTCAGGGAATCACCACAGTCAGGGTCACCTGCTGTACCCTCAGAGTCAGCGTCAGGCATCATGCCGCAGTTTCTCGGACACATGAAATGGTCGATGACGGTATCGGTAAAAGATTCGAAAAACATTAAATCACATCCTTAGGAACAGATATTCTAATCGTAATTCTATAATTATTAATGACATATGTCAATATTCGGGACCGTGTACATGAATCCTGACAGGGCATGAGAAAGGGCATGCTGTGATGCATGCCCTTGAAAAACATTATTGCCTTGTCAGCTCAAGCGTCTCCCTCGCAATCATTAGCTCTTCATTTGTCGGGACAATAAATATACTTACAGGTGTTCCAGGAACCGAAATGTCGCAGTTCATGCAGCCGGCTGTGTTCTTTTCCTTGTCCAGTCTTATTCCTAAGGCATCAAGGTCTTCAAGGACCCTTTCCCTTACAAGGGAGCTGTTTTCTCCGACTCCTGCTGTAAATACCAGGCAGTCGCAGCCATTTAGCTTTGCCATGTAGTTTCCAATATAGCCCTTTATCCTCTGGCAGTATACCTCAAGAGCTTCTTTGGCATCCTGGTTCCCGGAATCAGCAGCCTCAATGACATACCTGAGGTCTGCGGATACTCCGGAAAGTCCCAGAAGTCCTGATTTCTTGTTCAGATAGTCATTCATCTCGTCAGGGCCAAGATCCAGCTTTTCCATCAGGTAGCAGACTATTGCAGGGTCCATGTCTCCCGACCTTGTTCCCATGACAAGGCCCTCGAGAGGGGTGAAGCCCATGCTGGTATCAACCACAAGCCCGTTCCTTATGGCTGCCATGCTGGCTCCGCTTCCAAGGTGAAGGGTTATGATCCTGCACTCCTCATATGGCTTGCCGAGAATTTCTGCAGCAACCTTGGATACATATTCATGGGATGTGCCGTGGAACCCGTATCTCCTTACCTTGTACTTCTCGTATGCTTCCCTGGGTAGAGCATATAGGTAGTTTTCTGGCCTCATGGTCTGGTGGAAGGCTGTATCAAAAACTGCAACGTGGGGGATTCCTGGCAAAAGCTCAGTGCATGACATTATTCCCATGAGGTTGGGTGGATTGTGAAGGGGTGCAAGGCTGCTGCAGTCTTCAATGGCCTTGATGACTGAATCGTCAATGACAACTGATGAGCTGAAGCTTTCACCTCCATGGACCACCCTGTGTCCGACTGCATCGATCCGTACGTCTTCAGTCCTGTCTCCAAGAAGGACGCTTAGGATCATGTCCATTCCGGTCTTGTGGTCATCGATGTCCTTTTCTATCTTTTCGGTTTTTTTTCCAGTCTTCTTGTGCTCAAGTACAGAGCCTTTAATCCCGACCTTGTCCAGAAGCCCCTTGCAGACAACTGATTCATTATCCATGTCAAACAGCTGGTATTTGATTGTGGAGCTGCCGACATTAACCACGAGAATATTCATCCACGTCACCTCCATGATTTCGAAATATTCCATCAATTAAAGTATAGCATATGGTTTTGGAGAGAATCGAGTGAAAAGGAGGAATCTTGAAATATCATCGAATTCTTCGGAATGAACAAAAGGAATGCATTCGCATAAGCATGACAGTACCTGATTTTTGGAGTGCTCCTCTGTTTGACTTTGAATGTCATAAATGATACATTATGAGAAAAATATCGCATGAATATGCGGGCAAAGTGGAGATTATCCATATCTTTACGCTGCTTTTTGGAGGACCTTGACACATGAGGATTGGAATTGTTGGACTGGGACTTATAGGAGGCTCAATGGCGAAAGCCTGCGGGCATGCTGAGGGCAGAGAGATATACGGTTGGGACATCGATATGTCGGTTACAGGAAAAGCAATTGATGAGGGGGTAATCTGCGGGATACTCGAGGATTCGCTCCTTGAGACCATGGACCTTGTCATAATTGCGCTTTATCCAAAGGACACAATAGAGTATGTGACAAGGAGGGGAGACCTCTTCAGGAAGGGCGGCCTGGTCGTTGACTGCGGAGGCATCAAGGAGCTGGTATGCGATACACTTGAGCCATTCGCCAAAGATAAGGGCTTCAGGTTCCTTGGAGGACACCCTATGGCAGGAATCGAATATTCTGGCTTCGACCACTCGAAATGGACGCTGTTCAAGAATGCTTCAATGATATTGACGCCAATAGAGAAGCTTGAGGAATCCGAGCTCGAATGGGTATCTGACTTCTTCAGGAGCCTTGGCTTCGGCGCCATCAAGGTATCGACACCTGCTGCCCATGACAGGATAATAGCCTATTCCTCGCAGCTTGCGCACGTGGTTTCAAGCGCCTTCGTAAAGAGCCCATCCGCTCTTGAACATAAGGGCTTCTCTGCAGGAAGCTTCAGGGACCTGACCAGGGTTGCAAGGCTCAATGAACACATGTGGTCTGAACTATTCCTTGAGAACAAGGACAACCTCCTGCATGAGATTGACTCGATGATCGGCAGGCTTGTGGAATACAGGGATGCACTGGAATCAGAGGACAAGGTAATGCTCAAGTCGTTGCTGAAGGAAGGCAGGGAAAGGAAGGAGCTCCTGGATGCGAGGCAGCAAGCTCCTGTCAATCAGGAGCAAGCTCCTGTCAATCAGGAGCAAGCGACTGGAAATCAGGAGCAGGCTACTGAAAATCAGGAGCAGGCTACTCTTCATCAGGAGAAATAGGATGATGAGAAAGAATGCACTTAGAAGATCCTTTAGATATGTACAGAAGCTATCAGCACCTCCGGACAGGGTGTTTCCACTTCTTTGTCCCACTAGGGAATACGAGTGGATAGGGCTTTGGAGTTGCGACCTTATATACTCGGATTCAGGCTTTGCTGAACTCGGATGCATATTCATGACAGATTTCAAGTCCGATCCAGGCCCTGAGATATGGGTGATATCAAGCTTTGAGAAGAATCGGACCATAGGATTCACAAGGACGTCAGCAGACTATGTGATCCTCCATACCATAACCCTTATCGACGGTGGTGAAGAAGGCACGGATGCTGTTGTGGACCTGGTTTACACAGCGCTGACAGAAAGAGGCGAAGAATACATAGATTCACTTACAGTCGAAGCCTTCGAGGAGGAACAGAGCACACTTGAAGGTATGCTTAACCACTACCTTATGCATGGAAGCATGCTTAGGTCAATTGAGGATTCTGAGATGGAGTGCACAGAGTAGTCACTCAAATCTGCCACAGACCTGCCAAAGGCATGGTATCAATCCATCACAAACCTCTCACATCTCCAGATTAGAATAAAAACATAGAAAAGGTCATGAGGCCTTAAATATGAGGAGATGTAAAAAATGAAAAAGAATATGAAGGTTTTTACAACGGCTATACTGGCAGCATCATTCGGACTATCAGGGACAGCATTCGCGCTTGAGTCAGACTTCGGAGCGGCAGGAGCAGCGGCTAACCCTACAACAGAGATCGAGAAGATGCTGAAGTACACATTAGAGGACGAGTATCTTGCAAAGGCTGAGTATGAGACTATAATTGCTGAATATGGAAGCGTAAGGCCGTTTTCAAACATCGTAAAAGCAGAGGCGAGACATATAGCAGCGTTAGAACCGCTGTTTGAGACCTATAATCTTGAACTTCCTGCAGTAGATGCATCGAAGTACACTGTGCTTCCTGAGACTATTGAAGAAAGCTACAAGGCAGGCGTAGAAGCAGAGGTCAAGAACATCGCAATGTACGAGGAGTTCCTTAAGCTTGACCTTCCTGACGATGTTGAATTTGTATTCGAGAACCTGATGAAGGCATCTGAAAGCCATCTGGCAGCCTTTGAGAGGGCAGCGGACGGACAGACCGGAACAGGCATCGGACAAGGCGGAGTGAACAGGGGCGGAAGAGGCTCGAGAGGCAACGGAGTCCAGACCAACCAGAATGACGGGACCGGATTCCAGGGTGCTGGAAGAGGAAACAGCGGCAACACTGAAAGAGGACAGAGAAACCTTAACCTTAACAATGGAATATGCATACTCGACGAGGAGTAGAAGATGCGAAGAGGACCTGGAGCACATCACAATGATATGCACCAGGTCTTTTTTTTGTTCTTTTTGAGAATCATTATTGACATATGCCGATAAAGGGGTAAGATTAAATTATAAATAGCATATGTCAATAACTCGATCTCGCCAGAATGGAGGGAAGAATATATTCGCATTGCTGTTGAGATACAAAAATACGTTCCGGAGGATATGCCTGCGCGGGACTGGTAAGGAGTTGGCAGCATGATTATTTTATGTCAAAGGTGCACAAGTACCCTTGTGACCTACGGATCATATTCGTATGATGCCGAAATAGTGCTTGAGGAGAATGGAAGGACAGTCTATCTGCATGAGAATTACTTTGACGAGATTCACCTCTCCGTCGGAGATGTCAGCATATATGACTTTCTGACCTCGAGTTCTGAGGAGGTGCCATTTGCTAATTTTTCTGAGGAATATCTGTCGCTTGCGTCTGCAAGAAAATCTGACTATTTTCTGTTCTTCCGTCAGATGGACAATATGATAAGGGCTCTTGTCACAAATAAGAATGCTGAATCAGCGCTTCTCAACTGAATAATGAGTGACCTGAAATGGAGGTAGCCTCATGTTTGAAAATATTCTGATAGTTGGTGGGATGAATCCCAATTTTGACATTGTACTCAAGTCCATATGCAGCATGAGCAAGCTCGGTACAAGAAAATGCACGCTTTTTCATTGCATAAGCAATGATGAAGCTAATGAGACGGTTTCATCATCAATCATGGAGCTTTATCAAGAGGAACTTAAGGTACAGGGGAAGATACTAACTGATGAGGGGTATGAGGTGAAGCTTATGGTCACCTCAGGTGATTTGCGTGATGAAGTGAGAAAAGCGATTAAGTCTGAGGACTTCTCATTGGTGGTAGTTGGAGCTGCAGAGAATTCCCTGTTTGGGGCTTTTCTGGAGAGAGACGCAGCCTACAGCATAATGTCGGACATGTCCCTGCCACTTCTTCTGGTAAGGGTCCCATCTTCTCCTTCAAGGAAGACACTGGATGAGACGGAGTGCAACCTTTATTCCCACATCATGGTTCCCATAGACTATTCTGAGAATGCAGAAAAGGTCATTGAAAGAGTAAGATGGATGGCGGAGTCAGGAGCTGACAGGGTTACTCTGATCCATGTGGCTGACAACATTGGTCATAGGATAGGAGAAGGAGCCAATCATGTTTCTGTTGAAATGAACGAGAAGGAGCTGCTTCAGAGGGTAGCTGAAAATTCGATAAAAGGCTTTGCAGAAGTCGATAGCCTGGTTCGTATCGGGTCAGCTGCTGATGAGATCATACGTGCTGCAGAAGATACAGGCGCTACCCTTATAGTGATGGGAAGCCGTGGTAAAAGCCTGGTAAGAGAGCTGTATCTTGGAAGTGTAAGCCACAATGTGGCAAGGCACTCACCTGTCTCAGTCATGCTCGTTCCAGTATAGCTGCAGGGACATGCCTGTGCAAAAAAAGAGGGGTAAGAATGGAAGATTATAAGCAAGACTTTGAGCAGGAGCTTCAAAGCAATTCATTGAGACTGACGGGACAGAGAATGCTGATATACGGAGTACTCTGGGAGAACAGGGAGAAGCATCTGACTGTAGAGGAGATACATTCGATTCTTGTCAGGAGAGGCTCAGGCATAAGCGTGGCTACGGTATACAGGACACTCGCGCTCCTTGAGGAGCACAGGCTGGCTAGCAGGCTCTGTCTGGATGACGGCTGTGTCAGATATCAGCTGCAGGATCAACTGGAAAAGCATGAGCATCATCACCTTGTATGCGAGAGATGCGGGAAGGTCATAGATGTCATGAGTGACATGATGGATGGAATCGAACAGCAGGCATTGGATGAATACGGGTTCCAGGTAAGGAACCATAGGGTGAAGCTATATGGGATATGCAAGGAATGCAGGCTCAAGGAGTCAAAATCGGATAAACTGAGCATGCTATAGAACGAGAGCTCTGATGATAAGTGAGGCAAGGTTTAGTCAGTCCTACAAAATTTTGCGCATAGCAAGACTATGCCTCTAAAGTTATTGACATATGTCATTAATGGGGTATAATTAAATTAGTAAATGACATATGTCAATAATTAAGACAGGAGGTGTTAAGATGCCAGGTAGAAACGGTAAAGGACCTGCCGGAGGCGGCGGAAGAATGGGCGGACCTGTGAAGGTCGGTCCGGAGGGTATGTGCAAGTGTCCCAAATGCGGTTTGAAGATTGAACATAAAAGAGGAGTGCCATGCAGTGCGGAGATGTGTCCGCAGTGTGGTGTAGCGATGGTCAGGGAATGACCATCGGAAAGGAGAGATAGAAATGCCGGGTAGAGACGGAACCGGACCAATGGGAAAAGGTGCAATGACTGGCAGAGGCTTTGGCGGATGCATTGGCCAGGATAATGCGATGTATGGACCAGGGGTAGGAAGAAGAGGACTAAGAGGAGCAGGCATGCTAGGACTTGCAGGTCTTGGACTTGGACTTGGATATGGATGCAGGAGAGGCTTCAGAAATTTTTATCGTGGAGATGCCGAAAGTCTGGATGAGAAAGAAATCCTTGAGGAACAGACCGAGCTTCTTAAAAGAAGGCTTGAGCTGATATCCAAAAGACTTGAAGACATTTCCGTAGCAAAAGACAAATAGGATAATGAATGGGTCGCATTTGTGCTGGAGGTGGTCATGCCACCTCCATTTCCTGAAGGAGGCAAGACATGAGTGAATCGAGATATGTCTATGGACCGGTACCATCAAGGCGACTGGGGATGTCCCTGGGGGTCAGCCCTATTCCAAAGAAAACCTGCAATTATTCGTGCATATACTGCCAGCTCGGCAGGACGGATAAGATGGTGTACACGAGAGAGATGTTTACAAAAGTATCCGATATACTTGATGAATTCGACAGCACCAAGGGCAGTGTAAATGAATTTGATGCTGTGACAGTAGTGGGAGAGGGAGAGCCTACCTTGTACCTCGGCCTTGGCAAGCTTATCCGGGGCTTGAAGGATAGAACTGACAAACCGGTAGCTGTCATAACGAACGGAGCATTGCTCTTCGACCCGGAAGTCAGGGAGGAGCTGATGGCTGCGGATATTGTGATGCCATCTGCAGATGCTTGGGATGAGGAATCATTCAGAAGTATCAACCGACCTGTTGGACTGCTGAGGTACAAGCAGGTCAGAGATGGCCTCGTGGATTTTTCAAAGAGCTATAGAGGCCAGCTGTGGCTGGAAATCATGCTGATGAAAGGGATCAACGACAGTCCTGAAGCGTTTGGAAGATACAAGGAGCTTCTAAAGGAACTGAATTATGACAGACTTTATCTCAATACGCCTGTACGGCCGCCTGCGGAAGACTTTGTAAGATTTCTTGAACGTGACGACATGGAGCGGGCAGAAGAGGTCCTTGGAGGTATGTCCATCGACCTGCTGGTATCCGAGGGTTTCCAGAGCGTTGTCGAGGATGACCTTGAGGCTGTCATAGGCATAATAAAAAGGCATCCGATGAACAGGTTTGAAATAGAAGGCTTTCTTGCAAACCGGGGAACAAAGGATATCGGACTACTTCTTGACATTATGAAAAATGATGAAAGGGTGGATGTCGTTCACTACAAGGGTATAGATACATTCAGACTCAAATAGTGCATTTTGAGAAGACCAGAAGACATTGTGAGGAGACACGGTATGTGGAAAATGATAAAATTGCTGTTGCTGGTTCTGGCGGGCTTTCTGCCAGGCCTTATATCCATTTCAGGCTGCAGTGCTGATCCCGTGCAAAAGGATGAAGACAGGATTGTCGCAGCTGTGTCCATAGTGCCTGAAAAGGCCTTTGTAGAAGCGGTCTGCGGGGATCTGGCAGAGATTGTCGTGCTTATACCGCCTGGATATAGTCCGTCAAGCTATGAGCTTTCCCCTAATGAGATGGCAAGCTTCAGAAGCGCAGACATCTATTTCACCATAGGGGTAAGTGCTGAGGAAAGCAGCCTTCTGCCTGTCGCTTCTGAAAACAAGGACCTTATGATTGTAAACCTTCATGAGGCTGCAAGGGAGAAGTATCCGGAAATTGAGATAGCAGAGGGGCAGCGGGACCAGCACATATGGCTTTCTCCTAAACGGGTCATAGCTATGGTTCATGAAATTGCAGACGGAATGTCACTCGCGGATCCGGAAAATGCTGCAGCCTACAGGGAAAATGCTGCAGATTACATAACAAAGCTTGAGGAACTGGACTCAAGGATAAGGGAGAAACTAAAAGGGAGAGAAAGCAGAAGCTTCATTGTGTTCCATCCTGCCTTCGGGTATCTTGCAGATGACTACGGGCTTCTGATGCATGCTCTGGAGGAATCTGGAAAGGAGGCATCCCCTCAGAGGATAAGGGAGCTGGTGGATATGGCCCTTGAGGAGGAAATCAAGGTGGTGTTCTACCAGGCTGAAATCTCAAGCAGGCAGGTCCAGTCCTTCGCAGAGGAAATAGGAGCAGAGCTTGTACAGTTGGATCCTCTCTCAGAGAATTATATTGGCAACCTGGAGATGATGACGGACCTTATATCGGGAGGTGCGAAATGACTGGCGGACAGAGGACTATTGCGGTTTCAGCAAGGAACCTGACGGTCAGATACGGGGGAGTGGCTGCTATCGACAACGTCTGCATTGACATAGTCGAAGGTGATTATCTCGGAATAATTGGTCCGAACGGCGGTGGAAAGACGACTTTGCTCAAGGCAATCCTGGGAATGGTAAGGCCATCTGAAGGCGAGGTGAGGATATATGGGAAAAAACCGTCAGAAGCTGGCGGTATAGTCGGCTATGTGCCTCAGGTAGCTTCGATGAACAAGACTTTTCCTGCTACGGTAAGGGAAGTCGTTGCAATGGCCAAGCTTAAGCCTGAAATCTCGTTCTTCCACAAGTATTCACCTGAAGAGCTGAATTCAGCGGATGTTGCCATGGAAAATGCCGGAATACTTGATCTTGGCAATAAAAAGGTCTCTGAGCTCTCAGGGGGTCAGTTCCAGAGGATGCTTATTGCAAGGGCTATATCCCATGGCCCCAGGGTGCTGCTTCTTGACGAGCCGACTGCGAATGTGGATGCGACCTCAAGGACGGGGATATACGAGCTGCTTGAAAAATTGAACGACAATATGACGATAGTCATGGTGACTCACGACATGCTTGCGGTATCCTCACAGGTCAGGTCCCTGGCATGCCTTAACGTAAGGCTTGTCTATCATGGTGAGTCTGAAATCAGTGATGAGACCATCCATGAGCTTTATGGATGCCCGATAGACCTTCTGGCGCACGGAGTGCCTCACAGGGTGCTGAGACAGCATAAGGATGGTGAATGAGATGGGGGTATCTATTTTCGGGTATCAGTTCATGCAGCATGCAATCATTGCCAGCCTTATGGTCAGCTTGATTTGTGGAGTGATGGGAGTCATGATAGTTGAAAAGAAGCTCACTATGATGACTGGAGGGATAGCACATACATCCTATGGAGGAGTAGGTCTGGGATACCTTTTAGGCTTTGAACCGCTATTAGGGGCATTCGGGATATCGATATTGGCTGCAATAGCCATTGCATTCATCAAGAGAAGAGGAAAAACAAGGATCGATGTCGCCACGGGACTGTTCTGGTCGTTCGGAATGGCTCTTGGCGTCCTGTTCATATCTCTTATGCCGGGATACCCTCCTGACCTGGGGTCATATCTTTTCGGGAACATGCTTTCAATTACCAGAAGCGACCTGAATCTCATGGCATCGATGACTCTTCTGGTAACAATATCGGTAGCGGGACTTTATAACTACTGGAAGGCATACATGTTCGACGAGGAGTTCTTGTCGGTAATCGGGGTAAAGACTGCAATCTTCGATTATCTGTTCATGGTCCTTGTAGCTGTTTCAACTGTTGTACTTATCAGGGTTACGGGAATAGTGCTTGTACTGGCACTTATTACGGCTCCAGTTGCCTCAGCTGAGCTTTTCACAAGGTCACTGAAGTCGCGAATAGCTTTTTCAATCCTCTCGTCAGCGGCATTCTGCCTGTCCGGGCTTATGATATCTGTATGGCTTGATATATCAGCAGGCTCTTCCATAGTTGTAGTGGCTGTTCTGTCATATGCCTTCATGTATGTCATTGCTTCATCCGCCTTAAGAAGAAATGGAAACTGAAGCCTCAAATCTGCCACAGACCTGCCAAATGCTTGGTATCAATCCATCACAAACCCCTCACATCTCCCGATTAGAATGAAAACATAGAAAAGGTCATGAGGCCTTAAATATGAGGAGATGTAAAAAATGAGAAAGAATATGAAGGTTTTTACTAGTGCTATACTGGCAGCATCATTCGGACTATCGGGGACAGCATTCGCGCTTGAGTCAGACTTCGGAGCGGCAGGAGCAGCAGCTAACCCTACAACAGAGATCGAGAAGATGCTGAAGTACACATTAGAGGACGAGTACCTGGCTAAGGCAGAATATGAGACGATAATCGCCGAATATGGAAGCATAAGGCCTTTCACAAATATCGTAAGGGCAGAGGCAACTCACATTGCGGCGCTTGAACCGCTGTTTGAAGCATATAACCTTGAACTTCCGACAGTAGACGCATCCAAGTACACAGTACTTCCTACTACGCTGGAAGACAGCTATAAGGCTGGAGTAGACGCAGAGGTAAAGAACATCGCAATGTACGAGGAGTTCCTTAAGCTTGACCTTCCTGACGATGTTGAATTTGTATTCGAGAACCTGATGAAGGCATCTGAAAGCCATCTGGCAGCCTTTGAAAGAGCAGCGGACGGACAGACCGGAACAGGCATCGGACAGGGCGGAGTGAACAGGGGCGGAAGAGGCTCAAGGGGCAATGGAGTCCAGACTAACCTGAATGACGGAACCGGATTCCAGGGTGCTGGAAGAGGAAACAGCGGCAATACTGAAAGAGGACAGAGAAACCTGAACCTTAACAATGGAATATGCATACTCGATGAGGAGTAGGCAATAGAGGGACCTGAAGCCGGATATGGCTTCAGGTCCCTTGCTTTATATATGGCCCACAGGATATTAAGGATCTGGAAATCCGATAAGATAAGAACATAGGTTTAAGACAAGAAATTTTGTCATGCATGTCTTTTGATGCATGTCTTTTGATGCATGTCTTTTAATTTTGCTCATCAGGGAAGTGTGGCAGCTGATCGTCAAAAATGAGATACGTATAACCTCTTCTTCGAAATTTCTTCATATATGTTCATTAACATGACGAATGTGATGTAACGCGGGTTGAGGTTTACAAGATGTGCATGGTAATTGAACAAATTGAACAGATTCGGTGAACAAATGTAAACTTAGTGAATATTTTGACAATATATGAAACAAATAGTGAATAAAGGACTAAAATATAGCTATAGAGACTTCAAGTCTCGATTTGGACATATTGGAGGGAAGACATGAAAGCTAAACGTCTGATCGGAATCATCGCAACCTTATGCCTTTTGGGTACCATCACAGCGTGCAACAAGACGCCTGCAACTCCTACGGCAACTGCGGCTCCATCAGCTCCTGCAATAAGCTTCAAGGCAGGCAAGTATACTGGTACGGCAATGGGATACAATGCAAATGTGGTTCTTGACGTGACATTTTCTGATAAGGCTATAACTGATATTGCAATCTCATCAGAGGCTGAGACTGCCCATGTTGGCAAGCCGGCGTATGACATACTGTTTCCATGGATCAAGGAATATACCTCCACAGGTGTCGATGTGGTTTCAGGTGCAACCTTCACAAGCAGGGCAGTACTGGCAGCTGTTGAAGATGCAGCAAAGCAGGCAGGGTGCGATGCAGCTGCATTGAAGAAAGGCGCGAAGGCTTTCGAGCTTGTTGCCGGAACTAAAGTCACCGGTACATATGATGTAGTGGTAATTGGAGCAGGCGGAGCCGGAATGGCTGCAGCGGCAGCCGCTGCACAGGCAGGCGCCACTGTTCTTGTCATGGAGAAGGAAGTCGAGATGGGTGGAAATACCTTAGTCGCAGGTGGAGCTCTTCAGATAGTTCAGCCATCCCTTGTATGGGATCCGGCGAACCCTGATGCTACAACAGGTATTTATGAGCCAACAGGTGAGAAGGTCGAAAAGATCCACTCTGATACAGGAAGGCTTTCAGTACTCACTATGATCCTTAACTGGGATGAGAAGCCATTTGACGGAACAATCAAGGACGCTGCAGCTATCAAGGATGTTGATGATTATGACCTGGCCAGCAGAGGCGTGCATGCTGAATATCTGCCTACACTCAAGGCTCTGAAGGCACAGATTGCAAAGTACAAGGCATATGCCGATGCGAAGATGGCCAAGGGTGCAACAGAAAAGGACCTTATAAATTTCGACAGCGTAGAGATGCATATATTCCAGACTTACTATGGAGGAATGCGTCTGAACAATGAGAAGACGGAATGGATATACAGCAAGTTTGAGCTTGTGAAGCAGATGTGCGAGGAAGCAAGTGAAATCAAGCCATGGTATTCGGAAATGGGTACAATTTTTAGCAACAACACGCTTTCGACGCTTATCGGCTGCATGTGGCAGAGGATAAACGGCATAGTAGGCGGAGTAGTCGATGGAGTGGAATACAAGGCTACTGGCTTCGGAGACAACAGCGGTAAATGGGCAGGCTATTTCAAGGCTCCGGAGAGCGTTGTTCTTAAAGCGAATTCGAAGAACAAGATAATGACAAGGACAACAGCGACAGAACTCATCAAGGACAGCACCGGGAGGATAGTCGGAGTAAAAGGCAAGATGTTCGATGGCACAGAAGTTGAAGTAACTGCAACAAAGGGCGTAGTTCTTGCAACTGGAGGCTATGGAGCAAACATTGAGATGGTATTGAAGACGAATGAATACTGGAATGCTGATGACCTGACCTCCTCAATACTCACTACCAACAGAAGCCTTGCGCAGGGTGAAGGAATCGTAATGGCGCAGGCAGTTGGAGCTGGAGTAGTCGGAATGGGATGGACACAGCTCATGCCTATAGGCTGGGCAAACAATGGAAATCTGGCAGGCGGAAATGGTGAGGATGTTATATTCATAAGTCCCGCTGGAACCGAAAATGCCGGCAAGAGATATGTCAATGAGTCAGCTGAAAGGGATGTTCTTGCTCAGGGAGCCTTCGACTTCGGCGGAGATAAGGGTCTGTTCATCCAGGTTACAAATGCGAAGAGCATGGGAAGCTCCGGAGGAAAGACTGTTGAAGGAAGGGAATACATCGTTACCCTCACTGAAGCTGCGGCACTCCTGAAGATTGATGAAAGCGTGCTTAAGCAGACGATAACCGAGTACGATGCATTCCTCATAGGAACATCAGCCACTCCATCAAGCCCGGCAAAGACAGCATACAGGAACCTTATCGGAGAATGTGAGAAGGATGCAGCTGGCAAGTACAAGCCTGAGACCTACAAGATAGGAAGCCTCTCAGTAAGGTATCTCGCTCCATCCACGCACCATACAATGGGCGGACTCACAGTCGACACGGATAGGCGTGTGATTGACACTGCCGGAAAGATAATTCCTGGGCTTTATGCTGCAGGTGAGGTTACAGGCGGATTCTTCGCAGGAAACAGGCTCGGAGGAAATGCCACTACTGAAATACTTACAGCAGGAAGGATAGCTGGAAACAGCGCGGCAGCAGGAAAATAAACCAAACAGTAACTCTTATGGAGGTCTGACTATTGTCAGGCCTTCCAGTTTTTTTCTGGCATAACTGATTTCCTATGAAGAAAAAGATGACTCAATTTAGGTGCCAGCAAGAACGTATGCTGTATAGACTATTTCGGTATGCTATAATTTAGTATAAATATGTCTGACGCAGGCTGATTTGAGTCAGCTCAGACATGAAATTTGAAGGATTGGTGGAAACCTTATGAAAAGGCTTCAGAAGATGATGCTTAAACTTGCCTCATCTCCAAGGATAGACATGAAGAGAGACTACAGGCTGGTCAGAAGGCTTCAGCAGGCGGTCGCTCCTGACATCAAGGAAGAATACAGGGTGCTGGACAAGGTAATAAGGTTCGATGGCGGTGAATACACTATTCCTATAAGGGAGTTCTTTCCCCTGGTCCGGAGGAACAAAGGTGCAATACTGTTCTTCCATGGAGGAGGCTGGGTGATTGGGGATATCGGAAGCTACACGCCTTCATGTCTTGAGATGGCCGAGGAGACGGGCATGGCTGTATTTTCAGTGGATTACAGGCTTGCTCCGGAGCATCCATATCCTGCAGGTCTTAACGACTGCTATTCTGCTGCTGCTGCACTTATGGAAAATCCTGACTGGATAGGTATTGAAGATGCGGATGAAATAACGCTGGCAGGTGATTCAGCCGGAGGCAACCTTGCAGCGGTTGTTTCAATGATGCTTAGAGACAGGGGCAGGAAGGTGCCAAAAAGGCAGATACTCCTTTATCCTGCAACATACTGGGATCATTCTGAGGAGTCTCCTTATAGGTCGGTTGTTGAAAATGGAAATGACTTCGGGCTTACGATGAAGAAGATGGAAGAGTACATGGACATGTATGTTCCTGATGTGGAGAGGAGAAAGGATCCTTATATCTCTCCTATAATGGCGGATGACATGAGTAACCTTCCTGAGACTTTAATCATAACATCTGAGCTTGACCCGTTAAGGGATGAGGGTGAGGCATATGGCGAAGCCCTTAAGGCGGCAGGCAATGATGTGGTTGTAGTAAGGGTAGCTGATGCAGTGCATGGCTTCCTGACACATCCCAGGCTGGATGACTCTCTGGACATTGCATATAGGGAAATCAGGGCATTTCTTGGAATAAATGGAGCATGATTGCATTTTTGAATGGGTGAGGTGGTAGACCGTGAAACGTAAAGGCTGGGCGAAGCTTGACAATGCATCAAAGATATTCCTTGCCACCATGACGAATACAGACACCAAGGTGTTCAGGCTTAGTGCAGAGGTGAGGGAAGAGGCAGACCCTGTTATCCTGCAGGAAGCACTTGACAGGACCTACAGTTACTTCAGACTGTATCACTCAATAATGAGACGGGGCTTCTTCTGGTACTACCTTGAGGACAGCGACCTTAAGCCTGTAGTTATGCCGGATGTTCAGGTTCCATGTGCGAATATCTACAGCCGTGACGAGAAGAACCTTCTTTTCAGGGTGCTTTACCATGGTACAAGGATACATCTTGAGGTCTTTCATGCGCTTTCAGATGGAACAGGGGCACTTTGGTTCTTTGACAACCTGCTTTATAACTACATAGACCTGAAGTATCCGGATGCACTCAAGGATACTGAGTCCGTGATAGAGGGCAAAGGATCTCAGAATCAGCTTCTTGATGACAGCTTCCAAAGGCATTTTGGAGGCAGCGAGGAGTGGTGGTCCTTTAACCCGGTGCAGATGACGGTTGGTACTGTGACAAGGGTAGGCAAGGCTGTGGGCAAGGCAGCTGTAAACATTGGCGGAAAGGCCGCTGATGTGGTCACAGAGAGTGTAGGGCTTACAAAGAGGAAAAGGAAGGAAAGGATATACAGGGTCAGGGGAGCAAAGACTCCGGACGGCAGGATTAGGATAGTCGAGACCGAAATGGCAGTTGACGAGGTTCTGAGGCTCGCTAAGGAAGCGGGTACCTCCCTTACCATATATATGACTGCTCTCTTCATCGAGGCAACACACAGGGATGCACCCAGGCGAAGGGACGACTGGACCATCACGGTTTCAATCCCTGTCAACCTCAGGCAGTTCTTCAAGTCAAGCACTGCAAGGAACTTCTTCAGTACTGTACAGGTAAGCTATACCTACGGTCTTAAGGGAGAAGGTATGGATACCATCGAAGAGATCGCAAGGACCATAGATGAGGAGTTCAAGGGCCAGCTTACACCTGAGAAGATCAGAAGCAAGGTCCAGATGCTTAAGTCTTATGAGGAGAACATAATTCTCAGGATCATGCCGAGACCTCTCAAGGATCTTGTGATGAGGGCTGCAAATGCTCTCAACAACAGGAAGCTTACTTTAGCCATTTCAAATATGGGCAGGGTAAGCCTGCAGAAGGACATCGACGGTTATGTTGACCAGATTTATGCCATAACCGCAGCAGCCAGGCCTCAGTTCCTGTCTGTAAGCCATGCGGGTATATTGACTGTAGCGTTCATGTCTCCCTTCACTGAGACTGAGATACAGAAGAATTTCGTTACGATGCTCACTGAAAAGGGAGTCAGGATCAAGGTTTCTGCAAACAAGGTGGACAATGAAGAGATGGGGAATATTGTTGGAAGGGAGTGAGCCGTATGAGCAGCTGCAAGAGTTGTAAGGTAGAAATCAAAGGTGACTGGGATGCATGTCCGCTTTGCAGGAATCCTGTGAAGAAATCCCAAACAAACGAGCCATCGCCATTTCCGGATATTCCGCTCAGGTTCCAGAGGAACCTTGCCATCAAGATCCTCACGTTCATATCCCTGACCCTTGTAGCCTTATCCTTCCTTGTAGACCGGATAAGGCCGCTGAAGATAAACCTTCCTGTGCTTGTGGCTTTCGGAGCGATAAGCATGTGGGCCATAGTCGCCTCCATAATTTCCAAGAGGAGGAACATTGCGAAAAGCATAGTCTATCAGGTAGCTATCCTTTCGATCCTCGCGGTATTCTGGGACAACTATCTTGGATGGATCGGCTGGTCACTTGACTACGCCATTCCCATACTATGCATGAGCGCCATGACAGCCATGTTCATTGCAAACAAGGTGGTGAAGCTGAAGGCAGGGGACTATCTCCTGTATCTTCTCATAGGAGCAGTCATGGGACTCATTCCTTTCCTGTTCCTTGTATTCGGATGGGTCATCCATCAGACACCTTCAATGCTCTCCATATTCCTGAGCCTCGTCATGATAGCTGCAATAGTCATCTTCCAGGGCAGGGAGATACTCTTGGAGCTGCAGAAGAGGATGCATGTATGAAGAAGTCCCTGTACACAAATGTATGATCATTTCAGATGAATATGCATTTGCAGGTCATGTAAGATCGTACAAGTTCAGTGAACTCAATTGCAGGTAAAACGGTTTTTAATAATGCGTATAAGTAACAAGTGATCAGGCAATCTAAGTTAATGTAGGTTTGTATACAGTTAAAAAGCTCGATAAGGGTTAACCCCTTACGAGCTTTGTTTTTTGGATCAATTTCCTGATTGATTGAAGCTTTTTCTTCGTCCTTCAATCTTGAAAAGTATGGTAGTGCTATTTCGCGAACTGCTTGTTCAAAAAATTCGTATCATAGTACTCTTCGAATGATTTAACTTTCCCATTTTCAAAATGGAATACCTGCAGATATTTTCCCTGATATTTCAGGTGAATATTACCGAAGACTTCAGTAGTATCTGCATCAATGTCGCTTCTTGCCTTGGTGACTATGACGTCAGGGTCTTCTCCCGGTATGATTTCATCGATTGTCCAATCGAATTTTCCCTTCCAGTCAAATATTGGATCCCAAAATGTCTTGACTGCATCCCATCCAGATAATTCAACCTGTCTGCATACAGCCACATCGTCGGCTACAAAAGGAGTGATGACAGCTGGCGAGTCTTTCACCCACAGGCTGTAAAATTTCTCCTTATCCTTCAGATATAGAGAGAAGAACTCAATGATGGTATCGATGTTTTTCAGAGCTGTTTCATTTTCACTCTTAATTGGTGGATTTACAACGACGGTCTTGATTGTCTGTGACATCTTCTTACCCCCTCCAAGAATCAATTCAATTAAGTGAAGCGACGTCAGATTGGTAATAGTATACCTATACTTAATGTGATAGTCAGAGACTGATGAAAATCGCAAGATGGTAAATGTCAGCAAAAGCCACCCGGCATTGCTTTGTTGAAGAATCTGTGTCTAATCTTGCCTTCGCTTATTGGCTGTCATCCGCCAAAGACGCTTGCCATTATTATGACCTTGTCCGTGTCTGATATGGGTTCACTCATGAGTTCAACACGCATGGTATTCTTTATCACAGTGAACTGCTGTCTGATTATGCCTTCCATAAGTCTTCCGTGCCTGCCGGGATACCTTTCTCCAATCATATCGAGGAGCTCCCTGAAGTCGGCAGGTATCTTTTCCAGCTCCAGGACCCTTGGTTCACAGCCGTCATATATACTGAATCTGAAGCTTTCCATTGTTATTCCTCCCATGCGTCGAATATCCGCTGTATCTGTATGTCTGATGTACCCTGTTTAAGTGCCTGCCTGAAGCATCCTCCGCTGCACCACAGCAGCTCATTGTAGCCTTCGGCAAGAAGATCAGGATCATCAAGCCTCTTTATGCATTCGTCAAATCCGTGTACTCCCATGACAAGAGGTGAAAGCCTGTGTACGGGATCCTCAACCGTTGAATCAAAGGGTGTCCTTTTAAGGGTTGACAGGTCTGATATGCCGGCTTCAAGAAGTGATTCCTCCAGCTTTTCAAATGTCACGACTTCGTCAACGCACTTTCTAAGGTCATTTTCTTCAGCTTTCCAGGGACATGGTGAGAAGAATGTGATAATGGAGCCAATGCCGTACCTTCCGCGAAGAGTCCTGCCATGGAGCTCCATGGGTGAGGGGACTGCAGACATAAGCTCCTGAAGCCTTGGCCATCCGTTCCTTATCTCCTCAGCAATCCTTGGGCAGGAGCTTCCGATTACAGGCCCTGCACTTTTACTCGATTCCAGTGTCCTCATCTCTACAGCCTCTCCTACCACTGAGGCGGTTTCCTCGACATGCTGGAACCCGAGAAGCTTCAGCGCAGTCACAAGCTGTTCGGGATGGCATTTGAAATATGCAGGATAGGAGGGAGCAAGGCTTGCTATTAGGATTTCCTTTTCACCATTCATACAGGCACCTCTTCATGGATCTCTTAACTTAAGATTATCACTGCCTGAAAAAGTTGCAATACCATATGCTTGACTTTAGATTTTAAGAGGAGTAATATTGTCATATGCACATATGTGCATATGAGTAGACGGAGGTTGAAATGGAAAGACTTACTGAAATATTCAAGCTTTTATCGGATGAGACAAGGCTTAGGGTAGTGATGCTTCTAGCAAGGGAAGAGGTCTGTGTGTGTGAGATGAGCGGAGTCCTTGGTATTCCTCAACCTAAGGTTTCAAAGGCTTTGTCAAAGCTCAGGGACCTGGGACTGGTCAATGATGACCGCAAGGAAAAGTACGTGTACTACAGCATCAAGCCTGAAAGCAAGGTTCTCCTGGGAATAGCGAAGGATATCCTTGATAACATAGGAGATTATCCACAGCTCGAACTCGACGGCAAAAACCTAAAGTTCAAGGAAAGATACTCCAACAGCTGCTGCGTGATTTCTGACGAAGAGATGATCTCTTGAGGATGGTGTAATAATGGCAATATTTGGATTCATAAACGACCAGCTGCTGAAGATGACGTGGCTGTCAAACCTTGTAAAGGCTCTTGTTGAAAATGTGTTCGGTCTCAGCACTTCTGAAAGGCTTGGAGGAAGCATCCATTTCTTCATATATGACGTAATAAAGATATTCATACTCCTTTCCGCACTTATATTCATGATTTCTTACATCCAGAGCTTCTTTCCGCCTGAGAGGACCAGAAGGATACTTGGAAGGTTCTCAGGTATTCAGGCAAATATTCTCGGAGCCCTGCTCGGGACAATAACCCCGTTCTGCTCCTGTTCCTCAATTCCGCTGTTCATAGGGTTTACCAATGCAGGTCTGCCGCTTGGAGTAACGTTCTCGTTCCTTATATCATCTCCTATGGTTGACCTTGCTTCGGTACTGCTTCTTGCCAGCATATTCGGCTGGAAGATAGCCCTTGCCTACGTTACAGTAGGACTCGTTTTAGCAGTAGTCGGCGGTACGATAATAAGCAAGCTCAGGATGGAAGACGAGGTCGAAGGCTTCGTGTTCAATAACATGGATGTTGCATATGAGGAGGAGAAGCTTTCTGTAAAGGAAAGGATCGACTACTCCAGGGACCAGGTCAAGGACATATTCAAGAAGGTCTGGGTGTATGTGCTGATAGGCGTAGGAATTGGTGCAGCCATACATAACTGGATCCCGCAGAGCTTTATTGAAGCCCTTCTTGGACAGGACAAGTGGTACTCAGTTCCCCTTGCTACTTTTGTCGGTATTCCAATATATGCCGATATATTCGGAACACTTCCAATAGCAGAGGCTCTGCTGTCAAAGGGTATAGGACTCGGAACCGTTCTGGCTTTTATGATGGGAGTGACCACACTTAGCCTGCCATCAATGATAATGCTTAAGAACGTCATAAAGCCCAGGCTCCTTGGAACCTTCATAGGGATTGTGACTATCGGGATACTTATAATAGGATTCTTCTTCAATGCCTACGGTCATGTGTTCATATAGCAAATGCAATTATAAAATACAGGAAGGAATGATTTGAAATGATATTAAAGATACTTGGAACAGGATGCGCAAACTGTAAAAAGCTTGAGGCGAGCGTCAGGGAAGCCGTGAAGGACATGGGTCTAGATGCTGAGGTCCTGAAGGTAGAGAACATAAAGGAAATAATGTCCTATGGGGTCATGGGGACTCCTGCGCTGGTGAAGGATGAGAAGGTCCTTTTCGCAGGAAGGGTTCCAAACCTTGATGCCATAAAGAAATATATTGCTGAGTAAGCTTGTCCCGGTCAGTTATATGATCGGGATTTTCCTTTTGGTGACAGTCCTTGTAAACGATTGAATATACTGGTACATTTTAATTAGGGAAATGTAGCGGGGTAAGGGGGATTTCGATGATACCAAGAAGCGAGATGAAGATTAAGAAAGTGCCATATGTGGTCGGTCAGGGCTACAAAAGGTTTCCGGTGACAAGCCAGGCCTTTGTCACGGTCAGTTTGAAGGATACAGGAAAGCTTGGATACATGTTCTGGCTTGATAAGATGCATAGGAATATGGGCCGTAAGATGATGGAGGGAGCTGAGGGCTATCTTCAGGAGGACAACGCCCTTGACATGGGAGCGAATGCGTTCAACCTCCTGGTCGGAGCATATGGATTCCCTAACTTCCAGATGCTGAAGTGGAGCACCATGGTCGTGCCTGATGTCCTTTCAGCGCATAAGGTAGTGAAGCCCAGAGAGGAGCTGACAAGGCTTGTAAAGAGGGCGGCTGAGCTTTACGGGGCTGACCTGGCCGGTATTGCTGCACTCGATGAAAGATGGGTATATTCAAAGGATATGGTGAAGCCCATAGTCATAACTGATGATGGGATTCCAGAAGAGACCGAGGATGAATTCAGGATCCCGAGGAGCATGGACAGGGCCATAGTAATGGCTGTAGCCATGGATCCGAAGGGTATAGGGACATCGCCTGCCATAGAGTCAAGCACTGCAACCTCCATTGGCTACTCAAGGATGGGAATAACTGCCGTATCCCTTGCCGAATATATAAGGGCAATGGGCTACAGGGCGATACCCTGCATGAACGACACAGCCATGAGCATTCCCCTTGCTGTGGATGCAGGCCTGGGTGAGCTTGGAAGGCTTGGTATCCTCATCACTCCTGAGTTCGGTCCCAGCGTGAGGCTGTTCAAGGTTATCACTGATATGCCTCTTGTACCTGACAAGCCGGTAGATTTCGGTGTGGAGATATTCTGCAAGAACTGCCTGTTATGTGCAGAGCATTGTCCTTCTGATTCAATAAGCTTCGATTTGCCGAAAGAAACCTCTTCACTTGAGACAAGCAATCCTGGAGTAAGGAAATGGTACATCAACGGTGAAAAATGCCTGAGGTTCTGGCAGGACAACGGTGGAAGCTGCGCCACCTGCATAGCTGTGTGCCCGTTCACCTGGGGTTTTGAATCACTTCAGTGCTTCGAATGCACAAAATGCGAAACCAGGAGGGGCTGTGAGCTTCAGGTCAACACCCACCAGAGGGAGAAGCATGGGTATCTGCACATTGAAAGCTATGGCGAAAGACCTGAAGTATTAAGGCCGAGGAGAGAGGGACTTTGAAAAAGCTAAAGGTTATTGCCACAGGTATTGTAATAATTGTAGCTGCTGCTGCAGTTTATCTGGCTTTCGTAAGGGAGCTCCCCGGACCTCCGGGCCTTGAGGCAAAGAGTGCACAGGGTACAGCCAGGGCTATAATGGGAACTTATGGCTGGGACTATGGAAACAGGTCGGTTCAGGCTGATTCGCTGCATCCGAAGGACTTCAAATATGAGATGGAGAATACCCTTCAGGTGACTGCCGGGGAAAAGATAGAACTTTATCCTGTTTATGATGACAAGCTGTTCAAGGGGAATATGGAGCTTATTGACTTCGAGGTGTACAGGATTGATGGTGGAATTGCAACTCCGTCAGGAGGATCGGCTGAGCTTAAGGGAAGTAACATAACTTCTGAGGTGCCATATGTGGCAGGAAACCATGTCCTGGTGATCACAGCGAGATATAAGCAGGGCACCGTCAGCTATGGTCTCAGGGTTTCATCTAAAGAGGAAGCACCCATGAAGGGACTTGAGCTGTATATATGGAGAGATGGCGGAAAGGCTATATATTCTCTTCTTGCAGGTACCAACAGGAACAAGACTGAGGATGAGATCCAAGGAAACGAACTCGCTACTGACTCGCTTGAGGCTATAAGGATGCAGCTCGGGGGATTTGCTGATAGCTTTGTCACCATATACCAGATGCCTGATGCAAACTTCACTGAAGCAGAGTACAAGAGCCTTGAAGATGAGCTTATTGAAGGCTTCGGACATGAATTTCAGGCGGCAGGGGTATGGAGCAGATAGGGAACAAATTCAACATACGGAGGGATGAGCATGGACAGGGAATTTTTTGAAACTACCTATGAAGGCTATAATCTGAGGGTGGACAGGTCCTGCCTATACAGCATGGATGAAATCTGGGTAAGGCATGATGGAGAGTTGGCTATAGTCGGCATCACTGATTATCTTCAGATGACCTCAGGTGAAGCGACGTTTGTTGATTTGCCGGCACTTGGATCAATTGTGGAGAAAGATGAGGAGGCTGCGAACATCGGGATGGATGGAGCGGCTATTGGAGTAAGGGTACCGGTAAGCGGTACTGTAGTGGAGATCAATGAGGACCTTGAGAGTTCACCTGACCTGGTGAACAGCGATGCGTATGGAAAAGGATGGCTCTTCAAGCTTGAGCCGGGAAACTGGGATGATGACATTGCGGAGCTTCTGTTTCCTGACGCTTACCTTCCTGTTATGCTGGAGAAACTCTCAAAAAGGTGAGGTGAGGACATGATATACGTAAACAAAGCGACCTGGAATGGCGGGTTTGAAGGTCATACCGTCTGCCAGAACGGCACTGATATGGAATTTTCAGCTCCTCCCATGCAGCATGGGAAAGCAGGTGTAATGACTCCGGAGGATGCATTCATGATGGCGGTGAACACCTCCTTCCAGATTGCCGTGGTAATCGAGATGGTGAAGGCAGGGCTTGAGATGGCAGCCTATGAGTGCAAGGCAGAGGGTGAGGCAGAGGATGATTGGACAGACTTCCACATTATCAGGCTGACACCCAAGGTCACCATCTGCGGTGCGGGTACGGAAGAGAAGGCAAAAGAAGCATTGAAGCTGGCGATTTCTAACTCACCGGTAACAGCCTCACTGAAGAGTGAAATCATTCTTGAACCTGAAATTGTCACTATAGGATATTGAATGTAAATGAGCCCTTCGCTTAATTGTTATATTGAGCGAAGGGCTTGTATTTAGACAGATTTTTCACCATATCTGACTTGTCAGCATGGTATAATGAAAAGCGGCAATATATTTCCGGAGGATGCTTATGTTTCGCAGAAGTTCATTGAAATTGGTAATTATAATTGGATTGGTATTTTCAATTCTTCTTTCCGGCTGCGGAAAGAAGGAGGAGAAGACACTCAGCATAGGGGAGCAGTTCGGACTGGCCTATGCGCCGCTTGAGGTAATGAAGTCCAAAGGGTTCCTTGAAGCTGAGCTTATGGAAAGGAACCTTGACATTTCTGTGCAGTGGAAGAAGCTGGGCAATA
>DIWI01000085.1 GCA_002428415.1 Clostridiaceae bacterium UBA6110
ATGGAATTTACTTTTTCAAATTTGGGCTTTGAAAATTAATTAACAATGTCAACATTCCTTATTGACTTCCAAAAAAGAAAACGTTATACTTTCTTTAGATACCTGGTCTTACCAGTAATCTATGAATGATAAGTGTGGTAACTTATTATTCAGTTTAGCAATTGCTTAACCGATATAGGGAGTGTTAAAAATGGTTACTTTAGGAATTGATATCGGCTCTACAACCTCAAAATGCGTAATGCTCAGAGGCGGAACGGATATCGTTGCTACATCGCTTGTGTCTGGAGGCATTGGTACTAACAGTCCTGACAGGGCTATGGCAGAGGTATTGGCTAAGAGCGGACTCAGTGCAGGTGATATTTCCTACACGGTTGTAACAGGTTATGGTCGCAGTAACTACAAAGGGGCGGACATGCAGGTAAGCGAGCTTTCCTGTCATGCATTCGGTGGACGGTTTGTATTTCCGAAGCTTCGTACGATCATCGATATCGGCGGGCAGGATGTCAAGGTTGTTTCGTTGTCCGAAGCCGGAAAGATGACCAATTTTATAATGAATGATAAATGTGCTGCTGGTACTGGCAGATTTCTTGATGTCATGGCCGGAATACTCCAGATTAAGTTGGGTGACATTGAAACGCTTGCAGCCATGGCTGACAAGCCTTCGTCAATTTCAAGCACATGTACCGTGTTTGCCGAAAGTGAAGTGATAAGCCAGTTGGCTCACGGGTCAACCGTACCAAATGTCGTTGCGGGAATATGCGAGTCAGTAGCATCACGTACTGCTTCGATGGTGAAGAGGATAGGAATTACAGAGCAGGTCTGTATGAGTGGCGGTGTAGCACAGAATGGGGGAGTTCGAAGAGCTCTGGAAAAGACACTTGGGGTACCGATAGCGTACTCTCCATTGTCGCAGCTCTTTGGTGCCCTGGGTGCAGCCATTTATGCTTACAATAAATTACAACACGTTCAGTAATAGAAGGAGGTAAAAATATGGCAGCAGAAACTAAGGTTCAAAGAGCACCAGATCCAAATTCAGCCAAGTACAAGCTCGATGCTATAGTATCAAAACATTACAGAGAGGTGCAGGAAGCTAAGGACAGGGGTGAAAAGATAGGCTGGTGTGCCAGCAATTTCCCACAGGAGATATTCCAGACACTTGGAATAAAGGTTTGTTATCCTGAAAACCAGGCGGCTGCAATCTCAGCCCGTGGTGCAGGTGAAAAAATGTGTGAGATATCCGAATCCAACGGATATTCAAATGACATATGTGCTTATGCACGTATAAGCCTTGCTTATATGGAGGTCAAGGATGCTCCTGAGCAGAATATGCCTCAGCCTGACTTCATGCTGTGCTGCAATAATATCTGCAACACTATGATGAAGTGGTACGAAAATATAGCGAAAGAGCTTTCGATACCAATGATTCTTATAGACATACCATTCAATCCTGATTACAAGGTTTCACCTGCCCAGGTTGAATATGTCAAGGGTCAGTTCCTTGATGCTATAAAGCAGCTTGAAGAGATAACAGGAAAGGTCTGGAGCGACGAGAAATTCAAGGAAGTCATGGCAATTTCAAACCGTACTTCAAGAGCATGGCTTGATGCGACTGCATACACCAAATACAAGCCAAGTCCTTTGAATGGCTTCGATCTTCTTAACCACATGGCTGTTGCAGTCTGTGCAAGAGGAACTGTTGATGCTGCTGAAGCTTTCGAGACACTTGTTGAGGAATACAGCAAGGCAGTTGTTGAAGGCACAAGCACATTCCGTGGAGAAGAGAAACACAGGATAATGTTTGAAGGCATAGCCTGCTGGCCACACCTCAGAACAACAGCAACAGGACTTAAAAGCAGGAACATAAACATGGTAGCAACCATTTATGCCGATGCATTCGGCTTCATCTATGATGATTTTGACGGGCTCATAAGGTCGTACTGCAATGTACCGAATGCCATGAACCTTGAGCATTCGAGAGACATGAGAATAGACATCGCAAAGAGGACAGGAGCAGAAGGACTGCTGGTTCATACAAACCGTTCATGCAAGCTGTGGAGCGGATTCATGTATGAGATGAGCAGGCAGATTGGCGAAGCATGCGAGATTCCAGTGACAAGCTTTGACGGTGACCAGGCAGATCCGAGAAACTTCTCTGCCGCACAGTATGAAACAAGGGTACAGGGTCTTACTGAAATCATGGAATCAAACAAGGGAGGGATGATGTAATGTCTGTGAATAAAATACTTGCAAAGTTCAGCGAAATAGCTTCAAATCCCTCTGCACAAAAGGATGCATATCTTGCAGCGGGAAACAAAATAGTTCTTGTCGCTCCACTATATACACCTGAAGAGATAGTGCATTCTATGGGAGCAGTACCAATGGGAACATGGGGTGCTGACTGCGAACTGCAGGAAGCCAAGAAGTACTTCCCATCGTTCATCTGCAGCATAATGCAGAGCATCCTGGAGCTTGGAGTCAAGGGCGCATATGAAGGGGCATCAGGTATAATCATACCTTCACTTTGCGACAGCCTTAAGACACTTGGGCAAAATTGGAAGTATGCGGTACCTTCAATTCCTTTCATTCCAATGACATATCCGCAGAACAGGGCAAATGAGGGCGGACTCGCATTCACCAAAGCCGGCTACGAGACAGTAATCAAGTCACTTGAAGAAGTGCTTGGCACAAAATTCGACTCTGATTCACTGTCGAAGTCGATTGAAATCTACAATGAACACAATGCAGTAATGAGGAAAGTATCAGAGGTTCTTGCACTTCATCCGGAAGTTTCATCTGCTGACCGCAGCAACATATTCAAGAGTGCGACACTGATGCTGAAAGAGGACCATACGGCACTTGTTTCCGAGCTCTTATTGGCACTGGAGTCTGCGACACCAGGCGAGGCAAGGTTCAAGGTAATGACCAGCGGAATAATAGCTGACAATCCTTCATTGAATGCGATATTTGATGAATTCGGAATGCATATCGTAGCTGACGATGTCGCAGCTGAGACCAGACAGTACAGGACCGATGCACCGGCAGCTTCCGATCCTCTTGACAGGCTTACAAAGAAGTTCGGTCTTATGGACAATTGCAGCGTACTGTATGATGTCGAGAAGAAGCGTGCTGACCTTATTGTCAGGACCGTCAAAGAGAAGTCTGCAGATGGTGTAGTGGTTGTACTTACAAAGTTCTGTGACCCGGAAGAGTTTGACTATGTGATGATAAAGAAAGCCTGTGAGGCTGCTAATATCCCGCTCGCTCTTGTAGAGGTGGACCGCCAGATGGTGAACTACGAGC
The DNA here is from genome assembly GCA_002428415.1 of Clostridiaceae bacterium UBA6110. Taxonomy (GTDB): domain Bacteria; phylum Bacillota; class Clostridia; order Clostridiales; family Clostridiaceae; genus Youngiibacter. Next base: position 3,301 of record DIWI01000085.1, read on the forward strand.
AGGCCAAAACAATAATCGAGACCTTTAGGGATCTCATAGAAAGCAATGTCCAGGAAAATGAAAAAGTATTGATCAGTGCAATTTAGCCAACACCTGTAAGGTGACATGCCTGAATTGAGTTTCAGAATTAGTTTTAAAAAAAAGGGAGATTTGAATGAGCGCAATGAAAAGACCACTAGAAGGAGTCAAGGTAGTTGAACTTGCAACATTTGTCGCAGGTCCGTGCTGCGCAAGATATCTGGCAGACCTCGGTGCTGAAGTAGTAAAGGTAGAGTCATTCCAGGGAGATCCACTCCGCTTTACAGCAGTAAACGAGGGAAGACCTGCAGGAGAGGCTGAAAACACAAGCTATGACCTGGAGAATGCTAACAAGACCTGCATATGCCTGAACACAAAGTCAAAGGCAGGACGCGAGGCTATGGAGAAGCTCATAGCCAGTGCCGACATATTCATAACCAACTGGAGACAGAACGCTCTCGAGCGTTCAGGTCTTGATTACGAGAGCCTCAAAGAGAGATATCCGAAGCTTGTCTTCGGAATAGTAAGCGGCTATGGCGAGAAGGGACCTGACAAGGACCTGCCAGGCTTCGACTTCACTGCCTTCTTTGCTCGCGGTGGCGTAATGGGCACCATGTTTGACAAGGATAACCTGCCTATGAACGTAATAGCAGGATTCGGAGACCATCAGGTCGGCATGAACCTTTCATCAGGAATCCTTGCCGCGCTTTACAGGGCTAGAGAGACAGGTTATGGCGACAAGGTTGTAGTCAGCCTGTTCCATTCTGCACTTTGGGATGTTGCCATCATGCTTCAGAGCGCGCAATACGGACATCCTTCAACACAGTACCCGATTTCAAGGAAGAAAATCGCGAACCCTCTTCAGGTAGCACATAAGTCCAAGGACGACAGATGGCTTCAGATAGCAATGCCAAGATATGATTTCTTCTATCCGAAATTCATGGAAGTAATCGGAAGGACAGACCTTATCGGAGACCCGAGGTACTATCCTCAATCAGCGCTCCAGGATAATCTTGAGGAGTTCTACGAAATCATAAAGGAAAGCATCGCTAAAGAAGATATCAGCGTTTGGGTTGAAAGGCTTACAGTTGCTGACCTTCCATTTGCAGTAGCCAAGACATGGAATGAACTTCTTGTTGATGAACAGGCATGGGCAAGCGACTGCTTCCATGCAATGGAATATCCTACAGGCGCAACACGCACTCTGGTAAGACCACCTGTATTGTTTGAGTCGACTGAACTTCCTCCATACAAGAGAGGACCTTACCTTGGAGAGCAGACAGAGGATATCCTTGTACAGCTCGGTTATTCAAAGGAACAGGTCAAGGCAATGATTGAGGCTGGTGATGCAATGCCTCATAAGGCACAATAGACAGGCAAATTTCACCAAATAAATAGCTTAATAACCCTGCACAGTAGCCTTCCGCTACCGTGCAGGGTTTTAAGCAATATAAAACAAGATGATCATAAGTCTTAAGATCACCTTGTCCTGTCATTAATATTCAATTATCCAAGAATCAATTGATTCCTTGTGTATAATACACGGATCTAATATGTTGCCCTGAGATCAACAAGGAATGCATGAACATGGTATCGCATAGCATCCTCTGCAGCACTTACATCCTTGGCACGGATAGCCTCCACGACATCCTTGTGCATCTTCAAAATACTGGTGCACATTTCGATGCGTTCAGGCGTAGTCATGGGCTCCATCCTTGTATGCATCATGTTGACCAGCAGTTTGCTGAATACCTGGGTCATGATATAGGCAACTTCATTCTTTGAAGCCTTAGCCAATAGCCCATGGAATTGAGGATCGATAAGGATGAAATCCTCATAGTTCTCTACGGTAGCTTCAGCATGCGCAAGTAAACCATCTAATGCCTCAAGGTCTTCATCTGTACGGCGTTCTGCAGCCCACCCGGCGATGGCGACATCATTGAGTGAACGGTATTCTGACATCTTCTCGAGTGTAATCTGGCTTGACTGAAGCATTGCTTCAAGTGACTGCTCAACACCCTTGGTATTCGGCTCTTGTATTATGGCGCCGTTGCTTCCGGCTATAGTCCTGATGAAACCAGCACGCTCAAGCATTCTTAATGCCTCACGTATGGTAGGGCGGCTCCTTTGGAGCATATCCATCATGTTTCTCTCTGAAGGCAGCCTGTCTCCCGGTTTCAGCTGTCCACTGAGGATCATATCCTTGATTTGGTCGTATATTGCTTCACTGGCTCGCTGTGTTTGTATTGGCTTTAGGTTTACAGCATTAGGCAGAAGCGCATCTTTATTTGTCACTATGTTTCCCCCATTTAACTTCTCGTATGATTACACTCGATTATACTATTTTAATCGTCCATGGTCAAATGTATTGGTACACAACACATTTGAATTGAAGTTGCATAGCATGGATGCAGCAGGTTCGATTGGACGGGCTTAATGGAATTGGATAAAATCTTTGAAAATATATTAACAATGTCATCGTTTTCCATATTGACTTTAGAAAAAGAAAACGTTATACTCTCAATTAGATACCTGGTCTTACCAGTAATCTATGAGTGATAAGTATGGTTAGTTAAGGGGGATGATATTGGTTCAATAACATTAATGCATTCAATGAATGTGGTCATGATGTGACAGGCGAAAATCGAGGCTCCAGCTCGGTACTCAAATGAAAAGGATGATGACTACATGTGCAGCAGCTGACGACAAGAGGTTATGCAGATTGAACCGGTATAAGTGAAAATATGGCCGGAAATTGAAAAGCTTGCTTATGCCGCTTAGCAGATGACTGATGGTGCGATTATTGAGAAGTTGGATTTTAGGAGGAGACAATGCATTTTGTAGATTTTCCAGAAATTACTCTCACGATCCAGGGCATGGAGGACGTCAGAATTCCAAAAATGATGAAAGTCCGCCAGATTTTTGACAAGAAGAGAATTGAAGATATTGAGGGATGGATACGGGAGGAGTTGGAGACAAAGCTTCCTGAAGAACAGAAGTTATCCTTCAAAGGCCAGAGGATATGTATCACCGTAGGAAGCCGCGGGATACCAGACATTGACAGAATTGTAAAAGCAGTACTCGAATGGCTTAAGGTGAAAGGTGCCAATCCTTTTATCGTGCCAGCCATGGGAAGCCATGGGGGAGGAACAGCTGAAGGCCAGAAAGAGTTTATCGCAGGTTACGGAATTACTGAGGAATCGATGGGGGTTCCAATCCTATCATCGATGGAAACCGTGAAACTAGGAGAACTCGAAGATGGTACGCCAGTTTACTGCGACAAATACGCAGCCGAGTCCGATGGGATCATTGTATTCAACAAGATCAAGCCGCACACTGATTTTCGTGGCGAACATGAGAGCGGATTGGCTAAGATGTGTGCCATAGGACTGGCAAAGCATGTTGGTGCTTCATACTTCCATATGATGGGCTTTCCGACATTTGCTGAAAGAATTCCGAAAGTTGCAAGAATGTTCATTGAGAAGGCACCGATAGCCTTTGGACTTGGAGTTGTGCAGAATGCATACGACGAGATCAGTGTAATTGAGGTAGTCCCTAATGACCAGATAATGGAAAGGGATGCAGAGCTTCTTAAAGCAGCAAAAGACAAGATTGCAAATTTCAAGATGAAGGAAATAGATGTTCTCATAATCGATGAGATTGGAAAGAATATCAGCGGCAACGGACATGACCCTAATATTACAGGACGTTCGAACTCAAAGGGTTTTGAAGATGTCCTTGATTGCAAGAAGATGTTTGTCAGAGGTATCACAGAAGTCTCCCATCACAATGCATGCGGACTTTCAGCAGCAGATATCACTACCCGCAGGGTTATGAACGACATAGACCTCGATGTAACATGGACTAATGTTGTAACAGCAACAATGCTGAATGGTGCCAAGCTTCCAATGTATGTGAACAGCGATAAGGAAGCGATAAGGGTCTGTATCCGTACCTGCAACAACATCGACTTCAGCAATGCGAGGATAGTACGAATAAAAAATACCGCGGAGATGGAGGACATACTTATGTCTGAAGCTTACCTCAAAGAGCTTGAGGGACATGAGGACATAGAAATAATTGGTGAACCGTTCGATATGGAATTTGACGATGAAGGTAACCTGGTAGATTGACCTTCAAGCTGTAAGAAAATTTCATTATCGGGCATGTAGATTGTATCTCAAAAATCATTATAATCATATCGAGAGGAGATTAATCATGGCAGAAAAAACTTCAAGTAAAGGCAAATTTAATCTAGCCACATCAATGGGAATTGGTGCGACCTGGTTCGGAGTTCATATGGGACCCGGAACTGCTTCAGGAAGACAGGGTTCAACCTATTACAGCACCTACGGAAACTGGGGTCTCGTCACTCCGCTGCTTGCTATGGGAATACTTGGATTCATAATCTACATCGTCGTTGAGTACTGCAGGCAGAACGGTCTTACAAAGTACAAGGATTTCTTCAACCACTTCTTCTCCCCTTATGAGAAGGTATTCAGCATACTTTTCGACATACTGTTCTTCTTCACTTACTTTATGGTTGTTGGTGCATCACTTGCAACAGGCGGAAAGATACTTGCTAACCAGATTGGCCTTCCGTATCTTGTCTGCGCCGCTATCATCGGAATCATCGCTCTTATGCTAATCATATACGGAGAAGCTCTCATACGTAACGCAAACAGTGTAATGACATGGCTGATGCTTGCAATTATCGTTTCTCTTCTGTTCTTCTCACTCGGAAGCCCACAGTCTCAGTTCTCCACACAGTGGGCTGAAAAGACATGGGATTCAGGAACACTCTTCCCAGCTCTCAAGGCTGCTGTAATCTATGCTTCTTTCCAGGTTACCGGAGCAATCGGATCAGTCGCATCTGTCACCAGCGGACTTAATAGCAAGGCTGAGTCAAAGTTAGCTGCAATATTCGGATTCATCACGAATTCAGTTCTGATCATAATGATCATCGTAATGCAGTACGGATTCCCACAGCTTACCAAGGCTGAAATGCCAAACTATGAGATACTTAAGCTCCTCAACATACCTATCCTCTTCTGGATGTATGTAGCACTTGTTGAACTGGCTGTTATATCTACAGTTATAGGCCTCAACAACGGAGTTGTCACTAGGATACAGAAGTATGTAAAGATAACTAACCCAATGGTCAAGAATGTGGTTCTAAATGTTATATTCATGATTGGAGCGACAGCAGTATCACTTTTCGGACTTACAAAGATAGTAGGGCCAGGATTCACAATGCTCGGCTACATGTGCCTTCCGCTTGTAATAATCCCGATACTTGTCATCGGCTACAAGAAGGTCATAAAGAACCCAAGCGAGAAACCTGATGCAGCAGCAAAAGCTCATCTTGGACTCGAAGACTAGTAATATCAAAGGTTTGACTTCAGTAAATGTTGTCAGCGAGTAAGTAATATAGAAATTGACAGACCCCGGTTGCCACCGGGGTCTGTTCGTTATACATAGCCATAAATTTACTGGGGGAGAACATAATGTCATATCTTTATTTTCTGGTTCAGATACCTTTGATAATATCTTACAATCAGGCAGGATGACAGGATGCGGAAATCAGTATGTCCGTCTTCTATTGGAATCTGGATAATCTCGGTAATTTTCTTGATCTTGTTAAGTACTGTGTTCCTGTGCATGTAGAGGGCCTTTCCGGTTAGAGAAATGCTTCTTTCATTGAGGATGTAGTAGAACAGCACATCAAGAAGGTTCGAGTCGTTATTCGTGTCATATCTGTACAAGGCTACTATAGCTGGATGGATCAGGTATATGATGTTGTCGTGGTGGTGCTCCTCGATAAACTTCCGGGCAGCCAGGTCTATCAGGTAATAGAAGCTGTAATCTTCATGGATGAATACCTTGTCTGAAAGGCTTCGCCGATGAAGCGTGGTAGCAAGGCGTATCGTATCACTGGCAATGAGATGCAGAGTCCTTAGCATGTCAGGGTTCCTTGTGGAGTTACTGATACCTGCATATGCATTATAGCGGGTCATAAGCTCCTCCAGCTTGGTATAGTCAAAACCGAGCTTCTCGAAGCTGCGCTCCTCCTGAGTGTGAAGAATGACAATGTCATTGTTATATAACGTAAGATTGTCGCCTTCAAAGATTTCCATCAGTTCGTCGATAAGGTGAGTGTTAGCAAACTCATGATTATCAGAATGCCTTACTACTATGACAGCCATGAAAGTCTTCAGGGGAAAACGGAGGTATTTTGAACGTTCTTCAATTGCCCTGGCATCTGTCAGCCTGGACTCAATGATATCGGATATGAAAGAGGAAAACAGAATATCATTCTCAGGATTGTCTATGTTAAGATCGCTAAAGAACTTCACGACTATTGCGGATAGACAGTAGAGCATATAGTCAACATCGACATTCCTGTGCGAAGGGTTAGTTACTATAAGGAGCTTGGCTACCGCAGCACCATTCTCATGGATCTTCAGAAAGTGATAATAGTGATTCAGCTTTTCGGAGTGGTAGACCTCGTAGAAACCTTTCTTATAGATGCTTGTGCATGAAGTCTTAAATTTACCAGCGTCATTCTGAGGGAGATGACCTTCAGAAGTCAGGGCATCGATGCAGGCATCGCTGATATATGTCCTATCGCTTCTATAAATAACCCTCTCATATTGATTCAGAAGAAATATCGGAGCCCTTATCAGATCAGAAGCGATTGAAAGAATGGCAGGGAGACTTTTTCCGTCGAACATAGCCTGAAGCAGAACCGTTCGCCAGTGATTGTAGCTGTGAACCAGTGTGGTGAGCCTGTTATATAAGGAAGTGATCTCCAGATCTGTCTGTATTATGTTGTGCCTGACAGATGGTTCTATGTAAGTCTTTTCAGTCTGTGCAGGAACAAATATAGTTAGGCTTTCATTGGAGCCTTCACTTTCAAGCAGGGACTTCACTGATGATGCGGAGCTTATATAAATGAAGGAGCTCGATACAGGAACGTTCTTCTTGAAGAAAAGTATCCCATTAAGCTCAGGCATATCCTCATGGGCAACCGATTTGGAAATCACATGTTTTCCAAGCACATTGACAATGAAATTAATATTTGGCATCTGAATTTCCTCCGTAATGCAAGCTGCAAATCATTGATGTAAAAATATCAAGCTAATATGAAGGTGAGCAAATCGTGATTATGTATAAGATACCATGATATGCATTAGTCTGAACATTTGCCGCTGAATCTCAAATAAAAAAACAATATTTTGCCGGCAGACAATTGAATTATAAATGAAAGGGGCTGAATATGCTACAGCAAAGAGTGTATCAGCCTATCCTGCAAGCATTGGTCTTCAGCTCTTGTTTAAGTGGATCAGACTCGCTGGGCTGATTTATTCATTTATTTATATGAAGAATACTTATGCATTTGTCACATGGCAGATGGAATTGATTATGCGCATCGCCCAAGAATCGTCATTATATGAAAACGTAATTGTGTTAATTATTTGGCGATGATAACCTTATCAGGAAAAGTACTTTCAAAATTGATTAAAGGGGAGATTAAGCCATGTCATTATACTTATGCCTGTTTGCCATCCTTGCTGCCATAGTAATCGGATGGAAGTTCAACTTCAATACTGGAATCCTGGCCATGGGCTTTGCATTCATAATCGGAAACCTGGTAATGGGACTTAAGGTATCTGAGATAATCAGCTTCTGGCCTACCAACATCGTATTCTTCCTTATCGCGATATCATTGTTCTTTACTTATGCTACTAGCAACGGAACCATGACCCTTGTCGGGGAGAAGCTTCTATATGCCATGAACGGCAACGCAAAGCTTATACCGTGGGTCATCGCCCTTGTGAGTGCAGTTGTTGCTTTCCTTGGTGCTGGTGCATCTACACCAGCCATAGTCGGACCACTTGCATTTGCACTTGGTATCCCGGCAGGAATACATCCTGTAATGATAGCCGTAACAGTAGGCTGCGCAACCCTTATCGGAGCCGATAATCCAATAAATGGATTTGGCGGAGTCATTTCAAAGAACCTAATTGAAAAGGCCGGTTATGGCGATGCATCGTTCACAATAGCGAACTATGTATGGATCAACAGCGCATTCAAGCAGATCTTCATAATCGCAATATTCTATATCGTATTCAAATGCTACAAGGCAAAGAGAGTAGAGATACAGAAGCCGAAGGATTTCGACGATATACAGAAAAAGACACTTTGGCTGATTCTTGCTGCATTCGCATTCATGGTGCTGCCTACTGTGATCAACACCTGGGTACCTGGAATTAAGCTTGTGAAGGCACTTGCAACATTCTCACAGCCACAGGTAATCATGGTCATCGCAGCCATCCTTGCAAGAGCCCTCAAGCTCGGAGATGAGAAGGATATCATAAGAAAACTTCCGATGAACACCATACTCATGATCGCTGGAGTTGCCCTTCTTCTTGGAATAGCCAAGGAAGCTGGACTTGTCGATCAGATAGCCTCAATACTCACGAACAACATACCTAAGTTCTGGGTACCAGCAATGCTTGTTCTGTTCGCGGCATTCCTGAGCTTCTTCTCAAGCGGAACATCCGTAGTATGTCCTCTGATGTACCCGCTGGTGCCTGTCCTTGCAACATCGCTGAGCCTCAACCCGGTAATGCTGTTCTCATGCATATTCATAGGAGCTATGGCATCATCACTTTCACCGTTCTCAACAGGCGGTGCAATGGTAATATCCGGTTGTCCTGACCCTAAGATCAAAGAGCAGCTCACAACCTGGATGATTCCAGTGTCTGCTGTGGTCGTACCGGCAATCTGTATAGTTCTGGCAACAGTAGGTCTATTCGGATTATTCTCAGTTTGATAGAAGAAAGGCATTGAAATGAACTTAAGAATACAGAAAATGAAGGAAAGTCTAAGAATAAGCAAGTATCCGCTCTGCATTGAGCTGTTCAGGCTTGCGAACGAATCCCTTGACAAGACCGTCGGTGAGCCGATGATAACGAGAAGGGCGAAGCTGCACGAGCACATACTTGATAATATAACCATATTCATCGAGGAGGATGACCTCCTCTGCGGTTCAGGAGCAAGCAAGCCATTCGGAATGGAGATGCAGTACGAGTACGGCGTCTGGACCAGGGATGAAGTGGAGTCGCTGAAGAGCGAGATATACACCATAACTCCTGAGGACGAAGATGAGCTTTACGAGCTCAACAAGAGGTTTGCAGACAATGCGCTTAACAGTAACCTGGTTGATGCATTGTCAAAGTCCCTGGGTATGAACGAGCGCATGTGGCCATTCATGAAATCAGGTTGTATCCTTCCTCCGTGGAAGGACAAGAAGGGCGGATCAGGCGGAGGCTTCGCGATGTCGGGCTATGGCCTCGGGCCAGGCTTCTTCCTTGTATGCATCGACTTCGAGAAGATCATAAAAGAAGGCGCCAAATCCATAATAGAAGAGGCCAGAAGAAACATCAGGGAACTGAGGTATACGACTGCAGACAGCATCGAAAAGCAGAACTTCTGGGAAGCGGTCATCCGTGTCTACGAGGCATGGGTGAGGTTTGCAGGACGCTATGCTGATGTTGCTGAAAAAATGGCAGCTGAAGATAAGGACGAGACCAGGAAATCGGAACTCCTTGAAATGGCAAGGATCTGTCGTAAGGTTCCATACGAGCCTGCCGACAGCTTCCATGAAGCCATGCAGTCCTTCTGGTTCACATTCCTCCTGGCTTGCCCATCACCTACGACCACTGCGGGACGCTTCGACCAGTACATGTACCCGTACTACAAGAAGGACATCGAGGCCGGCATCATGACCGATGAGAAGGTCCTTGAGCTTATTGAGATCATGCGCTGCAAGTGCATGAAGATAAACAGGGTATCAGGAAAAGCCAACAGGGCCAAGAATTCAGGAATGGCAAAATGGTATAACTGGACGATCGGTGGAGTTGACGAAAACGGAAACGATGCTACAAATGAACTGTCATACCTGTTGCTTGAATCAGCAAGGGATACGAATCTTCCACACTTTACCGTTACCGTCAGGGTACATGAGAATTCCCCCAGGGAATTTCTACTCAAGGCTCTGCAGGTCGTAAAGACTGGAATGGGTATGCCAGCCTTCCTTGGCGACAACAGCTATATCAAGTTCTTCACTGACGGAGGAATGGACCTGGCTGAAGCAAGGGACTACTGCGCGACAGGCTGTGTCGATGGCAACATTCCAGCGAAGACAAGGAGTCAGGTTGTAACGTTCTTCATTATCGCCCAGGCCTTCGATATCTTCATGCACAACGGGTACTGCAGGTACACCAACGAGCAGGTAGGCATAGAAAGCGGCGATGTGACAAAAATGGCCACGTTCGATGAATTCAAACATGCATTCTTCAGGCAGTTCGACTATCTGCTGCATCTTGCAGCTGAAAGGAACAATGTTGAGCTGATCGCTGAAAGGGAGCTTTTCCCGGATCCGTTCCGCTCGGCTCTCATGGAGGGCGGTGTGAGTCTCGGCAAGGACATGCTTGACAGACATTTCGATTTCGAGAACGGCAGCCTGCTTGGAGCAGTCGGAGGAGTCAATACAGGTGATTCCCTGGCGGCCATAAAGGAACTTGTTTATAACAAGAAGAAATATACAATGGAGGAGCTTCTCAGGGCACTCGACGCCAACTGGGAGGGCTATGACGATATGCGGCAGGACTTCATCGCCGTGCCAAAATACGGTAACAATGAGGACATGCCGGACCAGCTGGTAGCCGAAGTATATAAGTTCTTTGCAGACACCTGCAGTACGATGGACACGGCATACGGCGGCAAGGTGGTACCAAACGCAATATCCATATCAGCCCATCAGCCAGGAGGAGCAAGCACAGGAGCAACTCCAGACGGAAGACGGACTGGCGAGGTGCTTGCAGATGCATCGCTCTCACCTGACCATGGCAAGGACAAGAACGGCCCACTTGCAGTACTCCAGAGCGCCATGAAGGTCAACCAGGACCCTTACCAGGGGACTCTTCTGAACATGAAGTTCCATCCGAGTGCGCTCAAGACTGATGACGACCTTGCAAAGCTCGGGGATGTCGTTAAGACCTACCTTACCAATGGAGGAAAGCATGTCCAGTTCAACGTGGTGACAAAAGAGGACATGATTGACGCAAAAGCCCATCCGGAGGAACATCAGGAGCTGATAGTAAGGGTCGCAGGCTACAGTGCGTACTTCACGAGGCTCAGTGAAGCCATCCAGGATGAGGTCATAGAGAGGACTTCGTTTGAGTACGCTTGATTCAAAGGGGACAATATTCAACATACAGCACTATTCCATACATGATGGACCGGGCATCCGCACCAGCGTTTTCCTGAAGGGATGCCCACTATCCTGTCTGTGGTGCCAAAATCCGGAGTCGAACTCTGTCCGACCGCAGTTAATGTATAACAGGGATACCTGTACAGGCTGCCTCGGATGTATCGGAACCTGCCCACAGAATGCTATAAGACGTGACAAAGACAAGGTAATGACCGACAGGGCACTTTGCACAGGCTGCGGTGCATGTGCAGTGTCATGCCCTTCGAGATCGCGGACAATTATGGGGAAAACCATGACCTCGGATGAAGTATATCTGGAGGTTGCGAAGGATGCCTTGTTCTACCGAAATTCTGGCGGAGGTGTTACACTTACCGGCGGAGAGGTGCTTTTCCAGCCGATTTTTGCCAGGGACATCCTCAGAAAATGTATGGAAAACAACATACATACTGCAATCGAGACCTGCGGTTATACAGACTGGAGGGCCTTTTTGGAGATCCTTCCATACGTCGACCTGGTAATCTATGACATCAAGCATATGGACAGCACGATGCACAGGAAGGGTACTGGAGTGGGGAATGAAAGGATCCTTGAGAACCTGGCAAGGATCTCAAGAGAAATGAGCATTCCCATAATTGCAAGGACCCCTATAATCCCCGGATACAATGATACTGAGGAGAATGCGCACCTCATGGCGGCCTTCTTGAGAGACAACGTAAAGACCTGTAAGGAGGTTGACCTCCTGCCATACCATAGCCTTGGAGTCGGCAAGAAAAGCCAGCTTGAGGAAGATTCGGTGTTTATAAGCCATGCGCCGGGAGAGGGCGAGATGGAGCATCTTAGAACCATAATACGTTCATACGGGATAGAGGTATATTGACAGGCAGAGGCCTGACGTTTAAACTGCTACCGCAATACCACCTTATATTCGGCTTGAGTTCGCTCGGGCCGATTTTTTTGCACTTATGAGAACATGGTCTGTTATCCAAAGAATTCGCGGCCACTGGCAAGGATTGGTGAACAGGGTTACTTATGTGAAGTAAACGATTTTTCCATATGTGCAGTTTGCACATAAAAAAAGATGTAAATCTATACATTCTGTACCTATAGTAAAAAAATCCCGGAGCATACAATTGAGTCAACCGGTTAAAAGAAAGAATAAAAGGAGATTTTAGAGAATGAATGTTACACTTATAGGATTCCTGATGATTGCCATCATAGTAGCTATTTTACTTTGGGGAAAGGTTTCAATAGCCCCCGTCTTCGTTATCATACCGATAATCGGAGCATTGATTTGCGGTTATGACCTGAACAAGATCAACACATTTATGGGAGACGGCCTCAAATCAGTCCTTAACACCGCTGCACTCTTTGCTTTCGCAGTCATGTACTTCAGTCTGCTCAGCGATGTCGGCGTGTTCGACGTCATAGTCAAGAAGGTCATGAAGTATATGGGCAACAAGGTTGAAATGGTGCTTCTCATGGCGGCGTTCGTTGCAACTATCTCTCATCTTGACGGATCAGGAGCAACAACTATGCTCATAACGATCCCTACTATGCTTCCAATCTTCAAGAAGATGAAGATAAGGCCTGAAGCGCTTCTCCTCATGGCGGCCTTAGCATCAGGCTCCATGAATGTAACACCATGGTGCTCGTCGGTACTGAGACTTACATCCGCTGTAGGTGGAGATCCCCAGGAGCTGTGGATGTACATACTTCCGCTGCAGGTTATCGCTCTTCTCCTTACCTACGCAAGCGTAATAGTCGTAGGAAAGGTTGAAAGGAAGAACGGAGCAGGAATGACTGACGAAGAATTTGCAGTGCTTAAGAAAACAATCGATGAGCCAGCGAAGCTTACAATAAGCAAAGGAGTATTTGTTTTCGACATAGTGATGACTGTAATCCTCATAATCACAATGCTTACAGGAGTCATCAAGACAAATATGGGATTTATGGTCGCATTCAGCTTGGCACTTGTAGTCAACTATCCAAATGTGAAGAAGCAGTCTGCAAAGATAAGGGAATACGGCGGAGCCGCCCTAAACATGATCATAATTATCTTCGCGATTGGTGTCCTTGTCGGAATAACGAGCGGTACAGGAATGATAGCCGGAATGGCTAACGCCTTCGTATCGATCATACCTGAAGGAATGGGTACTCATCTTCCGATATTGCTCTCATTCTTCTCAGTGCCTCTTTCAATGATAATAGGAAGCGATACAGTATACCTGGTACTTGCACCGATACTCGCAACGATAGTGAAGAGCTACGGTATAAGCTCACTTGTACTTTCAGCGGCGCTGCTCATGGGAGCGTGCCTTGCAGCGAACCTTACACTCATAGGACCTACACCATACCTGGCTCTGGGACTTGCAGACGTTGAAATGGGAGCGCACCTGAAGTACAGCTTCAAGTATGTATGGGCAATTGGAATAATCGTCACAGTAGCTGCCGGTGTTCTTAATATCATACCTTTCTAGACTGATCATGAACTGGAAATGGCAATCTTCAAGGATTGCCATTCTCCTCCAGAGGAGGGACTAAAATGACCATTAATCAGAAAAGGCTTGTTGTCATAGGAGTGGTGCTGTTCACAGTGCTGATATCCATTGTCAACATGCTGCTCCATATTTGAAAAGGCTGGTAAGAGTATGAAGAAAAGAATGACCATGCTGGTTGGCGGAGACACCATTCTTGGTGAAAACCCTGAGCTGTATTTTACAGGAATCAATAGCGTACTTGGCAGTGGAGATGTAGTCCTCGCTCAGCTTGAGGTTCCTTACAGCGACACCGCACCTGAGCTTGACGATCTGCACAGGGAACTAAAGAATCTGGAGCCGCTTAAGGGAAGGTTCGACCTGGTGACCATGGCAGGGAACCACATCTATGACGCAGGCGAGACTGGTGTTCATGATACACTGGACTGGCTTGATGAAAATGGAATACCTCATGCGGGCGCTGGCAGAAACTTAGATGAAGCGGTAAAACCGGTAATCATCGAAAAGGATGGTGTGAAGTTAGGATTCCTCAACTACAACTGCGTTGGGATTAAGGCCATGAATGCAGGAATGAAAAAGGCAGGAGCTGCTTACGTCGATGTAATCACGCATTATGAGCTTGGAGATGTCGCAAATCCGGGAGGAAATCCTGACAGGATCTACACTTTTCCGGAGCTTACCTCCTATGAAAGAATGATCAGGGATATTGAAGACCTTCGAGAAAAATGTGATGTGCTGTCGGTATATCTTCACAAGGGCATAGTCCATAAGGCCGTCAAAATAGCGGACTATGAGAAATTCATCTCAAGAGGCGCAATTGATGCCGGTGCAGATATCATTTTCAGCAGTCACTCCCATATATTGCACGGAATAGAGATCTACAAGGGAAAGACCATTTTCCACGGACTTAACAATCTGATTGCCTGGGTGCCTTCGCTTGGACCGAACTGGAGGCGCACTAAAGGAAAGGCAACCGAGGTGTTCGACCCGGAGGCCTGGGCCAGGGCGAGGGTGGAGAGATTCGGATTTGTTCCGAATCCTGAATATCCCACGTATCCGTTCCACCCTGATTCCATATATTCGATAATCGCCAAATGCATAATTGAAGACAGGAAGATAGTGGAGACAAGGTTCATACCTCTCATAGTAAACAAAGCCGGCATACCCGAAGCGGTAAAAAGGTCAAACGGCGGGGACAGGGTCCGTGAGTACATGGACAGAATAACAGAACTCGCTAATCTCAATGCCACTTTTGAATGGGTGGATGGCGAGATAGCGATAAGGGAAAAGTGAAAGGAAGTGTTGTAGTGGCGATAAGGGAAAAAGCATTGCAGAGCAGAGCCTTTGCTGCTTTGAAGTATATTTATGACAACCGGGAAAGCTATCTTATAGATGCGAAGGCAAAAGGCAGGAAGGTCGTCGGAACCTTGGGCTGTGACGTGCCTGACGAGATACTCATGGCAGCAGGCTATCTGCCGGTAAGGCTATATGCGGACAAGGACCCGGACTTAAGGGATGCCAACCAGTACCTGGAGTTTTCGTTTGATCCGGTTATACGTGCACAATTCCAGAAGATTGTGGATGGGACATACTATGATCTGGTTGACAGGATAGTCATCTCCAATTCGACTGATGCCCTGATAAGGATCTACTTCTATCTGCGTGAGGTGCATCATATCGAGCCCGAGAAGAAGGTGCCCCCGGTATACTTCATAGACTGGCTGTTCACAAGGACCAGGATGCATCAGGTCAGGAACGAGGGAACCATAAAAAGGTTCATCGAAGAGGTAGAGAGCTGGAGCGGAACGGCATTGACTGACTCTGAGATAAGGGCTGCAAGCGAAGTCTGCAACGAAAACAGAGCGGCTTTAAGAAGTTTCTCCGCACTAAGAAAGGGAGAAAATGCGACTGTAAATTCCAGTGAGGCCCTGGTTGTAATCGGAAGCTCTCTGTTCATGGACAGGAAGGCGCATACTGAGCTGGTAAATCAGGTAATCGAGGATGCCAGATCATGGGAAAAACTCTCGGGTCCTAAAGTATATATGACTGGCAGCGTCCAGGAAAATACCGAGCTTTACGAACTGGTTGAAGCTTACGGCGGACTCATCGTTTCAGAAGACCATGATTGGGGCGACAGGTATATGGACAGGGATGTCAATGCAGGTTTAGATCCTGTAAGGGGCATTGTCGACAGATACATGCTAAGGATGTTCAGTTCCAAGAAGGCGTTCGTTTCCCAGAGGGTGGAGGCACTTGCCGATGCAGTTGAAGCATCAGGAGCCGAAGGCGTGCTGTTCTATCTGAGGATCTACGAGGATTCACCGTCGTGGGACTTCCCTGAGCAGAACAAGAGGTTAAAAGCCATGGGCAAGAAGGTCGCTTACCTTGCGAAGCAGGGGACGGAAATTACAGGTAATATAAAGCTAAGGGCGGACATAACCGCATTCATATCGGACATGAAAGGAGGCTGCTGACATGGAAAAGAGAAAGACTCAGGATGGCGCAATGCGATCAGTGAAGACTATGGAAGCAGCGAGGCTTGCAAGCACGTACCAGAAGGAATGGTTTGCCGGAATACATGACAGGGTAAATTCAGGAGAGGATTTCGCATACATCAATGCGGATGTGCCGATGGAGATCCTGAGAGCCATGGACATCCCCTTCGTAGTCAACCAGTGGTGGGCTGCAATATGTTCCGCCAAGCAGATGTCAAGCAAGTATTTCGCTCTGCTGAAGGAAGCTAATTACAGGGATGACCTGTGCTCATACTGTGCAACTGCTTTCGCAGGGTCCCTTGACCCGGACAAGAGCGACGCACCCTGGAATGGGCTGCCGAAGCCCACTATGGCAATAACAAGGCTAACCTGCGACTCCCAGGGTAAGATCTTCGAGCTGTTTGCAAACAGATACGGTGCCGAATTCTATCCGATGGAAAACACCGTGCCGCTTTCAGTGCCTGAAAAATGGTGGGAGAAGGCAGAGGACAGATGGGAGGAGCTTTATTCCGAGGAGAGGCTTGATGCGGCAGTTGAAGAGCTTAAGAGGCTTATTGCCTTCCTTGAGATAAAGACAGGCAGGATGTTCGATGAGAACAAGCTCATCGAGGTCATGAACCTTGTGAACGAGCAGGAAAGATACTACAAGATGGCCAGAAACCTCATTGCGGACAGGTGTCCGGCACCGGCTGTGATCACTGACACGATCAATGCGGTGATGCAGGCACAGTGGCAAAGGGGCACAAGATGGGCAGCGGACCATGCGAAATTCTTCTATAATGAGATTGAGCAAAGGGTAAAGGACGACTATAAGGCAGTCCCAAATGAAAAGATCAGACTCATGTGGATAGGACGCGGACTATGGTTCAACCTGGGATTCTATCAGTACTTCGAGGAGAAGTACGGAGCAGCATTCGTATGGTCAATGTACCTGGCGATGGGAGCCGATGCATACATAAGGAACGGAGTCGAAAAGGATCCATTAAGGGCTCTGGCGGCAAGATTCATAGGCATGGAGGACTTTCTCCACATGCCTCCATGGAACGCCGAGTGGTTCATATCAGAGGCACAGCACAACAAGATTGACGGAGTTGTCTATCTGGTTCCTGAAAACTGCATGCAGGCGGTCGAAGGCTCCTACTTCATAACAAAGATGATGGAGGATGCAGGAATACCGGTGCTTCAGCTGAAGGCTGACCCAGTTGACCCGAGGAAATGGAACCAGGACAGCATGACAAGGGTAGTAAGTGAATTCATTGAGACAAGAATTAACAGGCAGGAGGTTTAAAATGGCAGGAATAGGACCACTTTCAGGATATAAGGTACTTGATTTCACACAGTTCGAATCGGGAACAGTGTGCACCGAGACTCTGGCATGGCTTGGCGCAGAGGTATGGAAGGTTGAAAGGCCAGTTAAGGGGGAGCTTGGAAGGTATTCGGTGGAAGAGCCTTCAGTCGATGCTGTGGGCTTCGTCATACTCAACATGAACAAGGAGTCGATAACCTGTAACCTCAAAGATTCGGAAGGACTGAGGCTCATAAGGAAACTGGTCGAACAGGTCGATGTGGTGGTAGAGAACATGGGTCCCGGATCCATGGAAAAGCTCGGGCTTGGATACGAAGACTGCAAAAAGCTTAACGAGAAGATCGTATATGCGCAGATAAAGGGATTCGGAACAGACGGACCGTACGCTGAGTACCCTGCATTCAACCCAATCGCTGCAGCTGTAGGAGGTATGCCCGCTGTAACTGGACAGCCGGGAGAAATGCCTGTACAGTCCGGGCTGAACCTTGCGGATTCAGGAGCGGGCTACATGTGTGCGCTTTCTGTCATAGCAGCTCTACTACAGAAGGAGAAACAGGGTATAGGACAGAGTATAGAAGTCGCGATGCAGGATGTGGTCATTGGCTTCGGAAGGTCAAATTGGGAGCCCTACTACAGGACTGGAAAGCCCCCGAAGAGGGTCGGCAACGGAATGCCTCTTGAGGATGTGGCTCCAGCAGGGATGTATGCCTGCAAGCCCTATGGTGAGAACGACTATGTTCATATTTACTGCTCAAGGCACCCAGGAAGCAAACAGTTCGAGAACCTGTGCAATGTGATTGGAAGAAGCGACCTTCTTGAGGATACAAGATTCAAGACCCCAAGGTCCAGATATCTATACAAGGATATACTAGACCCGATAATTGAGGGTTGGACAAGGGAACATACCAAACAGGAAGCCATGGACATACTCTGCAGGGCGGATATCCCGGCAGGTGCTGTATTCGACTGCGATGACATTACCAGGGATGAGTATTTGAGGAAAAGAGGGACCATGGTTGAGATAGACCACTCGAAGAGGGGGACTCTGGTGATACCGGGTTTTGCACCAAGGATGTCCGAAAACCATGTGGAGTACAAGGTCTCACCTGAGCTTGGCAGCTACAACGAGAAGGTATTCAAGGAATACGCGGGTCTAACGCATGAAGAGTTTGAGGCATTGAAGGCAAAGCACATAATCTAGGAAGCAGATGCCTTTGGTGATGTAATTTGGAAAAGTATAGCAAATGAATGGAAAATCAAAGGATTCGGGCGAACCCGAATCCTTTGATTTGTTTTATTGCTATTTGAACTTGATTTCCCAGGGATCAATCTTCTTGTAATCCTGAAGATACTTTATCGCAAGATATGAAAACATGAGGTTCAGTCTGAAGGTTCCATCGCTAAGGCTATGGTTAACTAGCGACTCTATCTTGTCGATCTTGTAGAGCATGGTATTCCTGTGAATATTAAGCTGCTTTGCTGTCTTCGTTGAATTGCAGTCGTTCATCAGGTATGCGTAGAGAACATCGGCAAGGTTTGTATTGTGCTTCCTGTCGTAATGTACCAGCCATAGTATGGCTGGGTCACAGAGATAAATCAGGTTTCCATGGTTGTATTTCGTCCTGAAGTTTACGCTGCACATGTCTATGATATCCATGAGCCGGAACTCTTCATAGTAATAAATGAGCTTATTGCTGTCAGCTGTGAAGTTCTTTCCAAACTTGATCGCGCTCTTGCACTGGAGGTAGAAGGTGTTCATGAAGAGATAGTGCTTTGAAGGGTTGGATATTCCGATACGTGCACCATATTTTTTAAGAAGCCCTGTTACTGCCTCGTGGTCGAAGGAGCATCTGTCGAACTGAGCCTGCTGACACCATATTACTATGTCGTCAAGATATGTAGTTACTATCGAATTGGGTATGAGCCTCTCGAGCTGGTTTACGATAAAGTTTATCGGAGCCGGAGTGAGGGGAACTGAATCAAATTCGACCAGCAATATGAGATAGATCTTCTTCAGCTTCAGATTCATGAATTCAAGCCTGGTTTTTATTTCATCCATGCTCTCGACCTTTAGCTCGATAAGGTCCGATACCAGACTCTGAAAAGCTGAATTGCCGCTGTAATTTCCAATACTGCTGCCGGTGGTCAATAGATGCCTTATGGCTGACCCAAGTATAGGACTGAAATTAAAGATCCTATACATACTCTGCTCGTCATGTGAAACAAGGAACAGGTATCCTATATTCTTCAAGTGATAGCTTATTGAAGTGACTACAACTGATGTTCCATCAATGCAGGGGATTGTAAGCGTCGAATCCTCGAATTCGGCATCCTTCCTTGCTTCAAGCACCATGTCCATGTACGGACTTGCCAGATAGCCCACCTTAGTCAGTTCATCCATGAAGGAGCTGGATTTCTCTCCTTTTGCACTGAAGCTTCTCACTGAGTAGCCAGAAGAGACAAATGCAAGCTGACAGCCCAGCATTTCAGATCCCTTGTCGATGAACTGCTGGCAGCTTGCCGACTCGAGTTCAAGGATCCTGAACCTGTTTTCCCAGCTGGAATAGCAGCTGAGGATCTCGCTAAGATTATTGTACAGGCAGAAGGGGTCCATGGCTGAATGCAGGACACTGCCATTGAACTGCCGGACCGATGTCTCTTGAAGCTTCACCTCACTGGTAAGCACAAGAATTGAAGGAAACGGCAGCTTGAATATGTTCATACTGTCGATATCCCTCTGAGAGGTGACTATGTAAAGGGTCCTTGGCTGCATTACCGTAGCTGCTGTCATGAACTCTATCTTTTGAATTGATTCGAATTCCCGTAAGTTTGTATGCGTGTCAAAAAAAGACAAATTCGGATTATTTGTAAGCAAATGTATATTTTGCATAATAACCCCCCAATCAAGAGACTTCCTCTATCGTTGATATCCAGGCAAGAGGCTATATGGTTGCTTCTGAAGGAAGCATCCTTTCTTCCAGGTAATTCATGAATAGTGTACCTGGCTTATAGTTATAGCCCTTCTTGTAAATCAGGCCGATCTTTATCTCTTCTTCCACGCTGTCTTCGACATGAATGACATGGAAGCTGGCGTAGTCGTCAGGCGAAAGGAACATCTCCGGAAGGATCGCAACGAGGTCGGAGTGCATGAGAACTGAACGGATAAGCTCCTTGGATGTGCACTTCAGGAGTATGTTGGGCGTGAAATGGTAGTTGAGACACTCCTGAATTAACGATGATGTGAAGCTGAAACGCTCGGACAGCTCTACGAAACGCTCTGCACGTATCGAATCGAAGGTTATCCTGCTAAGGGTAGCTATTGGATGGTTTTTCCTGCAGACAAGTACCTTCTTGCTTCTTATTGATGGAAGGTAGGTCACTCCTATAACTGGTGTTTCGGTTGGATTGACTACCAGGCCGATGTCTATCTTGTTATTTATAAGCATGTTATGTACCTCGCTTGAACCTTCTTCCCTGAGTGCCAGGTTTATGTTCGGATAATCCTGGATGAAGTTCACGAGATTAGGTATATATTCGCTATTTGCCAGAAGCTGAGTAATGCCTAGTCTGATCCTTCCGGACAGGGTTTCCCCGGTCTTCTGGAACGAATCAAGAAAATGATGATAACTCTCCATGAACTCCTTTGTCTTTCCAAGCAGGTCCATTCCTGCGGGAGTCAGGGAAAGTGTCTTGTTCTTGTACACGAATACCGGTTCGCCGATTTCACGCTCGAGTTGCTTAATAGAGCTGCTAAGTGCAGGTTGGGAAACATACAACCTTTCAGCGGCCATGGAATAATTCCTGACCTGTGCGATCTCCAAAAAATACTTCAATTGCCTTATTTCCATTTTTTACACCACCTGAAATCCATGTAGGCATACATGTAGACATGTCAATTATAACATGTAAACATTCACATGTAAAATAAATTATGGTTATACGTGGTAATAGATTTTTCGTATTAGACAGACCATGCCTTCATCAATAGAATGGGACCTGAGAAGTCAATACGACGATTGGTGAAGGTGAAAAATGGGAACTACATTTGGTGGATTCACAGAAAAGCTTGCAAGTAAATATGGAGACAAGGTTGCAATAGTATTCAGGGGCGAAGAGCTGACATACAGGGAACTTGACAACTTTTCGGACAGAATAATGCTTTTCTACCTTGGCAATGGAATAAGCAAAGGTACTCATGTGGGTCTTCTGGCATCAAATTCAGCAGAATGGGTAATACATTATCTGGCACTCTGCAAGCTTGGTGCAGTAGCAGTATTGTTCAATACCCATTTGACAGGCGAAGAGCTGGCAAAGGCACTTAATTATGCTGATGTAACATATCTCACTTGCGGGGATAGGGCTGAAAAGGCAGAATTCAAGGTATGCCTGGATAAGATAAACAGGGAGTCAGCACCTATGCTGAAGCGGATATTCCACATTGGCCATGAGCTTGGACCTCTGCTAATGAATTACAAGGAGCCAAGCGATCTGGAGGCTGAATACCTCAGAGGCAGGAAGGCGTCAGTTGACCCGGCGGACCCTGTGAACCTCATTTTCACATCGGGGACTATAGCCAAGCCAAAGGGCGTTCTTACAAGCGGATACCAGATGCTGACAGCGGCCGCTGAGGCAGCGAGGCATATGAGACTGGGACCGGAAACGAGAATATGTTCCGTGCTTCCCCTTTATCATTGCTACGGACTTTCAGTGGACCTGCTTGCGGGGCTGACAGCAGGAGGGACTATTTATATCCTTGAAGCCTTCAGGTCGGCAGATGTTCTTGAATGCATTGAGAAGAACAAGTGCACCGTGTTCAACGGAGTGACGACCATGTTCCTCGCCATGATGAGGCACGAAAACCGGATGAACTACAAGATCAGCTCGCTGATTACAGGAACGGTTGCGGGGTCTTATGTATCCCCAAATGAATTCATGGAGATAAGCAGGAACTTTTCAATACCTCACCTGCAGATGTCATATGGCCAGACGGAAGCGACAGCCGGGATAACCTTCTCGGGTTTCGATGAAAGCCTTGAAAGCAAATCGCACCATGTAGGGAAGCCAATCGAGGGAACTAGCCTTAGGATAAGCGGAGCTGAAGGGCTTCCAGGGATTTCCGGGGAGATTGAGATCAAAGGCTTCAATGTCATGAAGGGCTACTACAGGATGAAGGATGAGAGTGAAAAGACATTCACTGATGATGGCTGGATGAAGACAGGAGACCTTGGGATGCTGGATGAAGACGGAAATCTCCATATCACCGGACGTGTGAAGGAGCTCATCATAAGATGCGGCGAGAACATCTCGCCAGTTGAGGTGGAGACCTGCATACGGAACTATCCGGGGATTGAGGACGTGAAGGTGGTAGGTGTGCCTGCAGAGGTAATTCAGGAAAAGGTTGTCGCCTGTATAATTCTCAGGAAGGGCTGGAGGATCAACGAGCAGCTTCTCATAAACCATATGAGGAAGCATCTGGCGCAATTCAAGATACCTGAGAGTATCGAGTATTTCAGCGAATTTCCAATCGGACGGACTGGCAAGGTAAACACAGGAGAGCTTAAGAAAATGGTCATCGGGACTCTTGAGAAGGTATAGATTTTTCTGATAGCTGGCAATAAGACACCGGTATTATACATGGACTCAAAGAGGATATATGATGAAGACAAGATTAAAGGGGGGAAACATAGTTGGCTAAGTATATTACGGCAAAGGAAGCTGCGCTTCTGGTAAACGACTTCGATACAGTAGGTATAGCAGCACAGGGTCTCGCCGGCTGGCCTGATGAGATCGGGGAAGCGATGGCAGACAGATACAAAGAGGAAGGTCATCCTGCAAACCTGAAGATCAAGCAGGCATGCCATACCGGAGACTGGAAACAGAGAGGAACCACAAGGTTCGGCATCAAGGGCATGGTAAGAAGCTGGACAGGTGCACATATAGGCGGTTCTGCGAAAATGTGCCAGCTGGCACTTGAAGAGGAGATTGCTACATACGCTCTTCCCCAGGGAGTAATAATCAACCTTTGGAGAGAGATCGCAGCTCACAGACCAGGACTGATAACAAAGGTCGGTATTGGAACTTACATCGATCCGAGAATTGAAGGCGGAAAGATGAATGAGGCAGCCAGAAAGTCTGAAGACATAGTAAGGATACTCAATATCGACAATGAAGACTACCTTTTCTTTCCAACTTTCCCTGTGAACGTATGTATATTGAGGGGAACCACAGCTGATGAAAATGGAAATGTCAGCATGGAAAGGGAGATGTTCCTAAACGAAGGCTACTCGCTGGCAGCAGCTACGAGAAACACCGGAGGAATCGTCATAGTCCAGGTTGAATACAAGGTAAAGAATGGAGCAATCAAGCCAAAGGATGTCATTATCCCAGGAGCTCTTGTCGACTACGTTGTCGTAGCGACTAAAGAGGAGGCATCATGGCAGACTGAAGGAAGATACTATAGTCCTGCATTTTCAGGTGAGCACAGGGTTCCGACAGGATCCATGCCCGTACTCGCTTTGGATGAAAAGAAGATCGTCGCAAGAAGATGCGCCAGGGAGCTCAAGAGCGGCATGATAGTAAACCTTGGAGTGGGAATGCCCGCCAACGTGGCTTCCATAGCAGCAGAGGAAGATTGCATAGATAAGATCACTCTGACTGTAGAAGGTGGAAGCTTTGGCGGAGTACCTGCAGCAAAGCCCGATTTCGGTGCAGTATACAATTCGGAGGCCATCATTCCTCATAACCAGATGTTTGACTTCTACGATGGCGGCGGATTGGACCTTGCAGTCCTTGGACTTGCCCAGGTCGATGAAGACGGAAACCTGAATGTGAGCAAGTTTGGACCGAAGTTCATGGGGCCCGGCGGATTCATAAACATATCACAGGCGTCTAAGAAAGTTGTATTCTGCGGAAGCTTCATGGTCGGTGCCAAGACTAAAGTCGAGGATGGAAAACTCATCATCATCGAGGAAGGCACTGAAAAGAAATTCATGAAGAAGGTCGACCAGATCACCTTCAGCGGAAAGACTGCAGCGGCAAACAACAAGACAGTCCTCTATGTGACAGAAAGATGCGTATTCCAGCTTACAAAGGATGGAATGGAGCTGATTGAAGTTGCACCAGGAATTGACGTTGAAAAGGATATACTGGCAAACATGGAATTCAAGCCGCTTGTGAGCAAGGACCTTAAGACCATGGATGAAGAGATTTTCAAAGAGACCTGGGGCAGCCTGAAGAGCATAGTTTAGCTGCCAGAAAGAAAAGAATGATTATAGAAAAACCTAAACAGTCACTTTAAGGGTTTAACAGGTAGGTAAAAGAAATATATAGATAACAAAGAAAAGGAGACAAAGAAATGGCATATACCAAAGCATACATACCTTACGGAGGATATTACTCGACACCATTCGTAAGATGGAACGGATCATTAAAATCAGAAAACCCAATAACTTTAAGCGCAGATACGGCGAAACGCTGGTTTGCTGACAAGAAGATCGACCCGACAGTATTGGACTTCCTGTACATGGGATCAACAGTCGTAAATCCTCTGTCCTTTTACGGACATGCATATGCAGCTGCAGTTATCCTAGACAGGAAGAAGGAGATACCTGCACTTTCGATGAACCAGGTTTGCGCGACTTCAACCACTACACTCGGACTCGCGGCAAATGACATCGAGCTTGGAAATTTTGATTCTGTATTCTGCCTCTCGACTGACAGATGCTCCAGCACTCCTATCGTTGTAGCACCCAATCCAAGGACAGGCAGCCTTGATATAGAGAATGTGGTCCTTGATAACTTTAAAAGGGATCCGTCGCCGGGAGCAGGACTGCAGATGTACCAGACAGCTGAGGCAGTCGCAAGGGAAGTTGGAATCACAAGACAGGAATGTGATGAGATAGCACTGCTTAGATACCATCAGTACCTTGATGCGCTTGCAAACGACAGGGAATTCCAGAAGAAATACATGTTCCCGGTTGAAGTAAGAGAAAGCAAAAGGGACGTAAGGTATATTTCTGAAGATGAAGGTGTAAGGCCTGTGACAGCTGAAGAGCTGGCGAAGCTGAAGACCATCGAGGAAGGTGGAGTTCTTACCTACGGCAGCCAGACACATCCAGCTGACGGAAACTGCGGACTTATAGTAACAACAAGGGATAAGGCAAAGGAACTAAGTACTGACAAGAACATAACAGTTCAGGTTCTTTCATATGGGATAGTGAGGATAGGAGCAGGAAAAATGGCAGCTGCGCCAGTACCGGCACTTGAACTTGCAGCAAAAAGGGCAGGAATAAAGATCAGCGACCTCAGCCAGGTTAAGACACACAATCCTTTTGCTGTCAATGATGCAAACCTTGGAAGAATGCTTAACATCGACCAGAAGATCATCAACAACGGCGGATCATCAATGATCTACGGACATCCACAGGGTCCTACAGCAGGAAGGTCAATAATGGAGCTTGTAGAGTTGCTTGCGAAGCAGGGCGGCGGATATGGAGCATTCACAGGCTGTGCAGCAGGTGATATCGGAGCTTCCATAGTAATAAAGGTAGGCTAATCAAATAGATATAATAAAAAAGCTTAGGAATAAAGGAGATATGAAAATGAGACGTTTTGAAAATCAGGTAGCAGTTGTAACCGGATCAGGAAGAGGCCTTGGAAAGGCATTCGTTGAAAGGTTCGCAAAGGAAGGCGCAAAGGTTGTCGTTACAGACATCAATGAAGAGGCTTGTATCGTAGTTAGGGATGAAATCATAGCTGCAGGCGGAGAAGCCATAGCAATAGCATGTGACGTGACCAACAGGGCACAGGTAGCTGACATGATGAAGACTGTCATCGAAACATACGGACAGATAGATGTACTTGTCAACAACGCAGGAATCACAAGGGATGCATCCTTCATGAAGATGACTGACGACCAGTTCGACCTTGTCATCAACACAAACATGAAGTCAATGTTCATCTGCACTCAGGAAGCTGTTAAGTACATGTTCGAGAGAAAGTACGGACGTGTAATAAACATAAGCTCACTTACAGGTGTAGCTGGAAACTTCGGTCAGACGAACTACGGTGCTGCAAAGGCTGGAGTTATCGGAATGACAAAGACCTGGAGCAAGGAGTTCGGCAGGAAGGGTGTAACTTGCAATGCGGTAGCACCTGGATTCATGATGACTGAAATGACTCTTACAATGAAGCAGGAAATAATCGACAACCTTATCTCACAGATACCTGTAGGAAGAGGCGGAGACCCTAAGGAGCTCGCAGGAGCAGTGGCATTCCTCGCATCAGAGGAAGCAGGCTTCATAAACGGAGCTACACTCAATATCAATGGCGGAACCTACTGCAGCTAATACCTGATACAAAAATAAAAAATGAAATTCGGAGGAATTAATAATGGCTTATGAAATAAAGACTTTTGCTGACTTCAACGTGGGTGACAAGAACTCGTTCACAAAGACAATAACAGAGACAGATGTAATACTGTTTGCAGGAATCAGCGGTGATTTCAATCCTCTTCACATGAATGAAGAATATGCCAAGACAACTGTATTCAAGTCAAGGATATGCCATGGAATGCTTGTAGAGAGCCTTTTCGGACCAGCAGGCGCACCATTCTTCGGAGGCGCATCGGTATACATGGGACATACACAGAAATTCAAGGCTCCGACAAGAATGGGAGACACAATCACTGCAATTGTTGAAGTTGCTGAAAAGATAGAAGAGAAGAAGATACTCAAGATCCACAACTATGCAGTTAACCAGGATGGCGTCATCGTAATTGATGGTGAGGCTACAGTAAAGATACTCAAGTAATATAACCTCTGACCGTTTGATCAGTAAAAGAAGGTACGGTGTCTAATCCGTACCTTCTTTTTAAAATCATGACCTTGAAATGTGATATAGATAGTCATCAAGCCAGTTGATGTAGTATTTTTCCCTCATGATGGCACTTTCAAGGACTATGAAGTCACCGAATTCCCTGGCCTTTACAGATGGTGGAACCGGATAGGCCCTGTCCATGATCTTCTGCAGGGAATCAAGCTTTTGAAGATGCTTCAACTTCTGCTGCGTAACCAGGGCTGCAAGATCATCAAGGTTTAGAAAATCGGAAAAATAAGCCCTTAGGCGGAATATGTCCTTTGGAGTCGCTTCGAGCGGTTCATCCTTGACAAGCCACTTCATGAGCTCCTGCCTGCCCTTTTCGGTGATAGTATAAAGCTTCTTTTCAAGCTTCTCTCCCTGGATAACAACCTCGAAGCTTAATGAGCCCTCATCAATAAGCTTGCTGAGCTCTGGATAGACCTGACTGTGGTTTGCATACCAGAAGTTGGCAAGGACATTGCTGTTGAATTCCTTGGTTATGTCATACCCTGTCATAGGTTCCCGGTTAATCAGTCCAAGAATTGCATATTTAAGTGTTCGCATACATGTTACCTCCTACATATTGAAGCAATCATACCATAACATCAGACAAAATTGAACCTGAATGTAACCAGAAAAAAATCAGCATAACTGAAATTGTGTTTGTGAAAAATTTAGAAAATAATGTACATTAGAACGTGTATGTATTTACATGATTAATTCTACATGTTACTATATTGTTATGGAATTAACGATTGAAAATATCCTTAGGAGTGATTAAAGACATGGTTGAATTCATTACGGCAAAGGAAGCAGCAAGACTGATACATGACAATTCGACCGTAGGAGTCGCTGGTATGGGGCTTTCAGGCTGGCCGGAAGAAATAGCAGTGGCAATTGCCGATAACTATAGAGCCACAGGACATCCCTGCGGCCTCTCCATGAAACAGGGCAGCGCACTGGGCGACTGGAAAGAGAGGGGCATGACAAGATTAGGGATTGAAGGCCTTGTATCCAAGTGGTCAGCTGCCCATATCGGATCTGCCTTTGCCATGAACGACCTGGTAAGGGCAAACAAGATAGCCTGCCACTGCCTGCCTCAGGGAGTCATAGTCAACCTTTGGCGAGAAATCGCTGCACACAGACCGGGTCTTTTGACCAAAATAGGACTCGGAACATTTGTGGATCCCCGCATCGAAGGTGGCAAGATGAACAAGGTCACGACAGAAGACCTGGTGGAGGTTGTAAATCTCAATGGAGAGGAATATCTGTTCTACAAGTCCTTTCCGCTGGATGTAGCAATCCTGAGGGGAACAACAGCTGACAGGAACGGAAACATAACATTTGAGAACGAAGGCCCAATAAACGAAGGTCTGGTAGTTGCTCAGGCAGCAAAGAACAGCGGTGGAATAGTTATAGTCCAGGTAGAGTATGAGGCGGCCAAAGGCACCCTTCATCCAAAGGATGTAAGGATACCCGGAGCACTCGTTGACTATGTGGTGGTTGCCACAGACAAGAGAGCCTGCTGGCAGACTGAGGGAGTCTATTATGAACCTGCCTTCGCAGGCAACCTGAAAAAGCCTCTCGACGGAATACCGGTAGTGCCACTGTCTGAAAGGAAGGTAATCGCCAGAAGATGTGCAATGGAGCTGAATTGTGGTGACATTGTGAACCTTGGCGTCGGGATTCCGGCCGATGTGGCAAGTGTCATGGC
>DIWI01000093.1:0-855 GCA_002428415.1 Clostridiaceae bacterium UBA6110
CCCGTAATGATCCATCAACAAGGATATTTCCATTCTGTTTTCCATAACCTCACCTACTCACAGAAATAATATTAGCAAAGGTCGTGCACCCTGTCAAGTATTTTTACTTAACAGGGCGCAAACAATTAAAAACAATTCTTCTGTATCAATGCTAAATAACGACCTGAGCAAAGGCCTTGGGGTCGAATTCCTGCAGGTCATCTATTCCCTCTCCGACTCCGATATATAGGACCGGAAGGTCAAGGGTCTGCTTTATGGAAAACACCACGCCGCCCTTTGCCGTCCCATCGAGCTTTGTAAGGATTATTCCATCAAGGTCAGTGACCGATTTGAATTCCCTGGCCTGTACTATGGCGTTCTGCCCCGTGGTTCCATCAAGGACGATCAGGGAGTATTTCCTGGCATCCCCTATCTCCCTGTCAATAACCCTGTTGATCTTCTCAAGCTCAGCCATCAGGTTCTTCTTGTTATGAAGCCTTCCTGCGGTATCGCAGATAAGCACATCAGCCTTTCGGGCCTTGAATGCCTGTACTGCGTCAAAAACCACAGCAGCCGGGTCGGAGCCCTCCTGATGCTTGACTATCTCCACGCCTGCCCTCTTTGCCCATATTTCAAGCTGATCTATAGCTGCAGCCCTGAAGGTGTCAGCAGCTGCAAGAATGACCTTCTTGCCGTCGGCCCTGTACTTGTGCGCAAGCTTTCCGATAGATGTTGTCTTTCCGACACCGTTGACACCGATGACAAGAATCACCATGGGACCTGTCGTATCAAAAGGCTCATCCGCAGTCATGTATTCCGCCAGGACATCCCTCATGGCATCCTTAAGCAGTGCAACATCGTTGATATGCTCCGTCC
>DIWI01000093.1:900-70154 GCA_002428415.1 Clostridiaceae bacterium UBA6110
CGTTGAACTTGTCTGTAAGGCTGTCTCTTGTCTTTGCAAGTCCTTCCCTGAGTTTGTCGAATAAACTAGCCAATTTCCCGTTTTCTCCTTTCTGCAGAGAGGTCCAATGATACTATCTTTGAAACTCCCTTTTCTTCCATGGTAACCCCGTAAAGCACGTCTGATGCCTCCATGGTCCCCTTCCTGTGTGTTATAAGTATGAACTGTGTCTCTTGTGCGAATTCCCTCAGGAAAGCTGAGAACCTTGCCACGTTGGCCTCATCCAGCGCAGCTTCGATTTCATCAAGTATACAGAACGGAGTAGGCTTCATCCTGAGAATTGCGAATGTCAGCGCGATAGCCGAAAGAACCTTTTCTCCACCGGACATCAGAGTGATGTTCTGAAGCTTCTTGCCAGGAGGCTGAACGCTTATCTCTATCGGAGCCTCCAGTACATCTCCCTCTCCCAGGATAAGTCTTGCATGACCTCCTGAAAACAGCCTTCTGAATGTATCCTCGAAGTTTTCGCTCATTACCTTGAAGTTCTCCTGGAACATTATCCTCATCCTGAGTGTCATGTCAGTAATGAGCTCCTTGAGCTCAGATTTTGCATCCTCAAGATCCTTCCTCTGTGCCGTCAGGAAATCCCGATGGATGCTGACTTCACGGAATTCCTCAATAGCTGCCGTATTTACCGAACCAAGGCCTGAGATTTCCTTTCTAAGCTGATTCAGCCTCTTCCTTGCGGCATCCTTGTCAGGCAGCTCTATCATCTCATCCCTCGCCTGTGCAAGGGTCATGTCCAGCTCGTCGTTGATCCTGTTGACGAGTGATATCCGTTCGCCCTTAAGCTTTTCAAGGGCATCCTTCTTCCTCATCAGGTCCTTGTCAAGCACATGATACTCTTCCTCTATCGTCGCTAGAGCACCGCTTATTTCCCTTAAGGATGCCTTGTCCCTGACCTCATCCATGGATATCCTGTCAAGCTCGGATTCGCGCCCGGCAAGGAATGAGTCAAGGCCCTGCTTTTCCTCTTTCAGCCTCAGAAGCTTCTCTTCAAGCTCCGCAATCGCCCTTTCAGCCTCTTCAGCCTCAATTCCGTGCATCTTTTCTTCGTCAAGAAGGGCCCTTATCAGCTCCTCCCTTCGGCGGACATCTTCCTCTTTTGCATTCCAGACCTCCAGAAGTCTGCCTTCCGTTACTAGTATGCCCGTTATCTCTTCCTTCATCGCATCATATGACCTGAAGGCTTCGGTCCTCATCTCCTTGAGTTCCCTCTGCTGCTGTCTGTTCCTTCCTCTTTCCTCCTGGAACGAGGATATCCTCACGTCGATCTCACTTAACAGCTCATTAAGGGAAGCCAGTTCATCCTGTCTTGACCTTACTGACATCTCTGTCTCGGCCAATACCGAGTGGAGCCTTCTTACGTCAGCACCAAACACCTCGGACCTTTCCCTTTTCTTGGCAATCTCGATATCAAGAAGCGAAACGGCGTAAGAGAGCTCCCTTTCAGCTTTTCCTCTCTCTTCAAGGGCTTTTGCCTTTTCCTGCCTCGCTGCACTTGCTTCCTCACGATTGTTCCTCAGGACTGTCAGGCCTTCAGTAAGTTCGGTAAGCTGAGTCTTTCTCGAGAACAGGCCGGAATTCTTGCCGGCTGTGCTTCCGCCGGTCATGGAGCCGCCAGCATTGACCACGTCTCCGGTAAGGGTGACTATCCTGTACTGGTATCCCATTTCTTTTGCCGCAGCCGTTGCATGGTCGATGTTCTCTGAAACGAAGACCCTGCCGAGAAGATTTTCAGCTATGTTTGAATAGCCTTCCTCAACCTCCAGAAAGTCCAGGATATTTCCAAGTATACTGCCTTTCTTGAGCTGTGGTTGCTTGGCTCTGGTCCCTTTCATGACATTCCTTGGAAGGAATGTCGCCCTACCGAAGTTTTTCTCCCTAAGGACTCCTATGAGCTCTTTGGCAATATTTTCATCGTCCGTGATTATGTTCGAGACAGCTGCTCCAAGGGCGGTCTCCAGCGCCGACTCAAATCCCTTCAAGGGCCTGATCGCATCGCCCACAAGCCTTATCCTGCCAAGCCTTCTGCTCGAACCTGACTTCAGGTGCTCCATCAGAAGCTTGACGGACCTAGAATATCCCTCGAAATGTTCCTCAAGGTTTCTGAGCAGCCTTATCTGGGATTCCGAAGCCCTTATCTCCTCAGAAAGGGACCTTACCCTTGAATCTCCCTCCTCAAGTTCCTTCCGGCCTTCTTCAGACTCTTTCCTGAGGAGAGAAAGCTCGGCTTCCTTGACTGACTTTTCAGCCTCCAGTGAAGCAATCTCCGCCTCCACCGCTGCCTTTGCAGAAATGTTCATCTCTGTCGATGCCCTGTAGCTGGCAAGCGTCGATTTGCCGTCCTCTATCCTTCCGGTTATTCCGGCGATTTCTCCATGGAGTCTCATCTCTTCTTTCCTGAGGCTGTTCAGCCTGACATCGGAATCCTCATCCTCATCCTTAAGACCCTTCTGCTCTTCCTCGGTTGACTTCAGGTATTCCTCTATCTGCGCAAGTGCGGATCTCTTTTCAGCGAGCATCCTGCCCACAGT
Source organism: Clostridiaceae bacterium UBA6110 (assembly GCA_002428415.1). Lineage (GTDB taxonomy): Bacteria > Bacillota > Clostridia > Clostridiales > Clostridiaceae > Youngiibacter. The sequence continues at coordinate 3,477 of DIWI01000093.1, forward strand.
CTCCCTCTCGCCACTCCCTGATTCAAGGTCCGCCTTCAGGTCGGCGAGCGCAATCTTTTCAGTCTCGCATCTTTCCCCGGAAGCTTTCTTAAGGCTCTCGCTTCTGTCCCTGAGCTTTTCTTTGTCAGATTTTGCGGCTTCGGACATCTGCCTGTCTTTTTCCACTGATTCAGCCTGACCTCTCTTCATGAAGAATTCTTCCTTCAGAGCAGACTGGATTTCCGCCTTCCTCTCCATTTCAGCTTCAAGTGCTGCCTTCCTTCCAGCAGTCTCGTCCTTTTCCCTCAAGGCTTCATTGAATCGCTTCTCTGCTGTATCTGCCTCACCTGCCAGCCTTGCCTCATCTCCCTGCATATCATCAAGGTCGGACATAATGAGCGATATCAGGATCTCCTTATGCTCCGCAGAAAGGACAAGGAACTTTTCAGCCTTCTCCTTTTCACGCCCAAGGGGACCTATCCTTTCTTCGTAGGTTGTAAGTATATCTGTTACCCTCAGAAGATTGAGGTCCGTGTTTGAAAGCTTCTTTTCAGCCTCTTCCTTCCTCGACTTGTACTTGACTATTCCTGCAGCTTCCTCAAGAAGCGCTCTCCTGTCCTCCATCTTGCCTGATAGGATCGCCTCTATCTTTCCCTGGCCTATGAGTGAATATCCTTCCTTGCCTATTCCGGTGTCCATGAACATCTCGTGGATGTCACGAAGCCTGCATTGGTTGTTGTTGATGAGATATTCACTGTCACCGGACCTGTATAGCTTCCTTGTGACGCTTACCTCAGTAAAGGCTACAGGAAGGCTTTTTGATGAATTGTCAAGGACCAGGGTAACTTCAGCGAAGCCAAGTGGCTTCCGGTACTCAGTCCCCGAGAATATGACATCCTCCATCTTTCCGCCTCTTAAGCTTTTTACGCTCTGTTCACCCAGGACCCACCTGACGGCGTCTGAGATGTTCGACTTGCCGCTTCCGTTCGGTCCCACAACTGCAGTTATACCTTCCCTGAAATCAAGGTGAGTCCTGTCGGCGAAGGACTTGAAGCCTCTTATCTCTATTGATTTAAGATACATTTGTTCCTCCTCCGTCAAATGGGATGATCTCGAAGATCCCCTTTTGGTCGCTGCCTGATACCTCGACTTTAACTACCATCTTCTCTGAAAGAGCATTAAAATACCTCTTGCCGCCGGCATAAAGCTTGGACAGGTCTCTTTTTCCTATCCTGACCGTCACTTTATCAAATCCTGCTTCTTCTATCTTCTGGCACATTGAGTAGCTCTCACAAAGCTCCCTGATTGCAGGGTGGTATGGTCCGGCCAGGACATCCCTGCCAGGTGCTATTTCATCCGTAGGCTGCAATCCGACCCTTATCACATTAACTCCGGCCTTCTCATACTCACTGAGCATTTTTGAAGTGACTGCAACTGCCCTGTCAAGGGAATACGGCTCGTAGCTTCCTGCAAGGTAAAGGTCAGCCATTTCTGTGTCCCTTATGACCAGCGCAGGGTAGATCCTGGCTATGTCAGGCTTCATCCTTATGCTTTCCCTTACAGATAAAAGGTCCTTTTCCTCAGTGTCCAGAGGCAGCCCTGTCATGAGCTGGTGCCCGAGAGTGAAGCCGAATGACCTTATCATTTTGCTTGCATCCTCAACGGCCTTTGGACTGTAGCCTCTTTTTGATGCCTCGAGGACATCCTCGGACAGAGACTGTACTCCGAGCTCTATGACGTCAACAAGATGTTCCTTCAGGTGTGAAAGTATGAAGAGGTTGATATAGTCAGGCCTTGTCGAAAGCCTTATCCTGTCTATGATCCCAGTCTCCTTGAGCTCCTTCGTTACTGCAAGAAGCTCCCTCTGCTTCCTTATGTCTATGGCAGTGAAAGTGCCTCCGAAAAATGACACCTCCAGCTCCGTGTTGTCTCTGTCAATCGTCTCAAGGTAGTCCCTTACGATCTTTCGGACATACCCTGCATCTATGCTGTCGTATTCTTCCCGCAGCACTCCTGTAATCTTTGCCTGGTTGCAGAACACACAGTCATGGGGGCAGCCAACGTGAGGTATGAATATCGGTATTATGACATGTCTACGCATCGAAATCCTCCGGTCTCACAAGCTTTTCGAGGGCATCCTTCGCGGCTGTCTGCTCGGACTCCTTCTTTGAAAAGCCCTCTCCACGGCCCATGGTAATGTCATCGATGACTACCTTGGAATAGAATTTCCTTCTGTGAGGCGGACCCTCAAACTTCACCATATCGTACCTTATATCCACATCACCGTTCTCCTGCAGTATTTCCTGAAGCCTGGTCTTGTAGTCGAATACTATCTCGTTCCTTCCGGCCATCTCGATAAGGCTTCTGAAATTCCTGGCGACAAAGGCCCTTGCTTCATCCATGCCCTTATCCAGGTATATTGCTGCTATGACCGCTTCCACCGCATCAGAAAGAAGCGAGGGCCGAGTCCTTCCGCCGGTCTGTTCCTCGCCTCTGCTCATCCTCATGTGCCTGCCCAGGTCAAGGCTTCTTGCAACCTCATGCAGGGAGCTCTCGCATACGATAAGCGCTCTGAGCTTGGTCAGCTCCCCTTCAGACTTCTCAACGAATTCTGCGAAAAGCATCTCGGTTATGCACAGCTGAAGCACAGCATCACCCAGAAACTCAAGCTTCTCGTTGTAATCCATGTTCTTGTGCTGATTTGCGAATGACGAATGGGTAAGCGCAGTCTCTATGAGCTTCTTGTCAGAAAAATCGACACCTATGGTCTTTTCAAACTCCATAAATTCATCTCCTTTATGAAGTTTATTCCTCAAGCTGCCTTATAGCTGCAGCCTCAGGAATAAACTTATGGTCCTCTACATTATACAGAAAAAACAAAATCCCGTATACAGCATGCTGGATACGGGATTTCAAATCATCTAATCTTCTCCGGTGAGCGTCTTAAGATAATTGACTACATCTCCGACCTTCTTGGCGTTCTCCGCCTGCTCGTCGGCTATCTCTACGTCAAACTCTTCTTCAAGCGCCATGACCAGCTCGACTATGTCAAGTGAATCAGCACCAAGATCCTCGAACGTCGAGTCCATTGTTATCTCGTCTTCGTTCAGACTGAGCTTGTCAGCAATTATTGCCCTTACTTTTTCAAACATTAAAATCACCTCCATAGATTGTATAATAGTGGAATCCTTGCCTTAATGCAACATAATCCTACTGTTCTTTTGCCATGTTTTCCTTGTAAATTTTAAGGAATCCTCTGTCATAAAGCTTTTTCGCCTGTCTCAGTGCATTTTTGTATGCTCTTGCGTCTGAACTGCCATGCGCCTTTATGACCAGACCGTCCACTCCAAGCAGGGCTGCTCCGCCCTCTTCCTTGTAGTCGTGCTTGGCCATGAACTCCTTCAGGGAAGGCTTGACCAGGAGTCCACCAACCTTTCCCCTTGTCGAAGACATCATGGCTTCCTTTATCATGGACATGAGGTTCTTCACTACGCCTTCATACATCTTGAGAATCGTATTTCCTGTAAATCCATCACAGACAAGGATCTGAACATCACCATCTGTCACTTCTCTCGGCTCCACGTTCCCGACGAAATTAATGGTCGTATCTGCCTTAAGGAGCTGATATGCTTCCTTGGTCAGTTCATTTCCCTTTTCTTCCTCAGCCCCGATATTGATGAGACCGACCTTAGGTTTGACAAAACCCAGGACACTTTCAAAATAAACCCTTCCCATCCTTGCAAACTCAACCAGGTTGTATGGCTTGACATCTGCATTCGCTCCAAGGTCGATAACCATGAACCTTCCATTCTTTCCAGGTATGAGAGCTGCAAGGGCAGCCCTGTCTATCCCCTTTATCCTGCCTATGATAAGAAGTCCTCCTGCCAGAAGGGCACCGGTAGATCCTGCTGAAACCACTGCGTCAGCCTTCCCTTCCTTCACCAGGTCGAAAGCTCTTCTCAGTGACGAATCTTTTTTTCTCCTCATCGCAAGGACCGGTGCCTCATCAAGGCTGATGACTTCCCTTGCATCAAGTATCTCCACCTTGGTCTTGTCATATTGATACCTTGCAAGCTCTGCCTCTATCTTCTCCTTCGGACCTGTGATTACAACGTTAACTCCATATTCGTTCACTGCCTGGATGGTCCCTGCCACCACTTCCTGTGGTGCGTGGTCTCCCCCCATGCCGTCTACTGCTATCCTCATATGGCACCTCCAATCAAAATATTCTTACTGTCGCAATTATACCATATTGCCATAATCAGACATACATGCCATTTTAGATGACAAACAAAAAAGCTAGCCATGGGGATCGGTAAAACGATTCCCTGACTAGCTTATTGACATTCGAAAACATCACAAAATGTCTATTCAGCCTCTACAGCTACTACTTCCTTACCGTCGTAGTATCCGCATGACTTGCAGACTCTGTGGGGGAGCTTCTTCTCATGGCACTGCGGGCACTCTACGAGTCCTGGAGCCGCGAGTGTGAAGGTCTGAGCCCTTCTTCTGTCTCTTCTGCCTTTAGAAAACTTTCTAGCTGGATTTCCCATTGTTACACCTCCTTGAAAATGTCCTTGAGAGCCGATAGCCTCGGATCCTCGTCTAGAGAAGCGCAATCGCACTCTCGTATGTTGAGGTTGGTTCCGCAGCTTTGGCAAAGGCCTTTGCAGTCCTCTTTGCATAGGACTTTTATGGGCATCGAGATATAAATGCTGTTGAGAACAACATCCTTGAGGTCAATAAATCCGCCTTCCTGGACAGGCACAATTCCCTCTTCGTCTTCTCCGCCTTCTGCGATTGTTTCGTCGATTTCGACGATAAGATCCCGTTCAAATTCTTCCAAACATCTTGAACAAGTCTCCGACAGTCTGGTAGTAGCGGTCAGCTTAACAGCCGCAACACCTTCGGCCACATCGACCGTGCCGGTTACTTTTATAGGTTCAAGCGTCCTGATTTCCTCATTGTTGTAAACAAGCTGGCTTGCCGTTATGGCAAATTCCACTATCCTGGTTACACTTTTTTTGTTGATATCATGTAGTGATATAAGCATATCTACTCCTAGATCCTCATCCAAATGGCATCCTGTGTGAGTAGGATGGTGCCAAAAGGATAAAGTTTTGCCCTTGTGAGCAAACACGTATTATTATATTTATTCGGAGTTCAAAAGTCAAGACTTTTCAATATCCACGTCTTTTCCTTATTCTCCCGTACCTCGATTATATACCAATTGCCGGATTTGTGAAGAGGAAGAGTCAATTTTTACCTTTTTGTACTTTTTTCAGGCTGAAATCCAGATATAATGAAAAGGATTAAATGATAGGACGGTGAGCGAAATAGCCAGATGCGTCAATAAAGCGATTCTATGGGCACTACTCCCGATGCTGCTTCTTTCCTCCTGCGGATTCTTTGAACCTGCAGACGGAGCTGCTAATCCGACCTCTGCCGTATTGCCATCGGATCCTTCGAATCCTTCGGCACCAACAAAACCTTCAGAAGCTCCTGAGCCTGACAATACTGTGGTCATCACTGCTGTCGGCGACATAATGGTCCATTATCCGCAGCTGGTCGCCCAGAAGACCGGCGAGGGCACCTACGACTTCACGGATAACTTCCTTTTCATAAAGGATATCATCAGGGACTCCGACATATCGATAGCCAACCTTGAAACAACAATACTTTCAAGCAAGAAGCCTTCGACATATCCGCGTTTCAATTCTCCCCCTGAGCTTCTTGATGCGATCAAGGACACAGGCTTCGATATTATTTCAACCATAAACAACCACACCCTGGATAACGGCAAGGCCGGAGTATTGGCCACATTAAAGGAGCTGGAGTCAAGGGGGTTCACTTCAGTAGGAACCTCAAAGAACAAGAATGATGCCAAATATACGGTCCAGACTGTAAAGGACATAAAGATTGGCATAACTGCATTCACCTGCGGTTTTTTCAACAGCAGCGGGCCATACCTCAACAACAATCCTTCAGAAGGCATAGGAAACCAGCTGAATATCATCGATACCACGAATGTGACATCATCCTTCGAAAAGATCAAGGTCCAGATCGACAAGATGAAGGAAGAGGGTTCTGAATTCATCACCGTGGTTCTGCACTGGGGTACTGAATACCAGAAGGAGCCTAACAGCTATCAGAAGAAGCTTGCACAGAAGCTTGTTGATGAAGGTGTCGACCTCATACTTGGATCACATCCGCATCTCGTGCAGTCCATGGAGTTCCTGGAATCTACAGATGGGAAGCACCAGGGACTTGTAGCATACTCCATGGGCAACTTCCTGTCCAACCAGAGATTCGATATTCTGGAGATAAAAGGAACCGAAACAGGAATGGTCGCTAGAGTGACGCTTGAGAAGGACGAGAAAGGCAATGTAGAAATCAAGGAGGCTGAATACGTACCCACCTGGATAAGCCTTACAGGTATCGAGGAGGATGCAGATTACAAGATATTGCCAATAAGCACAGACTACAGGCAAACCGCCGAAAAGTATGAAGCTGATGAAAAATCTGTCAAAGAATCCCTTGAATGGCTGAAGTCGGTCATGAAGGATGAAAAGGTCATGATTTACGGAAAATAGGCGAAAATAAAGCAGCCGGACCATTTGGTCCGGCTGCTTTATTTGACTATTTTACCAAAGCCAAAGTGTCTCTGGCTATCATGAGCTCTTCGTTTGTAGGAACAACCAGGACCTTGACCTTTGAGTCGTCGGTGGATATGATCGTTTCCTTTCCTCTAACCTTGTTCTTTGCCTTGTCCATGTATATGCCAAAGTACTCAAGGTTTGATGCTATCGCTTCCCTTGCCTCTGGAGCGTTCTCTCCAAGTCCGGCAGTGAATACGAGTGCATCTATTCCATTCATTGCTGCAACGAAATAGCCTATGTATTTCTTTACCCTGTAGAAGAATACTTCAAGTGCAAGGTTTGCCCTGTTGTTTCCGCCGTCAGCTGCAACTTCTATGTCCCTGAAGTCTGACGATACGCCTGACAGTCCAAGTACTCCTGACTTCTTGTTCATTATGTCGAGAACCTCATCATAGGAGTAATTGGATACTCTCATGAGGTATGGGATTATAGCAGGGTCGATGTCTCCGCATCTTGTTCCCATGAGGAGTCCTTCAAGCGGTGTGAATCCCATTGAAGTGTCAACTGACTTTCCATTCTGAACTGCAGCTACTGATGCTCCATTTCCAAGATGGCAGGTGACTATCTTCAGGTCCTTGATATCCTTGCCCAGAATATCTGCAGTCCTGTAAGCTACATATTTGTGGCTTGTACCGTGGAAGCCGTATTTCCTGATATGGTGCTCCTTGTACATCTCATATGGAAGACCATAAAGGAAAGCCTTTTCTGGCATAGTCTGATGGAATGCTGTATCAAATACTGCAACCATCTTCGTGTCAGGCATGAGGGCCTGGCAAGCTCTTATTCCGATTATGTTAGGTGGGTTGTGAAGCGGTGCGAGCTCTGAGAAGTCCACAAGGTCCTTCATGACTTCATCGTCTATGACAACAGAATCTGCGTACTTTTCTCCGCCATGAACTACTCTGTGTCCTACTGCTCCGATTTCATCCATTGATGCGATTACTCCGTTAACTCCGTCAGTAAGAGTTTCAAGAACATGCTTTATCGCATCCTTGTGGTCTTTCATAGGAACTGTAAGTACATACTTATCCCTTCCGTCCACTCTCTGAGTCAGCACAGAACCTTCTATCCCTATTCTTTCAACAAGTCCGTTCGCAAGGGCATGTTCATTGTCCATGTCGATCAGCTGATACTTGAGGGATGAGCTTCCGCAATTAATTACTAGTACTTTCATTACTTTCCTCCTGCCTTTTAGCTATATATATTTATTTAATTGAAAGCTATTTCTGTGACTGAGCCTGAACTGCAGTTATCGCCACGACATTCACTATGTCCTCAGCGCTGCAGCCTCTTGAAAGGTCATTTATCGGCTTTGCAAAGCCCTGGCATATCGGTCCGATGGCCTCTGCGCCGGCAAGTCTCTGTACAAGTTTGTATCCTATGTTTCCAGCCTGAAGGTCCGGGAATACGAGGACATTGGCCTCTCCTGCCACCTTCGAATTAGGAGCCTTCTGCTTTCCGACCTTAGCAACGAGGGCTGCATCTGCCTGAAGCTCGCCTTCTATGGCAAGGTCAGGTCTGAGCTCGTTTGCCTTCTTAACTGCATTCTGAACCTTAGTAACAAGCTCGTGCTTTGCGCTTCCCATCGTAGAGAATGAAAGCATGGCTACCTTAGGGTCCATTCCGCAAAGCTTCTTCGCTGTATCAGCTGTCGAAATTGCGATTGCAGCAAGCTCATCCTCATTAGGATTCGGATTGACCGCGCAGTCTGCGAAGAGCATCATGCCGTCCTTGCCGTAGCTGTGGTCCTCAAGAAGCATAACGAAGAAAGATGAAACCACGCTTATCCCCGGAGCTGTCTTCACTATCTGAAGGCCCGGTCTCAGCAGGTCGCCGGTGGTATGTATGGCACCTGATACCATACCCTGCGCATCATCCTTCTTTACCATCATGGTTCCGAAATACATCGGATCCAGCATGGTCTTGGCAGCTATTTCCTCAGTCACTCCCTTGGATTTCCTGAGCTCATAGAATTCCTTAACATATTCTGCGGTCTTCTCGGACTTTGAAGGATCCTGTATCTCGATTCCTTCAATGTTCAGTCCCAGCTTTCCAGCCTTTTCCCTTATGACCTCTTCGTTTCCTACAAGAATGACCTCCGCAATCTTTTCAGCATTGATCGTAGCGGCAGCAGTCAGATTCCTTTCCTCTTCACCTTCCGGCAGGACTATTCTCTGTATGTCGCTTTTGGCCATTTCCTTCATGCTTGACATAAAATCCATAAAATTTTCTCCTTTCGTGTTTACCTCTTAATATGATACAACTTTCAATGTGTCCTTTTCAAGGTAAATGCAGTAAAATATACTTTATAATGTATTGGAGGTTACATCATGAGACCTTGCGCCATAATCGCTGAATATAATCCATTTCACAAGGGTCATGCTTATCAGGTAGAAGAGACACGTAAAAACGGTGCCACCCACGTCATCGCCCTGATGTCAGGGAATTTCGTGCAGCGCGGTGCGCCAGCACTTTTCGACAAATACAGGAGAGCCCATATGGCAGTCCTTGGCGGGGTAGACCTGGTCCTCGAGCTGCCTTCAGTATACGCCCTTTCCTCGGCCGAATTTTTTGCACGGGGCTCGGTTGACATATTGAACAGACTTCATGGCATTGAAATGCTATCCTTCGGCTCCGAAGCGGGAGATTTAGGAACACTTTCAAGAATTGCAGAGATCGTCTCGGAAGAACCTGATGAATACAGGCTTCTCCTGAGGAAATACCTTGACCTTGGACAGTCATTCCCCGGTGCCAGGTCTAAAGCCCTCGAAGCACTTCTCCCAGATATTCCTCCAGGTGTTCTTTCAAGCCCTAACAATATCTTAGGAGTTGAGTATCTGAAGGCACTTCGAAAGACAGGCTCATCCATTGAACCGTTTACCATAAGGAGACAGGGAGCCGGCTACCATGAGGAAGACCTGCAGAAGTCACTTCCATCGGCTACAGGGATAAGGAAGCTGCTTATTGAAGGCGGAGCTGCAGAAGGACTTCTTCCGGCCAGCTCAGGTGAAGAGCTTGCCAGTCTGGTCTCATCAGGCTATTCGATGGTGACGCTTGAAAGCTGCAAAGATCTTCTGCTTTACAGGCTGACCGTTGATGGAGACTGCCTGTCTAACCTTCCTGATGCTTCGGGAGGGCTTTGCGAACGCATGGTCCAGCATTCTCACCTGATCGGGACAACTGGAGTGACCGGCTTCATAGAGGCTGTCAAAACCCGGAGATACACTCACACCAGGATATCCAGGATTCTCATGCAGTTCCTTCTGTCCTTTGACAGGTGCGACCTGGACAGCCTGAGGAGGGGCATTCCCGGTGCCGTGAAGATCCTAGAGTCGACACCCAGAGGCAATGAGTTCCTCGCTTCGATAAGAAAGGATACTGAAATAAGACTCATCCACAACTTCGGAAGAGAAATCGATGAATACCATACCCTTGATTCAAAGGCTTCGAAGGTCTACGGACTGCTTTGCAGAGACTATGACGCTTCCTGGGATTTCAAGGGTTACATATGACAAAAAGCAAGGCTCCCAGCATCCGATCTTTGGATGTTTGCGAGCCTTCTTTGCTGTCTATTTCATTTCCCTGAGTTCTTTGATGTTTTCCCTGACAACTGCCGCAGTTCCTGTTATGTCCCTGTTGTAGTCTGATATGAACCCTTCGAACAGCTTCTTAAGGTTAACCATCATCTCGCTGTTTTTCGACTGGAGCTCCTTCTCGAGGTCAGTAAGAAGATTGTCGGCATAGTCCCTTGCAGACAGCCTGACCATCTTCGCATCGGACTGGGCCTTTGCGATTATCTCCTTAGCCCTGACCTCAGCTTCCTTCACGAGGTCATGGTTGTCCAGCTTGGCCTTCATAAGTTCAGCCACTTCAGCCTTGGACCTTTCGTACTCGCTTCTTGCCTCGTTAAGTATCCTGTCCTTTTCAGAAAGTACCCACTGGGCAGTCCTCAGGTCTTCAGGCAGTGCCTGTGTAAGCTCATCCAGAACTGATGTGAGCTCATCCTTGTCTACCATGACCTTCTTGCTGAAGAAGACCTTCTGTCCGTCCTCCACAATTTCCTGAAGAACCTCCACAAGGCTGGTTATCTCGATTTTCTTTGAAGTTACCTCATAGCTTTCATTCATGTCAAATCCCCCTGTTTTTTCTTTCCTTGGCATATATTTCGTCAAGAAGCACATCAGGCACAAGGCCCCTGATATCTCCGCCAAAATGCACGATCTGCTTTATATTGGATGAACTGATGTACGAATTGCATGGCTCTGTCATCAGCAGCACTGTCTCAATATCCTGTGAAAGCTTCTTGTTCGTGTGGGCCATCTGCATCTCGTAGTCGAAATCAGCGACTCCCCTAAGTCCCTTGACTATGACATCAGCTCCCTCTACTTCGAGGAAATCCACCAGCAGCCCTTCAAAACTCTTCACTTCAATATTATCATAATTGCCGACTACTTTCTGTATCATCGCCAATCTTTCTTCTACTGTGAACATGCACCTCTTGTCGATGTTGTTAAGTACTGCGACAATCACTCTGTCAAAGACCCTTGCGGATCTAAGCATGATGTCAAGGTGACCGTTTGTTACGGGATCGAAGCTGCCTGGGTATACGGCTGTTATCATACATGCTCCTTTCGATGCTGGTAGAAGGCAAGAACGGTCTTACCGTACTTTCTCCTGTCCACTAATTCGAGACTTACTTCCGGTTCGAATATTTCTTCAGATATGTCATATTTGGATACTATCACTCCCTGACTTGAAAGAAGCCCAAGCTCCTCAATCAGCAGGACTGATGTTTTCACCATATTGTTCAGATACGGAGGGTCCACAAATATTATATCAAAAACATCGCCCTTATACCCTGCTTTTTTACAATATTCATATGAATCTGAGAGAATCGGGGTAGATTTTCCTGAAAACCCAAGATTCTCTATGTTTTTTGTAAGTATTTCATAGGTTTCCCTGGACTTTTCGACCATTACAGCACTGCCGGCACCTCTGCTTATGCTTTCCAGGCCAAGGCTTCCCGTACCGGAAAACATGTCAAGCACCCTTGCATCCTGTATTTTCCCGCTGATGATGCTGAACATCGATTCCTTGACCCTGTCCAGTGTCGGTCTCGTGGCATTGATGTCGCCCTTCTCTGTAACTCTTCCCTGATTGAGCGGTGACAGAAGCTTTCTGCCCTTCGCGCTTCCTGCTATTATCCTCATTTATTCCTCCTGTCAGTTAAGGCATATGAATTCCATGGAATCCTCGAGCATCCGTGTGAATTCAGCTTTAACCCTACTGTATTCATCGGTCTCCTCATGGAAGACCCTGGCAGCAAATTTGCCTGCCCTTGTGAAAATGGAGTAGTCCCTCGCAAGGTCGGAAATTGACAGCCCTGACCCACCGGACTGGCTTACTCCAAAAAGCTGGCCGGTTCCACGCTGCTTCATGTCCTCTTCAGCAATAAAGAAGCCGTCATTGCTTTTTGCAAGAGTCTCCAGCCTTGTCCTTGTCTCTTCGGAGCTCATCTTTGAAACCATAAGACACCAGGACTGGTGCGCGCCTCTTCCGACCCTTCCCCTCAGCTGATGCAGCTGGGCAAGTCCGAACCTTTCTGCGTTCTCAATGAGCATTACTGTGGCGTTGCTGACATTTACCCCGACTTCTATGACAGTGGTGGATACAAGCGCCTTAAGCTCTCCATCCTTGAATGCTCTCATGGCCTTGTCCTTGTCCGCACCCTTCATTCTGCCATGAAGCATGCCCATTGGTATGCCCTTCATAAGTCCTTCAGACAGCTCGGTGAAAAGACCATCAACAGAGCTTGCTTCAAGCTCTGAATCCTCTCCTATGAGTGGTGTCACGATATAAGCCTGCCTGCCATTTCTTATCTCCTCGATCACCTTGCTGTAGCACTGCATCCTTTTCTCTTCAGAAAAAAGCATTGTCCTTATGTTCTTTCGTCCCGGAGGAAGCTCGTCAATCGTTGACACATCCAGGTCCGAATAAAGAGCCAGGGCCATGGTCCTTGGAATCGGAGTTGCAGACATCACAAGCACGTCGATCTCCTGGCCTTTTCCTATGAGCTTTGCTCGCTGGTTAACTCCGAACCTGTGCTGCTCATCGGTAACTGCAAGGCCAAGCTTAGGCATTGAGACACTTTCCTCAAGCAGCGCATGGGTTCCGATTATTATCATTGGTATCCCATCTGCAAGGTCTTTCTTTATCCTGTCAGCTTCCTTCTTTTTCGTTGAACCGGTAAGGACCTCGATCCTTGTTCCGAATCTTGAAAGCAGGGATTCCGCTTCCTCCTTGTGCTGGGTTGCGAGTATCTCGGTGGGTACCATAAGCGCACCCTGGTATCCGTTCTCGACTACGTTGAAAAGAGCAGTAAGGGCAACTATGGTCTTGCCTGAGCCTACATCGCCCTGAAGAAGCCTGTTCATCGGATAAGGTCTCTTCTCATCAAGAAGGATTTCACGTATACACCTCGATTGTGCCCTAGTCAGTTCATACGGCATGCTTTCCTTGAATTCGGCAAGCCGTCCGCTCATCTTGAACGCGATGCCGTTTGCCGCATCCTTCCTTCGGTTCCTGGCAATCATGATCTTCAGCGAATATGAGAACATCTCCTGGAACCTGAGCCTTTCGAGGGCTTCATAGAGGTCCTTGTCATTACCCGGGAAGTGGACAGCTCTTACAGCCTTGTCCAGGTCCATCAGGTTCTCTTCAATGAGAATATCCCCTGGAAGGTTTTCGTTGATTATAACGGAATCAAGCACCTGCCTGAGCAGCTTCCTTATAAGGTTTCCTGTGACGCCCTCCTTCTGCGGATATATTGGAGTAATATCCACATATTCCCTGACTGAGGAGGGATTCACAACTTCAAGCCCTTTTCCCTTCCTTACGAATTTACCTGCCAAATTGTAGGTATCGCCCGCACTATAGTTTCCGGAAATATAAGGCATGTTGAACCAGGTTGCCCTGATATCACCGAATTCAGAGCTGAATGAAGCACTCACCATGGCAAGTCCCTTCCTCAGCTTCACTGGCCTGCCGATTTTTACCAGATGGGCTTCGACCACTGACTTATCCTGTCCGTTGAACACCGATTCGCATGCATCAAAAAGTTTTTCATAACCTCTCGGAAAATACAGAAGCAGGTCAAGTATTGTCCTGATTCCCATTTCTTCAAGCTTTTCAGCAGTTTTTTCACCGACGCCCTTAAGCGTGATCACCGAGTCATGAACTTCCATGTTTCCTCCATGCAAAGAAGGAAGGCTTCTGCCTTCCTTTGGAAGGAAGGCTTGACCTTCCTTGATAATTACTCTACAGAGATTATGAAGTAGTAGAGTGGCTGCTTTCCAGCCAGGCTCATCACATCAAGGTCTCCATACTTTTCTTCAAGCTTTTCCATGAACACCTGAACGTCCTCTTCAGCAGCATCGCTGCCATAGAATATCGTTAGTGCTGAGCTATGCTCGTCAACCATCCTGTCTATCAGGTCTTCAGTTAGCTGGTAAAGATCCCTTTCAACCTCGACAATCTTATTGTCAAGAAGTCCCAGGTAGTCCCCCTGCTTGATTTCGATTCCATCTATCTCAGTATCCCTCACTGCGTAAGTGACCGAACCTGATTTCACTTCTGAAAGGCTGCCTGTCATTGACCTGATGTTCGCATCAAGCTCAGATTCAGGATTGAAAGCCGTAAGTGCGGATATACCCTGCGGAATCGTCTTTGTTCCTATGACATGGACGTCTTTGTGTGAAATTTCCTTAGCCTGGTTCGCAGCCATGATTATATTCTTGTTGTTCGGCAGAATGAAGATATGTTCTGCATTCAGGCTTTCCACAGCCTTCACAATATCCTCTGTCGAAGGGTTCATGGTCTGTCCGCCTTCAATAATCACATCTGCACCAAGGTCAAGGAACGCAGCTTTGAGCCCTTCACCTACTGAGACCGAAATAAAGGCATACTTCTTGGCTTCAGCCATCGGAATTTCCTCAGCAGCCATATTTTCGCCATGGCCTACTGTCTCTGGAACATCCTGGAGGTTCCTGTGCTGTTCCCTCATGTTCTCGATCTTAATCTTGGTGAGCTCGCCCAGCCTGCCAGCCTCTGCAAGCACAAGTCCCGGTTCATCCGTATGGATATGGACCTTTATTATGTCGTCATAGCCGACATACACTATTGAGTCTCCCATGGTTTCAAGATACTCCCTGAAAGCGCCATTGTCAGGCTCAGCCAGTATTATGAACTCAGTACAGTATCCGAAGGTTATCTCGGTATGGGTGTCTCTTGCTGCCACGTAGCTTTCTGCAGGAGCAATCTCTTCTGACTTTCTCTCGGTCATCTCGCCTGAAAGCGCCTCGTACATTCCCTGGAGTATTATTACAAGACCCATTCCGCCAGAATCCACTACCTTCGCTGCCTTAAGCTGAGGAAGCATTTCAGGTGTCCTTTCAAGTGTGTCCTTGGAAATCTCAACTATATTCCTCATGAGTTCGGTACAGTCATCCGTGTGAAGCTCCACAGCCTTTTCTCCTACTTCTCTGATGACTGTCAGGATAGTACCCTCGGTCGGTCTCATGACTGCCCTGTAAGCCGATTTGGAGCCCTCTATGAAGCTCAGCGTCAGCTCGAATGGATTGACTTCCTCTTTGCCCTCAAGGCCTTTTGCAATTCCTCTGAATATCTGAGAAAGTATTACTCCTGAATTCCCTCTGGCTCCCATAAGGGCACCCTTTGCAAGGGTCTTCGATACCTCTCCGATATTTGTGGACTTGTGCCCTTCAACCTCCCTGACTGCCGCCCGGAACGTCATGGACATGTTAGTGCCTGTGTCTCCGTCTGGTACCGGAAAGACATTGAGAGAATCGACATATGCCTTCTCATCCTCCAGCTTCGCACTGGCGTTCAGTACCATGCTTATGAATTGCTGTCCATTGATCTTGCTGTATTTCATCTGAAAATAACCTCCCGTAAAAATGGACAACATAGGGAATGTCCAGCTTTTACAAATCTCTTTATATCAATATGGTTTGTGTCAACCTTTAGTCCAAGAATCATATTCTTCCATAATAGGACATATTTGAATAGGAATACCCGAAAAATCAGGCTTATTTAAGAATTGGACCTAGAACCTTATGCCCTCAATATTTACCGTGATGTTAGCTACCTTGAGACCTGTATGGTTCTCTACGTTGTACCTTACCTTCTGTATTATGTTTCCGGCTATTACCGAGATCTTTGTGCCGTACTCTACTACAACGAAAAGGTCAATGGAAAGCTCATTGTTCTTGTAGTTTATCTTTACGCCCTTGTTCAGGTGCTCTACCTTGATCAGCTCCCATAGTCCGTCAGCTGTATTCTTGGAGGCCATGCCCACGACACCATAGCATTCCATAGTGGAAAGACCGACTATCTTGGCGATCACCTCGTCTGAGTAGGTTATGTTGCCGTTGCTGTTGGTTAATCCTATCAATTTACTCCCTCCTTGACTGAATTCATCTTATATAATATTATATTTTCATTGTAACTTCAAGATAAGTTAATGTACACGAAAATTATGTGTTGCATTCAAGTCCACCATTATGTTAAAATGTTATTTGTTCCAATCGGGATATTAGTTTTCGATTTTATAAACTCTCATGGAGGAGGTGTAAATCTGATGGCAAGAGTATGCGAAATATGCAACAAGGGTGTCATATCAGGAAAATCTTACTCACACTCACACAGGCAGTCACTTAGAAAGTGGGCCCCAAATCTACAGAAGGTTAGAGCTATTGTCGACGGAACTCCACAGAGAGTTGTCGTATGTACAAGATGCTTGCGTTCTGGCAAGGTTGAGCGTGCGATATAATTAAAGATTGACAGGATAAATCATCCGTTAGAAAACCCAGGGATTAAGTTCCCTGGGTTTTCTAACGTCCGTTTATTTCAGTCCCTGGACTTCATGACGATCACAATCCCGCTTTTGAAGGAAACCTCCATGGTCTCCCCTACAAACTCGTTCGAGACAGTCCTGGGGTCCCCCATCCTGAGCTTGTAGTCATAAAGAGGATATCTTGCCCCTTTGATCGTAAAACCTTCCACATCGCCCCTGAAGGCCTGGAATGAGATGAAGTCTCCGAAATCGCGGATGATAGTTCCCGGTCTGCTTATCAGGCTGATCATGTTGTTGCTGTCAACTATGAAAGCTTCCTTTCCTTCACTGAGAGCTTCTTCAAGAAGTCCCAGGTTTCCCAGGAAGTGGTCAAGCCTCACTCCGGTGCATCCGAAGAAAAGGTATGAATCAGGGGAATATTCCCTCGCCTTCAGATATGCCGCTTCAGTGTCCGTAAAATCCTTGACAGCATCAAACTTCCGGATTTCACACCTGCCCTGGAAAAACTTCAGCGTTTCCTCACTGAGCGAGTCGAAGTCACCGAGAAGCACATCAGGCATTACTCCAATTTCCTTCAGGAATTCTCCTCCCCGGTCAGCCGCGATTATTATATCACCCGGCTTCAGATATGACATGAAGAGGTCCCTTCCGGGGCTTTTTCCTCCAGATACTATAAGAGCCTTCATCTGAGGGCTTTCCTCAGCTTCATCACGTTCTCTGATATCTCATTGTTCTTGTAAACTGCCGATCCTGCAACGATGACATCTGCACCTGCCTCGGCAGCTGCCCTGATGTTGTTCTCGCCAATTCCTCCATCTATCTCGATCATAAGAGAAGGGTTGAGTACGTCTGCCATTTGCCTTAGCTCCCTCACCTTGTCGAGCGAATATGGGATGAAGGACTGGCCCCCGAACCCTGGATTTACTGACATTATAAGAACAAGGTCAAGATCAGGAAGGACATGCTTGAGAACCGAAACAGGAGTTGCCGGATTAAGCGTTATGCCAGCCATTACTCCAAGTCCCTTTATCCTCTGTATCGCCCTGTCTATATGCGTCTCCGCTTCATAGTGGAAATTTATAAGGTCCGCTCCAGCTTCCGCGAAGGCCTCGAAGAAATTTGATGGCTCCCTGATCATAAGGTGTACATCAAACGTGAGCTTGGTAAGAGGTCTTATCGCCTTGATAACAGGCAATCCGAAGCTGATGTTGGGGACGAACGAGCCGTCCATGACATCGATATGGATCCAGTCGGCCCCCGATGTCTCAGTTTCCTCGATGTCGCGTCCCAGGTTGGCAAAGTCTGCAGATAATAATGATGGTGCTATCTTGACCATTTTTTCTTGTTTACCTCCATTAGTTCATTCAGAAATCTCAGATAATAGTTGTATCTTTTCTCGGAAATTGTCTTGCCTACTGACTCCTTTACACTGCAGCCCGGTTCCTTGTTATGGGAACATCCGGTGAACCTGCAGTTACCCTCATGCTCGCGGAATTCAGGGAAATAATCCTTGAGCTCTTCAGTTTCCATCGAAAGCTCGATAGATGAGAACCCCGGTGTATCAACAACGAAGCCGTCATTAACTTTTACAAGTTCGCTGTGCCTTGTGGTGTGCTTGCCCCTTTTGAGCCTTTCAGATATGACGCCTGTCTCCATATGCTCCGTCCCGAGTATACGGTTCAGCATGGTTGATTTGCCGGCTCCCGACGGACCGCAGAACACAGTTATGTTTCCTGTAAGTTCCCTCAGGATAATGTCAAAGTCCCTGCCTTCCCTGGCACCGATGAAAAGCAACCTGTAGCCGGTACCCATGAAAAGGTCCGTAAGCTCTTCCATCTGACCATGATAGGACAGGTCTATCTTGTTGAATACAAGCACTGGAGTTATGTTGGACTTTTCGAGCATGACAATGAACTTCATGAGAAGCTCCTCGTTGATATCAGGATTCCTCATGGCTGACACCACAAAAGCCTGGGTTACATTAGCAACCATCGGCCTTTCAAGCTCAGATGACCTCGGAAGTATATCAGAGATCACATTCGAATCCCTCTCCACCTCGATAACAACCTTGTCTCCGACCATCGGTGTCACATTCCTCAGCCTGAATATTCCCTTGGCTTTGCATTCGACTACACCGCCTTCAGTGCTTACGTAGTAGAAGCCGCCTATTCCCTTTATAATCAATCCTTCCATGGCACCGGTCCCGTGATTTA
Source organism: Clostridiaceae bacterium UBA6110 (assembly GCA_002428415.1). Classification (GTDB taxonomy): domain Bacteria; phylum Bacillota; class Clostridia; order Clostridiales; family Clostridiaceae; genus Youngiibacter. The sequence continues at coordinate 22,202 of DIWI01000093.1, forward strand.
TTTGGGCAGGGCCTTCTGGCCTTTCTGCCCCTTCCTTAATTATATCCTTCAATCGATCTTTATTCCACAATTTATATGTCATAAGCTTTGCAATGAAGCTTTTACAAAACAAAAAAGCCCCGAAGGGCTTGTTTGAAAAAATGTATTTATGGCTGAGTTGTCGGTGCAGTTGTTGGTGCAGCCGTTGGCTCCGGCTCCGGCTCCGGTTCACCAAGTATCTCCACAGTGCTTCCGTATGGAACTGACTTCCCGACATTCGGGTTCACATCCACCACGTTGTCAGTGCGCAATGTGTCACCGGCAAGGACCACCTTGAGACCCATGGATTCAAGCTCTGACTCGTATTGCGCTACGGTCTTTCCTGAGAAATCTCCAATCAGGACCTCCCTGTATTCATATACGGTCACATTCACCTTAGAGCCCTGCTTGACTTCAGTATTCTCAGGTATTTCCTGAGACTTTATCGATCCATCCAGCTTCTTGTCTCCGGTAGGCTGTTTGGTTACCGATCCAAGCACAAGCTTTACGGACTCGAGAAGACTTCTGGCTTCAGTCTCCGAGAGCGACAATAGGTTTGGAACCTTCGAAATCTGCAGCTCAGGTCCCTTCGATATCACAATATTCACCGGGCTGCCCTTTGGCATGTCTGTCAAAGCCAGAGGCTCCTGGCTTATTATCTGCCCCTGCGGAACTGTATCGCTGTATTCTTCAGTCACTAAACCCGTTAAGAAGTTATTGTTTGCAAGCAGAGTCTCTGCTGATTCAAGAGTCATGTTTATGACATCAGGGACCTTCAGTATTACCTGTCCTGCGCTCAGCACTACCTGGACAGTTGAGCCCTTCCTGACGCTTTCCCCAGCACCCGGGAGCGACCTCAGGACTGTGCCTTCAGGTTGGTCTGAATTCTCAGTCGAACCGATCTGCATGACAAGACCTGCATCAGCAAGAGCCTTTTCGGCATCAGATTGAAGTATTCCTGTGATTGCCGGTACTGTTGCATTCTCATCAACAGCTGTTGTTGGATTCTTGGTACCTCCCCCGAATACGAATTGCCCGAGGAGCGCTCCCAGAGTCAGGAATACCACCATCACAAGGCCGACTATGAGTGCTGTCTTATTCTTTCCTGTTGGCTTTTCATCATCAAATATGTCGTCCTCCAGCGGGTCTCTCTTAGGCTTTACTGCAGACATTATCTGAGTCTCACCACTGAATGTGGCTGCTGACTCGATGTTCTCACCGGCTTTTACAGTCCTCAGGTCAACAAGGAATTCCTCTATCTTCTGATATCTTGCGATCGGATCCTTCGCTGTTGACTTAAGAATGACTCTGTTAAGCCCTTCCGCAAGGAGAGGGTTTATAGTCTTCGGAGGCTTGATGTCCTCCTGCATGTGCTTCAGTGCTATGGTTATAGGGCTCTCAGCGTCAAAGGGCACTGCCCCTGTCGCCATTTCAAACATGACTATGCCAAGTGAGTAGATATCAGATCTTCTGTCGGTCAGGTTGCCCCTCGCCTGTTCAGGCGAGAAATAGTGAGCTGAACCGAATATCTTTCCTGAATGTGTGATAGTGTTCGAATCTGAGTGCTTTGCTATTCCGAAGTCAGTTACCTTTACCAGGTTGTCTCCGGTTATCATTATGTTTTGAGGCTTTATGTCCCTGTGGATTATGTTGTTGTTGTGCGCGCATTCAAGGGCTCTTCCGATCTGCATGGAGTAGTCCAGTATCTCATCGTTGGAGAGCTTGCCTTTTTCCCTTATGACCTGTTTAAGTGTCTTCCCCCTGACATATTCCATTACTATGTAGTGGATATTATCCTCACTTCCCACATTGTATATGTTGACTATGTTGGGATGCGAAAGGAAAGCCACGGCATTGGCTTCCTGCTTGAACCTGTCAAGTATCTCCCTGTTCGATGTAAATTCTTCCTTGAGCACTTTGACAGCATCATATCTGTTCAGCTTCGTGTCCAAAGCCTTGTATACGGTAGACATACCGCCCTGCGCAATCTTCTCTACAATTTCATAACGGTTGCCAAGTATTTTTCCTATCATTTTACTGCTTCTCCTCCAAATACCAAAAGAGTTATGTTATCCTTGCCGCCTCTTTCCTTAGCTGTTGATACCAGATGCCTGAGGCTGTTCCCGTTCTCGCCCTTTTCGCTGATCTCGAGGATTTCTTCCTCGGAGATGTAGTCAGTGAGTCCATCTGTGCAGAGAAGGTATATGTCGCCAGGATTCGACTCAAGCGTTTGCAGGTCGACTTCCACTTCCTCATTGGTTCCTACTGCCCTTGTTATTATGTTCTTGTTGGAATGGTGCTTTGCCTCTTCAGCAGTTATCGTGCCCATGTCCACAAGCGCCTGGACCAGTGAATGGTCTTTGGTAAGCTTGATTATGGAATGCTCCCTTATCCTGAATAACGAGCTGTCACCCACATGTGCGATATGAATCCTTCCATGCTCTGATAGAACTGCTGAAACTGTGGTGCCCATGCCCTTAAGGTGATTTTCAGTGCCTGACATGCTGTATATGGCCCTGTTTGCGGATTCCACAGCCTTCCTCAGCTGCTGGTCCGGCAAGGCGGAAAGCCCGCTTCCGAAAGCCTCCCTTATCGTATTCAACGCCATTTCGCTGGCCACCTCTCCGGCATTGTGCCCGCCCATTCCGTCGCATACGATGAAAAGCGCGAATCCATCACCTTCAAGCCAGCCTGCACTGTCTTCATTCAGTTTTCTTATGTTGCCTATATCGGAAATCAAATCTACCATGCGCTGTCTCCTGTCCTACATGCCATCAAGATAGCTTCTTCTTAGCTGTCCGCATGCAGCATCTATGTCTGAACCCATTTCTCTTCTTACTGTTGCTTCTATTCCCCTTGAATCAAGGGCATTCCTGAAGCTCTCCACAGCCTTGTTCTGAGAAGGCCTGAAAAGCATCTCCTTTATTACGTTTACCGGAATAAGATTGACATGCGTCTTCATCCCTCTAAGCAGGGCTGCAAGCGCATATGCATCCTCCAGACTGTCGTTGACCCCGTTGACCAGTGAGTATTCAAAGCTTACCCTTCTTCCTGTCGTGTCCATATAGTATCTGACAGAATCAAGTATCTCCGCAATGGACCAGCGCCTGGCTATCGGCATTATCTCTCGCCTCTTGTCGTCAGTTACGGCATGGAGGGATATGGCAAGGGTAATCTGGAGCTTCAAGTCTGCGAGTTCCCTTATCCTGTCCACTAAACCGCATGTCGACAGGGTTATGTTCCTGTGAGAAAGGCCAAGCCCTTCCTTCATGTTGACCAGCTCCAGGAATTTAAGGACATTTTCAAAGTTGTCCAGCGGCTCACCGCTTCCCATAAGTACGACGTGAGACATCCTTTCCCCGGCTTCCTTAGAGGCTGCCAAAACCTGCCCGAGTATCTCGCCCGCCAGAAGGTTCCTTACCATTCCGCCCTTTGTGGACGCACAAAAGGAGCAACCCATGGCGCAGCCAACCTGAGACGAAACGCATACGGAGTAGCCGTACACGTACTTCATGACGACGGTTTCGATGATGTTGCCATCCTGCAGGGCAAGCAGCATCTTTACGGTTCCGTCCTTCGATACCCTCTTGTCGATGACCTGAGGAATGTGTATGACGAACGCTTCCTTCAGCTTCTCTTTCGATGAGCCGTTAAGGTTCTTCATATCCTCGAAGGATTCAGCTCCCTTATAAAGATAGTCAAGTACCTGCTTCGCCCTGAATGCGCCTTCACCTTTGCCCTTGAACCATTCCTTCAGTTCATCATAGCTCCAGTCGAATATATTGTCCAAAAAAACACCTCTTGATTAGTTCTCCAAAGATTATATCACAAATCGCTGCGGATGCTGAAAAACACTGCAGCATAAAGGAAATCATAGGAATATTTTAAGATTTGGAAGTTCTCCTGACAAGCTTTGACAGAAAAAACCCATCCATGGTCCCAGTAGGAAGCACAGTCACGAAACCTTCCTCAGAGTATATGAGGTTAGGATGGTCGCCAAGGTTGATCCTTTCAGCCTCGAAATCAGGATTGTTTTCAAGGAACCACCTTACGTTATCCTCATTCTCTGAAGGATTCAGTGTACATGTAGAATAAACCAGCGATCCGCAGGTCTTCACATACAGCTTCGCAACATCCATAAGCCTTCTCTGGAGCTTTGGAAGTCCATCCATCTCCTCCTGCGTCTTTGTATGCTTTATGTCAGGCTTCTTCCTGATTATACCCAGTCCCGAGCATGGTGCGTCAAGAAGCACCGAACCTATACCGAAGAACTCCGGCATGGGCTCAGCAGCATCGTGAAGACCCGCTTCTATCCCATTAAGCTTCAGCCTGTCTGCATTCTCCATGATGGTCCTTATCTTGGCCTCGTATATGTCATATGCAAGCACCCTTGCACGGTCTCCCGAGAGCTCTGCTATATGTGTGGCTTTACCTCCAGGAGCGCTGCACAGGTCAAGGTAGGTACCGCCTGCCACAGGCTCAAGCAGTGGAGCAGCTAGCATAGAGCTTTCATCCTGGACCGTAAGGAACCCTTCAGAAAAGAACCTGTTTGCAGCTACCGAACCGCCGCTGGAAATTATTATTCCATACGGTGATACGGCTGTCGGCTCAGCACTGAACCCGTCACTCCTGAGTTCAAAGAGAGCCTCCTCCCTGGTAATCCTGAGTGTGTTCACCCGGTATGTTACTGCAGGCCTTTCATTCAGACCTTCAAGTATCTCCTGTGTCCTTGACTTGTAGTTTCTGCTGAAGTGCATTACCATCCATAACGGAAATGACTCTTCATATGCCATCCTCTCAAGCTTTGAACGGAATTTCGGAACAGAATCATCCCTGGAAATGCTTCTCAGCACTGCATTCACAAATCCTGAAACCCTTGGGTTCCACTCCTTTGCAAGCTCAACAGCATCGCTTACGACGGCATAGTCGGGTATCCTGTCAAGGTACTTGAGCTGATATACAGACATCCTCAATATCCCGAGGACCATGTCCTCCAGCTTATCCATAGGAGTCGTCGAGTTTCTCCCGATCATCATATCTATCGTCACAAGCCTCTTAAGGGTACCGTAGACAAGTTCGGTGGCTAGTGCCTTGTCATCGTCTTTCAGGCTCACTGAAGAAAGGGCATTATCCAAAGCGATGTTTGAATATGCCCCTTCATTCAAAATTTTCATCAAAGTCTCTAGTGCGACCCTTCTCGCCTTTGCAACCACCTTTTATCTTCTCCTGTTCCTGAGGACGAGGAGCCTTGCAAGGTTTGCAATTCCAGAAAGCGCAGCCGCAATGTATGTAAGTGCCGCAGCATTCAATACCTGCCTGGCTTTGCCCAGTTCATCACTCTCCAGTATGCTGTATCCTTCAAGGACAGCCATGGCCCTGCTCGATGCATTGAATTCCACCGGAAGGGTAACAAGCTGGAAAAATACTGTTGCAGAGAACAGCACTATGCCTATGGTCTGGAATACCGGTATAGACAGGAAGAGACCCAGTATGAATATGCCGAATCCGAAGTTTCCTCCGATTGAGGCGACAGGAACCAGGGCTCCTCTTATTTTCATCGGAATATACTCCTGCTGGTCCTGGATTGCATGTCCTACTTCATGGGCAGCTATTCCAAGGGCAGCTATTGAGTTCGAATTGTATACACCCTGGGAAAGCCTCAGCTTCTTGCTCCTTGGGTCGTAATGGTCAGTCAGGTTTCCTGCAACCTGTTCGATCGGAACCTCGAAAAGGCCTGCCTTGTCCAGAATCAGCCTTGCAGCATCGCTTCCGGTCATTCCGCTCCTGTTGGCCACCCTTGAGTACTGAGCGTAGGTGGACTTCACCTTGTTCTGGGCGTACATGGCGATAAGTATCGCCGGAATTAGAATCAGCATCGAAGAATCAAATCCATACATCGGATAATACACTATAACAAACCTCCCTTGAATTCAGTCGCATCGATCTTGTTTCCGTTAAGGAAATCCCTGATGGCCATCGGCTTCTTGTTAGGATACTGGACCTTCTGTATGCTAAGGGATCCATTCCCTGTGGACACCAGCAGTCCGGACTTCGAGACCTCCATGATCTCTCCCGGTTTGCCAGGGGTCTCCTTCATCGCTTTAGCCTCAAGCAGCTTCACCTGGTCATCTCCTATGAAGGAATATGCACCTGGCGAGGGGGCAAGGCCACGGATAAGCCTTTCTATCTCAACTGCACCTTTTGTCCAATCAATCAGTCCAGTTTCCTTTTTCAGCATCGGAGCATAGGTATGGGAATCATTGTCCTGGGTCTCAGGCTTGATTGTGCCTGAAACGATCCCATCGATTGTCCTCAGCAGCAGTTCCGCCCCCCTTTGGCTCAGCAGGTCATGAAGCTCTCCTGCAGTCATCGTTTCTCCGATTAGAACCTCATCCCTCAGGAGCATCGGTCCTGTATCAAGCCCCTTTTCCATAAGCATCGTAGTGTTTCCAGTCTTTTCATGACCTTCTATGATTGCCCAGTTTATTGGTGCTGCTCCTCTAAGCTTCGGAAGAAGTGATGCATGAAGATTTACGCATCCGTACTTCGGTATCGAAAGCACTTCCTCACTCAGTATCTGTCCATATGCTACAACAACTATGAAGTCAGGCTTCAGAGACCTCATCTCTTCAATCGCACCAATATCAGTCCGAAGCTTTGATGGCTGGATTACCCGGATGCCTCTTTTAAGGGCTTCCTCCTTCACAGGCGGAAACAGCACCTTCTTCCCTCGTCCCTTCTCCTTGTCCGGTTGAGCTACAACCAGCTTCACTCCATGTCTGTCATCCAGAGCAGCCAGTGAAGGTACCGAAAAATCAGGGGTTCCCATGAAAATTATGTCCAAATTACACCGTCTCCTCTTCAGGCTCAAAATCCTCAGGAACATCCTCAAGCTTGTCCGTGAACAGGCTTCCGTTGAGGTGGTCGTTCTCGTGGCAGATAGCCCGGGCAAGAAGCATGGAGGCTTCCAGAGTGAACTCCTCCCCCTCCTCATTCAGGGCTTTGACCTTTACAAACCTAGGTCTTTTGACCACCCCTGATTCGCCGGGAACCGAAAGGCAGCCCTCATAGTCAAGGTACTCGCCTTCCATCTCCAGGATTTCAGGGTTTATGAATACATATTTCTTTTCTTCAAGTCCAATCACGAAAATCCTCTTAAGGATTCCGACCTGAGGTGCGGCAAGTCCGACCCCGTCCTCATGTACCATTGTGTCAAACATGTCCTTAATCAGGGTCTTTATTCTTGGTGTTATCTCAGCCACAGGCTTGGCTGTCTTTCTGAGGACATCGTCCCCGACTGTCCTAATAGTTCTTAGTGCCATCTCTTATCTCCTTGTCATAGCATGCTTGTCGGATCAAGGTCTATGCTTGTCCTGACATCCCTTACGCTCTTCTCGAGCACAAGGTCCTTTATTCTTCTTGCAATGTCGGGGTCCAGCTCACCTTTCAGCAATATCTGCCATCTGTGGTTCTGCTTTATCTTGGAGATAAGGCAGGGGCTTGGACCTAACATGATGATTTTATCACAGCCAAATAAAAATTTTCTTAATTCAGCTCCGGCAGTTTGTATATTTTTTATTAACAAGGCTTCATCCTCAGAGCTCTGTACAATCGACATGATCCTTGAAAACGGCGGATTGTTCATCATTTCCCTTGCTGCGATCTCACGTCTGTAGAAACCCTTGTAGTCATGCTCCTTTGCGCTCACTATGGAGGGGTCTTCGGGAGTGTAGCTCTGGATCACCACTTTTCCCGGCTTGTCATGACGCCCTGCCCTGCCTGCCACCTGGGTTATCAGCTGGAAGGTCCTCTCACCTGACCTGAAATCCGGAAGGTTCAGTGAGAGGTCTGCAGCAATGATGCCAACCAGCGTCACATTCCTGAAATCAAGGCCCTTGGTGATCATCTGTGTCCCTATCAGGATGTCTCCCTCCATGTTCTTGAAGGAATTGTACATGTCCTCGTAGTCTGACTTGTTCTTTGCCGTATCCCTGTCCATCCTTACTACCCTTGCTCCCGGAAACTCCTTTTTGACCATCTCCTCGACCTTCTCGGTCCCTGTTCCAAACTGCTTTATGTATTTGCTTGAACAGGACGGACAGGCCTCAGGAAGAGCCTGCCTGTAGCCGCAATGATGGCAGGAGAGGTCCCTGGATGTGTGATATGTGAGGCTTACGCTGCAGTTGGGGCAATTGAACACATGTCCGCATGAACGGCATGATACGAATGTTGAATAGCCTCTTCTGTTCAGGAACAGGATCACCTGTTCTTTCGATTCCAGCGCCTTTTCAATCTCACCCTTAAGTACCCTTGAGAACATGGTCCTGTTTCCTGCTTTGAGCTCATCCCTCATGTCCACCGTAGTCATTTGCGGGAGGGACCCTCTGGTTGCCCTTTTATCCAGGGTTATCAGCCCTATTTCTCCAGATACAGCCCTATGATAGCTATTGATTGAAGGCGTCGCTGATGCGAGTACAAGTCTCCCACCTTTTGTCATCATCATGAATTCAGCCATCTCCACAGCCGAATACTTTGGGCTCATCTCCGACTTGTAGGATGTCTCATGCTCCTCATCCACAACAATGAGACCAAGGTCCCTGAACGGCAGGAAAAGGGCTGATCTTGCACCGACAGCTATCTTTACCTCGCCATTCTTTACCCTGTGCCATTCATCGAACCTTTCACCTTCGGAAAGCCTTGAATGGAATATTGAAATGTCCTTGCCGAACCTTCCCTTGAACCTCTCGATCATCTGGGGAGTGAGGCTTATCTCAGGCACGAGAACGATGCTGTCCTTGTCTTCCTTAAGCATCCTCTTGATGACGTCCATGAAGACTTCCGTCTTTCCGCTTCCTGTAATGCCGTGCACGAGATATGTCCCAGGTCTTGCCATTATAGTATCGGAGGCGATCGTCTGTTCCTTGTTCAGCTTTGGCGCAGCATAGTTTTCATAATCCCTTACATCATGCCTGCTGCTCCTGACTGAAGACACCTCGACCACACCATGCCTTATGAGAGTATTAAGGGAGCTTGCTGAAAAGCCCATCCTGGAAATGTCGGCCTTTATGAATTTCCCGGGATTCTTTCCAATAAGGTCAGCTATCGAAATATATGGCTCCCTGCTTAGCTTTCCTGAAAGGCCGATACTTTGATACAGCTTTTCCTCGGTCTTGAAGTCAGCACCCCTGAGTGTCCCGACAGGGATGAAAAGCCTTATGCCTTCAAGATATGTGCAGAGATATCTTTTCCTCATCTCCTCCACCACTTCAACAGCAAAGCTGTCGAAAAGCGTTCCCGGGAGTACTGATGAGATATCCTTGATTCCCTTGACATCTGCTTCAGGCATGATTCCAACAACGAATCCGTCAAGCCTCTTGTTGGATGCTCCGAACGGTACCTTCACCCGGCTTCCAACGGATATGTTCATTTTTTCTGGTATGCTGTATGTAAATATCCTGTCCATGGCCTGCGATTCGTTGTTTACAACTACCCCGGCAAATCCCATTCGCTCACCCCCTCGACTTTCTCATTACTCAGGTTTCTATCCAATATCAGTTTCCATTCCTCTTGTTTCATCCATCAGGAACATGAACCTATCACGTCCTTCTGCAATCCTTTCTTCTAGAAAATCTGCAAATCCCTCATGGAAAATCTCATCCTCAATGCCAAAATCGAAGGCAAGCTTCATGTTGACCTCTGCATCATGAATGCTGCCGGCTATGTCCTGAACTGCCTTCAGACGCGCACGCCAGACAGCCCCTCCAAAGTCGCGCTCTTCCTCTGCAAGCTCCAGACTGTATAGTGCCTTCTTTACAGCAATCCTGTACTTATGTATGCTGCGCTTTTTTCCAAAGCTTCTGGCTGCCTGTACCCTGAGCTCCTCGAGCATGCTGCTTAACCTGCGCTTTGCAAATGAACCGAAATCCCCTTGAAGCTTGGCTTCATCCGTCAGCTTCAGTGATATCATCTCATCACCAAGCCTCTTCACTGTTTTCAGAATCAGTTCCCGGTCCTCTTCTCCGGGTATTGATCCGGATTGTATTTTCATGATCATGTCGTAAGCACTTTCCTTGTGGTCCGGATTTTCCCTCGCATAATCCTTCAACGATTTTACAAGCATGTCCGCTTCCCGCTTTTCACCGAAAGCACTTATGGCATCCTTAAGCATTTTGTCAGCCGATTCAAAATCAGAGCCACTGATTAGAGGATAGAACAAATAGAGTATGGAGGTAAGGACCCGGATATCCACTCTCACATCATGCACTGGTTCAGGATCCTCCTGATCTTTGAAGTGCCTGGCAAGGTCTGTTTCAAGCCTTGCCAGGGTTTTTCGGATCAGCGAAAGATATGCATCATCGCACCGTTCTGCCACTATTCCAGTTGAAGCCCGGGCTGCAACCCTTGAAGTCTTCATGATCAAACACCAACTGAAGCGGCCTTTAGGGCCTGCAGGTTCCTGTCATCGAAGCAGACCAGGACAACCTTCTCCAAAGTATCATCCTTTCGAAGGAAGTCGTTCACGGCTGACAATTGAGCCTTGGCAGCTTCCTCCACAGGATACCCATATACTCCAGTGCTTATCGAGGGGAAAGCAATGCTCTTTAATCCATTCAATGCCGCAAGCTCCAGGGACCTTATGTAGCAGCTGCGAAGAAGACTTGCATTGTCCTGTCCGTTCCTGTAGACCGGACCAACCGTGTGAATGACATGGCGGGCTTTTAGCCTGTAGCCTCTGGTGATCTTAGCCTCTCCCGTTCTGCAGCCGTTAAGGCTCTTGCACTCCTCAAGGAGTCCGGGACCTGCTGCCCTGTGTATTGCTCCATCGACACCCCCGCCGCCAAGCAGGCTGCTGTTGGCAGCATTTACTATTGCATCTGTGTCTTGCTGCGTTATGTCTCCCTTGACTATCTCGATCCTTCTGTCCATGGCTATACCTCCTGGTACTATCTACTTAGATTATACAGCCTTGACCAGTCTACAGGAACTTCCGGAGGAAGAAAGCAGAAATATTGCAAATTCAAAGGACCACGTTCTCCATGGTCCTTTATCCGCCTATTCCTTTTTAAGGATTTCATCAAGAAGCCTGTCGGCTGTTTCCCTTTTGGTCAACTCCCCGAAAGATGTCTTTTTACCATCCCTGGAATACAGCACCAGAGAATTCCTGTCCTCTCCAAAGACCTTGCCTCCGGAAATGTCATTTGCCGCTATGAAGTCGAGGTTCTTCTTTTCCAGCTTGTCGACAGCATATTTTTCGATATCGTGGGATTCCGCTGCAAAGCCTACCAGCACCTGCTGCTTCTTTCTCTCACCCATCTCACGCAGTATGTCATTATCCTTCTCGAGCTCGATGATTAAAGGACCATCCGTCTTCTTTATCTTGGTCTCAGAATAGTTCCTGACCTTGAAATCTGATACAGCAGCCGCCTTTATGACATAATCCATCGAGTCATACACTGACAGCGCAGCATCTCTCATCTCGCTGTTTGTCCTTGCTTCAACAAGTCTGACTCCGGTTGGAAGAGGCACGGTAACCTCACCATAGACAAGCGTCACTTCCGCTCCTCTGTCCCTTGCAGCTTCAGCGATGCTTATCCCCATCTTACCTGAGGACCTGTTGCTGATGAGCCTTACCGGGTCAATGGGAGCTACGGTTCCGCCTGCAGTTACAAGTACCTTTTTGCCTTGAAAATCATTTTTGGGGTAAAGGAGCCTGAGAATATCATCAACGATATCCTGTACGTTTGCCAGCTTCCCTTCGCCCACATCACCGCATGCCAGCCTTCCTGATCCAGGCATTGTAAAGCTGAAGCCAAGGCTTTTGAGCTTCGCTATGTTTTCCTGGACTATGGGATTTCCGAACATCTTGGTGTTCATTGCGGGAGCTATGAGCTTTTTGGCTTCAGTTGCCATTATTGATGTTGTTATGAAATCGTCGGCGATTCCTCCTGCTATTTTCCCTATGATGTTTGCCGTAGCAGGAACGATTGCGAATACATCCGCCTTTTTCGCCAGTGATATATGTGCTATCTCCCAGGTCTTGGGCTCCATGAACATGTCCGTGAGGACCGGGTTCTGGCTGAGTGACTGGAACGACAGCGGGCGCACGAACTCCTGGGCTGACGCAGACATCGCGACGTCTACCTCAATACCGAGCTTCTTTAGCGCAGACACGACCTCAAGGGCCTTGTATGCAGCAATGCCCCCTGTAACACCTATCACCACGTTCTTCAATTTACTTCACTCCGTCCTTCAGAGTCTCGTAATGTATCAGTCCTTCATTGACCTCGTTTATAGCTATTGAAAGAGGCTTGTTGCTGTCAAATTCTGTTAGCAGCGGACTCCCGTCAAGAATCTGCCTTGCCCTTCTTGCTGTCACGGTCACAAGCCTGTACCTGTTATCCACCTTTTCCAGAAGTTCAGTCACCGATGGTTCAATCATTGAATGCATTAAAATTTTCCTCCTTCAAGGATATTAATTCCTTGCTTATCCTGGTTACACGACATTTCTCAGCTACTACTATGCTCCTGAGCTTTTCGTAGGACTCTGCCACAGTCTTGTTTATTATAGCGTAATTGTACTTGGAAACATAGTTGAGCTCATCGAAGGCTGCCCTGAACCTTGTGATCAGTGATTCAGGTGTTTCGCTTCCTCTTCCCACTATCCTCTTCCTTAGCTCGCTCATGGTAGGAGGCAGAATGAACACGAATATGCCTTCCGTTGTATTCTCCTGGACGTTCAGCGCGCCCTGTATATCTATCTCCAGAATTACGTCGACTCCTTCAGAAAGCTTCTTTTCAACCTCTGAACGGGGAGTGCCGTAATAGTTGCCGTATACCTCGGCATATTCGAGAAAGTCGTCCTCAGCGATCCTCCTCTCGAATTCCTCCCGGCTTAAGAAAAAGTAGCTTTCGCCATGGACCTCCCCTGCTCGGGGCTGCCTCGTTGTTGCAGACACAGAATTCCAGACGTCCCTGTTCTTTTCAGTATATTCCCTGCAGACTGTTCCCTTGCCTGCACCTGAAGGTCCTGAGAGGACCAGAAGCAATCCTCTATTCATCTATACCGACCTCATCGATCTGGCCGTCCATGGACTGAAGCCTGTGTGCAACTGTCTCCGGCTGCACCGCGGAGAGTATGATATGGTCTGAATCCGTTATGATTACCGCTCTGGTCCTTCTTCCATAGGTGGCATCTATGAGCATGCCCCTGTCCCTTGCCTCCTGGATTATCCTTTTTATTGGTGCTGATTCCGGGCTTACTATCGCCACCAGCTTGTTGGCGGAGACTATGTTCCCGAATCCAATGTTGACAAGCTTTATCGCCATGAGAACCTCCTTAGTTCGCATGAGAGACGCATCACTCTATGTTCTGCATCTGCTCCCTTATTTTTTCGATGTCGTTCTTTATTTCCAGGACGGTGTTCGTTATTGTGATGTCCACCGATTTGGATGCCATGGTGTTAGCTTCCCTGTTCATCTCCTGAGCCAGGAAATCAAGCTTCCTTCCGACAGGCTCCTCCTCTGAGAGGAATGACCTGAACTGCTCCATATGGCTTGAAAGCCTCGTTATCTCCTCGTCTATGCTGGCTCTGTCAGTATATAAGGCAACTTCAAGCGCAACTCTGTTCTCATCTACCGGTATCTGGTCCATTATGCCCTTGAGCCTTTCAAACAGCTTTTCCCTGTAGGCGGGCATGACTGAAATCTCCCGTACCTTTATGACCTCAAGCTTTTCCAGAATAGAGTCAGCCTTTTGAAGCATGTCCCGCTTCAGAAGCTCCCCTTCCTTCTGTCTCATGTCCTGCATTATGGTTGCTGAATCCCTTACTGCCCTTTCGAGAAGTATCCAAATCTCATCCAGGTTCTCTTCGGTCTCTTCAGTATAGACCACGTCCGGAAACTTTGATATCAGCGAAACCGAAACATCGTCGACAAGGCCGAATTCATCCCTCATTTTCTTCAGGACAGATGCATATCTTCCAGCCAGAGATTCATTGTACTTGACTTCAAGGTCGTCTTTGATATGGTTCCTGTAGGTTATGAACATGTCGAGCTTTCCCCTGGTGATGTACTCCTGGAGAGTCTTCCTCATCCTGTCTTCCAATGGGAACAGGCTCTTTGGCATTCTTATGTTGACGTCGAAATATCTGTGGTTTACTCCCTTAAGCTCCACAATGACGCTTCTCTTGCCGTCATCGGCCAGGGCTCTTCCGAAGCCCGTCATACTTTTTATCATGAGATCCTCCGATTTCAGTTTATAAACATTATAGCTGTACGGCGGCACAAAGTTCAAGCATCAGGCACTATGTCACGAGATGCGGATACAGGTCATGCTCAAACCATTCCCTCACATCATCCGGGTCATGGAAGAGCGAAAGTGCCACCATAAGCTTTATCCTTGCCTTCTGTCCCGGCAGACTCTCCCCGAATATCACTCCCATGGTCCTCAGGTGTTTTCCGCCGCCCTCATAGCCATAGCTCTCGTATACCCTGCCTTCATAGCATCTGGATACGATAACCACAGGTATCCCTTTGGACAAAGCATATCTTATGCCTTCCACCATCTGCGGAGGCACGTTGCCTCTTCCAAGGGCCTCGATTACGATCCCTTTGTCTCCCTTGTCAACTGAGAACCTGATAAATGAGGAGTCCATTCCGGCACAGGCCTTTATCAATGAAACCCTCGATTCTACCTTTGACACGCTCCTGCATTGCCTGCCTGACGCTACCCTGTAGTATATCACACTATTGTTGTCTATTATCCCTATGGGACCGAATAAAGGCGTCCTGAAAGCGTTGAGAGCCATTGAATTGGCCTTGGTGACCTCAGAAGCGGAATGCAGCTCGCCATTCATGCAGACAAGGACCCCTCTCCCTTTGGATGTTTCCGAGGATGCGGCCACTATTGCCTGGGCCAGGTTGAACGGTCCGTCATAGCCGAGCTCTGACCCGCTCCTCATTGAGCCGGTCACAACTATCGGCTTTACGGTCTCAATCGTAAGGTCCAGAAGATAAGCTGTTTCCTCCAGAGTATCCGTACCATGGGTTATTACGATCCCGTATATTCCTTCATCTTCCAGCAGCTTCCTGACATAGGCCTGCAGGTCCATTATGCGATCTATTGTCATGTGGGGACTCGGAACTGAGCTGAAGTTATGTGAGACCACCTCAGCATGTTCTTCAATTCCAGTGACCATGCTCATTATCTCCTCGCCGGTAAGCGTCGGGACTGCAGCCTTGAGCTTCGGGTCCAGCTTCATTGAGATGGTTCCCCCGTTGAACACCACAGCGATTTTTCTCATTTAAGTCACCTTTTTTTCAGCGAAATACTGGTAGTAGTATGTCATTATCCTTCCATTGTAAAGTTTCCTGTTTTTTGAGGCCTTTCTGCCGAATGCCTTCTCGAAGCCGTCCATGCTTGAAAGGACGAAGTAGTCCGCATCCTGCATCCTGGCCTTGTCCCTGCCTAGCTTCGTCATGAGTGAAGCGACCTCATCAGCCTCTCCCATTCTTTCCCCGTAGGGTGGGTTTGTTATAAGTATGATCTCCCTGTCATTAATCGTCAGGTTCCTGAAATCTTCCTTGTAGAAATATATGTTGTCAAAGACACCTGCCTTCTTGGCATTGATCCTTGCAGTGCTCAGGACATATGAGTCATTGTCGTAGCCTGTAATTGACAGCTTCCTTCTCTTCTCAGCAAGCTTTGCACCCTCCCTGACCTGTTCCCAGATGTCCGAAGGGAAAGTTGGCCAGGTCTCCGACACAAAGGACCTTGATATGCCAGGAGCTATGTTCTGAGCTATCATCGCAGCTTCGATCAATATTGTTCCCGACCCGCAGAAAGGATCCACAAGCGGCCTCTCCCCGTCATACCCTGCAATCAGGACAAGAGCCGCTGCAAGCGTCTCCTTCAGAGGAGCTGTTCCGGAGCTTTCCCTGTAGCCTCTCTTATGAAGTCCGGGGCCTGAGGTGTCAAGCGTCAGAGTCACCCTATCCTTAAGGATACCGACCTCTATCTTGTATACCGGTCCGTCTTCAGGAAACAATTCATTCCTGTATGTCTTCCTCATTGAGTCAACGACTGCCTTCTTGACGATGCTCTGGCAGTCAGGAACACTGTGGAGAGTACTCTTCACTGATTTCCCGGTAACGTGCATCTTGCCGTCAAGCGGCACTATGGAAGGAAAGTCAACAGCCAGTGTTCCCTGGTAAAGCTCCTCGAAGGAAAATGCATCGAATTCAGACAGGCAGATGAGCACCCTTTCTGCAGTCCTCAGGTGAATGTTGCAGATTGCGATGTCCATCTCGTCACCCTCGAACATGACTCTGCCATTTTCAAGCTTAAGGTCCTCGTATCCCAGTTCCTTAAGCTCCCTTGCGGTGACGTTCTCAAGTCCGAAGGCGCATGTGGCTATGATCTTATAATCCATTATTTTCTCCCTCGGCGATAACCAGCGATATAGGGCAGTGGTCAGAGCCAAAATATTCATTGTGTATCCCAGTTTCCATTACAAGGCTTTCCGCATTGTCAGAAACCACGAAATAATCTATGCGCCAGCCCACATTCCTGTCCCTGGCCTTGAACCTCTGGTCCCACCATGTGTAGATTTCAGTTTCCGGATTCAGCTCCCTGAAGACATCCCTGAAGCCTGAAGCGAGAAGCCTTGTGAACCACTCCCTCTCAACAGGCAGGAAGCCCGAGGTTGTTTCGTTGGATTTTGGATTCTTAAGGTCTATCTCATTGTGGGCAACATTGAAGTCGCCAGTTATGATCACATTCCGGCCAGCTTCCCTTAGAGCCTTGAACTCCTGAAGCAGGTCCTCGTAGAACCTCATCTTGTAGGCAAGCCTGTCCTCACCTCTTCCCCCATTTGGAAAATAGATGTTGAACAGAGTGACTGTCCCCTTGTCTATCCTTATTACCCTGCCTTCGGCATCATAATCAGGTATCCCTATACCAATACTTACGCTGTCTACAGGTATCCTTATGTATGCCGCGACGCCGCTATAGCCTTTTCTGAGTGCTGAATGCATGTGGAGTGTGTAGCCCATATCCTTCAGGAAATGTTCATCCTCCAGCTGGCTTTCCTGCATCTTGGTTTCCTGTATGAGAAGTATGTCTGCATCAAGGAGAGCGACGTTCTCCCTGAATCCCTTTTTAGTTATGGCCCTGAGCCCGTTTACGTTCCATGAAACAATCTTCATAATATTCTCCTATAGCTCGTACAGCTTTACAGCCTCATTGCCGTCTGTTTCCATGAGCTCTACCTGGATCAGCTCCTGCCTTGATGTTGGTATGTTCTTCCCAACGTAATCTGCCCTTATCGGCAGCTCCCGGTGGCCTCTGTCTATGAGGACGGCAAGCTGGATGCTCTGGGGTCTTCCGTTTGAGAATACCGCATCTATGGCAGCTCTTACGGTTCGACCTGTGAATATCACGTCATCCACCAGTATTACCTTCTTCCCCTTTATCTGGACATCAATTGCAGCATCCTTGATCATAGGCATCTCATAGCTCTGCTCGAGGTCGTCCCTGTAGAACGTAATGTCTACGCTTCCTACAGGTACCTGGGTATCCTCGAATGACCTTATGTTCTCTGCAATCCTCTCAGCAAGAGGCATTCCCCTTCTTTTGATCCCTATGAGGACAATGTCATCAACACCCTTGTTCTTTTCGACGATTTCATGGGAAATCCTCGCAATCGCCCTCTTTATGGCCATTTCATCCAAAAGGTTTGATTTGAAATTCATCTCGCGCCACCCTGCCTTTTTAGGTTTTTCAGGTATTCCCTGAATTCATCATGAACCGGTCTCCAGAAAATGAGTCTATTGCCATCTGGAACATTGAATCCCAGCTTTGCAGCATGCAGCATCTGACCCCTGGTCCTGTCCTTCTTGCTGCCATATACAAAGTCACCGACCAACGGATGCCCCACCGATGCCATATGCACCCTTATCTGATGGGTCCTGCCTGTTTCAAGTCTTACCCTGAGAAGCGTGCAGCCCTTGTATCTTGCAATCACCTTCCAGTGTGTCACGGCACGTTTCCCATCCTTGTCGATACCCATCTTCAGCCTGTCTTTCTTCGACCTTGCCATGGGTGCATCGACAGTTCCCTCATCGCTTCTGAAGCTTCCGTGGCAAAGGGCGATATATTCCCTGTCCATGGAATGGTCCTTGAGCTGCTCTGAAAGCAACTGGTGTGCCTTGTCGTTCTTCGCCACAACCAGGAGACCGGTGGTATCCTTGTCTATCCTGTGAACTATTCCAGGCCTTAGCACACCGTTTATCCCTGAAAGGTCGCTTATATGGAATAGCAGTGCATTTACCAGAGTATCCGTGTAGTTTCCAACTGCGGGATGCACAACCATGCCTTTAGCCTTGTCAACCACAAGCAGGTCCCGGTCCTCATAGACAACATCTATTGGCAGGTCCTTAGGGACCACTTCAAGTGTATCAAGCTCAGGGAGCGAGACGAGTATGGTCTCCGTGCCCTTCAGTCTGTATGAGGCCTTCCTGTCCTTGTCATCCACCGTTATGAGGCCATCATCAAGGAGCTTCTGTACATATGACCTGGATAGGTCCTTGAGCTCTTCAGTCATGAATACGTCAAGCCTTTTTCCGTTATCCTCTTCCTTTGCCAGGAACTGAAGCTCTTCCAAATCTAATCAACATCCTTCAATATATATATTATGAGAAGCGCAGTGCCGACAGTTATGAAGATATCAGCCACATTGAACGAAGGGAAATAGTAGCTTGTTTTCCAGTGCCATTCAATGAAGTCCACTACATAGCCCTGCCTTACCCTGTCCACCAGGTTTCCAAAGGCTCCTGCTACTATCATTGAATTGCTGAGAGTGAAAAGGACTGTTCTTCTTTTAGTCCTGAAGTAGTTGATGATTATTCCGAGAATCACAAGAGTCGTAGCTCCAGCCAGGATGTACGCCTTTCCCTGGAATATTCCGAATGCTGCGCCTCTGTTTTCAAGATACGCAAGGTCGAAGAAGCCTTCGATGACTGTTATCCCGGAGCTTCCCTTGAGAGATGCGATTGCCCAGGCTTTTGAGATCCTGTCAAGCACAAGTCCGATTATTACTATGAGTAAAGCCATAAATTCCTCCAAAAGGTTCTTTTTGGTGCAACGACAAACAAAGCTTTCTCGCACCGTTGAAAAAAGCTTGCCTAAAGGTTTCTGTGTCGTGCAGGACATCCTGCAGTCTTCCCTCATAGGTATATTACCATATGGCAGATTCCTTAACAAGAAAATAGAGGCTGCGGTGGTTCCGCGCCTCATCTTCAATTCACATTAAATGATTCCAATTCCTTAGCCTTCTGCAGCTTCTTCGCCGATGGCGATATCATCCCTGGGAGGGGCAACCTTCAATATCGGCGTCTTAGGGGTCTTGTCCAGCTCCTCGGAAAGCATGTTGAAGTTATCCATCTGGTCCTCCATGAACTGCCTTACCTTTCTTCTGTAGCTGGCGAACTCCTGCCTGTATTTCTCGTATTCCCTCTTGAGAAGCTCCACATCATCAGCAGCTTTGTCGAGGATCATGTTCGACCTCTCATTGGCTCCTCTGATGATTGCTTCAGCCTCGTTTGTTGCCTGCTGCTTTGTCGAGTCAGCTGTATTCTGAGCGAGAATGAGAGTGCTCTGGATAGTGTTTTCGATGGACGCATAATGGTTGATCTTTTCATTGAAGCCATCGATCTTTTCCTTCAGGTTCGCATTTTCCCTGTAGAGCGCTTCAAAATCCTCTACGATCTCATCCAGGAATTCATCAACCTCTTCAGTGCTGTAGCCTCTCATGGTCCTCTTGAACTCTTTGTTCGTTATGTCTATCGGTGTTATTTTCATAAGAAATGCCTCCTATACGAATCTGAAATACGTTATCCTGAGGTTCCCCTTCTGGGTCTCCCCGGAAATCAGACCCAGCTTGAATTTTCCCTTGCCTCTGATTGTAATGGTGTCACCTTCCCTTACCTCGCAGGATTTCTCCTTCTCCTCTGAATAGTTGAGAAGGACCTGTCCCCTTGCAATGGACTCGAGGGCTTTTGTCCTCGAGGTGCCTGCAAGCATGGCAACGACTCCGTCAAGCCTTAGAGATGCAACTATTCCAGTCTTCTCCTCCATTTCAGGAGATATAAGGGTGTCGGATTTACGAAGGGGTGCCCATGTCGTCCTTATGGTACACCTGCCTGCGGAAACAAGGCTATTTGCCAGGAAATCGGCATTTTCCCGGAGTACTACAGCATAGCCAATATCATCCCTGATAAACACATCGCCAATGCGGTCCCTTGAAAGCCCAAGAGCCATGATAGCCCCGAGGTAGTCGCGGTGAACTGGAGGCTTGTCAAATGCGGACGGCTCCATCCTGATCAGCGCTATGCTGTCCCCCACTTCATCAGTCGAGCATATCAGCCTTCGTTCCATGCTTTCTGACGGAAAGAGAACAAAGTTCCTGTAATCCTTCATTCTAATGACCTTGGTCCAGATATTCGGGGTAAGGAACTCGTCAGTGTGGTCGAACCAGCCTGCATCCTTCATCCTCTCTAAAAATTCATAAAGCTTTGCAAGTCTGTAGGTATCCTCATCCGGAAATGCTGCCAGGAAACTCTGCTTGTCCATCTATCTCCAGTTCAGGAAGCTCTTTGTGGTTGTATCTGCCTTTGTTTCCTTCAGTACTTCGATTCCGCTTGGTGAAAGCACATAGACTCCGCTCTCCACTTCCTGAAGGTCTCCTGCCATTGCGTATGTAGCTCCTGCCATGAAATCAAGCAGCCTTTGAGCTACCTTGGGTTCAAGTCCTGTGGTGTTGACTACCACTATCATCTTGGATTTAAGGTTGTCACAGATCTGCGGTGCTTCATCGAAGGTAGTAGGCTTGATGATAGTAAGCTTTGTTCCTGCGTTTCCGTGGATTGGCACTACCTTGTTTACCGGCTGAGCTTCTCTCCTCCTGGACAGAACCGATACAGGAGCTTCCTCGTATTCCTCTTCCTTTTCTACTTCTTCCTCGAACTCATCATAGATGTCCTCGTCTTCCATACCTATCATTGATTTGATTGATGTCATGAATTTACCCATTTTGATTTCCTCCCCTGTTTTTATCTCTTGCACCAAAAATTCCTTCACCGACTCTAACCAGTGTGGAGCCTTCCTCGATGGCAGTGACATAATCGTTCGTCATCCCCATGCTCAGAATCTCCATGCTGAAGTTCTCCGACTTTTTATTTTTCAAATCATCAAAGATACTTTTCATTTTCCTGAAATATTCCCGGTTCTCTTCCTGGGTACCTTTTGGAATTATTGCCATCAGGCCTCTTATCCTGATATGCGTCATTGACCTTGAAAGTTCCACAAGTTCATCAAGCCGCTCTGGAAGGACTCCGGATTTTGAATCCTCACATCCGATGTTGATCTCAATCAGGCAATCCGTCACAATGTCCTTTTTCGCTGACTCTTTCTCAATGGCCAGAGCAAGCTCAGGGCGGTCCAGAGAATGTATAAGAAAAGCTTCCCCTACCACCTTCCTGACCTTGTTTGTCTGAAGGGAACCGATAAGGTGCCATCTTATGTCATCCGGCAGCGTCGCCTTCTTCTCAAGCAGCTCTTGTACGCGATTTTCACCGAAATCCCTTTGCCCTGTGTCGTATGCGGTCTTCGCCTCCTGAGCTGTGCGGGTCTTTGACACCGCCACAAGAGTGACACCTTCCTTCAGGCTGGCTCTTACCCTTTCGATGTTCTCAATAATGTCATTTTCCAAGAAGCCACCTCCTATACATTGGGCTCTGCGATTTTCATGTGTTCCGGAACCTTTAATCCATCAGTTCCTTCTATGGTGATGCTTTCGCTCTCACGAGTCTCAACCCTTACTCCTCTGTAGCCTATCATTCTGACGAATCCATAGTCTGATGCCAGATATGACCTTAGCATGTCGGTATCTCCGATTACCTCTATCACAAACGGTGCAGGCAGCTTTTCACCGTTGATGGTAATGAATGCCCAGCTGCAGTATACCTCGGATGTCTCAAGGATCCTCTCGCCGTTTATCGCAATCGCCTCGGCGCCATAATTCCTCAATTCGTTAAGTATCTTCAGCATGTCAGTGTTGTGGATGGTCCTGAGATAATTGACCACGTCATTTTTTTCTTCGCCGGTGGTCATCTCACCATCCTGCATCGTAATTACAATGCCGCTTCCTTTTACCTTCACTGAACCAGCCAGAGCTGAGTTCCTGACAAGCTCGCTCTCAATCTCATCTATGGTAGTCTCGTCATTCTTAAGCGCTTCCCTGTAGGTTTCAAGCTTTATCCTCATCTGTGAGTTATCATCCTCAAGCCTTTCCACATCGCTTATGAGCTTAAGCCTCTGGTCATTCGCATCCTTGAATTCAGCTGTCGTAAGTATGCTGTCCATTGAGCCCTGAGAGACCTTGAATAGCAGCACTGTAATGATTCCGAGAATGACCATTATCGTAAATATCATTACCTTGTGTCTAGCCTTCATCTGAATCTTCCCTCTTGGAGAGCTTCTCGAACAGAAGCCTTCTGATGACAGCGAAGTTGTTGAATATCCTTCCGCCGAATACAAGGACTGCAGCAAGGTACATAGGTATTCCGAGCTTGTCTCCGAGATATGTCAGTGCTACTGCTATAAGTGCGTTCCCGAAGAAGCCTGATATGAATATGGTGGGTTCGAAGGTTTTGGCAAGATTTGATTTCACTGCTCCAAACACCGAATCCAGGGCTGCCAGTATCGCTACGGACAGGTATGTGGCAAAAACGTCCGGAATGCGTATTTCGAGGACAAATCCCAGTGCAATTCCAACTAATAGTCCGATAAGTGCTATCATTTCGAATCCTCCGCCGGCTTTGCAAAGCTTGTGCCAAATGTCTTTCCGTATTTGGGTATGAACACTTCGTCGGATGGCTCGAATCTGATGTCATAGTAGACCAGAGCCTGAAAATCAAGAGCCCCGCTGAAGGACAGCGCACCCATAAGCTTGTCCCTGTCACCAATGGCCTTGATCTGTATGGGGTCAGATGGTGAAACCTTCTCATCGTTGACGAGAATGAAGCTGTTCCCTGAGCTGGTCTTGATACCGGACTGTGAAGTGAGCCTCTTGTCGTTTATGCTGACAGCCTCAGCTCCGGCAAACTTAAGCTCATTCACCACATATACCAGTTCCACATCGGTGAGGTATTGCGGCACACCCTGGCTTACTATGGGATTGGATGGAGTCAGGGTTACAGTCACACCGGGTCCTTCCACATCCACCAGGCCAAGTATTACCCTTGACATGTCAAGCTGCTCTTTCAGCAGCTTATTGGATGAACTGGAGGAAGCGGCCATTTCCTCAAACTCCTTGAGCTGCCTTGAAAGCTCGGTGTTCTCTCCCAGAAGTGCATCCTTCTCCTTGTTCAGCTGCTCTATCGCTGAAATCAGGTCTACGCTTCCAAGTGTCTGTTCATTGGTTTTCTGCCCGCTTTGGAGCTTGTACTGATATACCAGCAGGAATCCCAGTATGGCACACACTACTGCGATTGCCAGTTGGGCTTTGTATTTGTTCATTTTGACTCCTTTTTATCTTCAATCAGCAGGTGCTTCGGTATCTG
Organism: Clostridiaceae bacterium UBA6110; assembly: GCA_002428415.1. Taxonomy (GTDB): domain Bacteria; phylum Bacillota; class Clostridia; order Clostridiales; family Clostridiaceae; genus Youngiibacter. The sequence continues at coordinate 45,839 of DIWI01000093.1, forward strand.
TCCCTTCCGAATTCCCTTCCTCTTCAGTATCCTTATCGGGTTCTATGAACACCACAGGCTTTTCAGGGTACGACAGGTCTATATATCCCTTCTTATCCTGGAGGCTGCCTCCTTCAATTATGTTGATTGCCTTGTTGAGCTTATCCTTGAGGCTGTCGTCGTATCCCAGTATGATTTCAATTTCCTTATAATAAGTCCTTATCCTTGCCATGTCAGTCAGGTCAATGGTTTCGATGAGGGTATCGCTGATGTTCCGCTCCTGAAGGTATCTGAATTCCTTGAGGAATATCCCTTTCCTGCTGTCTTCGCTGTACAGCCTTTCTCCAAGAGCAGGAATCTCCGTGGAATCGACCAGGGTAGTCATTCCCTGAGCAGGATTTCCTCCTATTTCAAGCAGCGTGGAGTTCCTTTCAAGGAGATAGGCTACTCCATCCTTCAGGTAGTAGATCTCAGCTTTTTTCTCAGCTATATCGATATCAATCCTGCCTGGAAGAGTCCTCTTTGTTTCAATGCCTGAAAAATACGGTTGCTTTGACAATATACCTAGAAGCCTATCCATGTCAAACAGGAATATGTTCTGTCCCTTCAGTGAATCGACTTCTCCAGCCAGGAGTTCCGATGAAATCTTCACATTTCCCCTGACCTGTACCTCGGTCACGTCAAACATCGGAGAGTTGGTGAGAAACGCTGCCAAACCTATAAGAAGCAATATGATTAGGAAGATTATGCGTCTTCGCCGCTTCCGCCTTTTACGTCTGTTTATCTTTTCCTGTATCTCTTCAAGTGACATTGAATCACACCCTTATTGTCTTAAGTGGCTACGTCCTGCTTTTCATTGCTTTGCCGTGCCGTGAAATGTTCAGGAGTATGCCGGCAGCCGTGAGGTTCAGTATAAGTGAGGTTCCTCCGGCGCTTATGAACGGGAGAGTTACTCCGGTTACAGGAAAAGCCCCTATTACAACAGCGATGTTTATCATCGACTGCAAAGCAAGTACAACTGTTATACCAGAAGCAATCAGGAATCCCAGCCTGTCCTTTGCGTTAAGCGCTATCCTGATACCCCTGTATATGAGTACCACGATTAGAGCCAGAAGCACCAGAGCTCCTATAAGACCAAGCTCTTCAGCCACTACAGCGAATATGAAGTCGTTGTGGGCTTCCGGTATCCAGTATGCCTTAAGCCTTGACATCGAGAGTCCTCTTCCAAACAGCCCGCCGCTGGCAAGGGCAAAAAGTGACTGCACCAGCTGATGTCCGTCGCCGGTAGGATCAGCGAATGGATCCAAAAAGCTTGTGAACCTCCTCATCCTGTAAGGTACAAGAAGCATTCCGGCAGCAAGGGCACCTATTCCAAGCACTGCAGGCACAAGAGTCTTCCACAGGGTGTATCCAGACAATATTACCATTGTTGCGGCTGTGAGTCCTATGATGGCTCCTATGCTCAGGTTGCTCTGTATGGTAACTATTATTCCAGAGATAAGGCCGGCAGCCACAAATGCCCTTATGACCTGCATTCCGGGACTTCTTCTCTTGTCATCGGCATTCTTCAGAAGATTCGCAAGATACAGGACAACCGCATACTTTGCTATTTCCGATGGCTGGAATGATATGAACGGAAGGTATATCCACCTGTGGGCATTGTTCCTTGCAGGAAACAGCACAACAAGCAGACAAAGGACAACTGCTGAAAGGAACATATACCATGTCCGTCTCCTGTTGTATAAATGATAGTCTATGTTCGAGACGATAAGCATCACTACAATTCCTATCAGTGCGAACAGGCCCTGCTTCATGACATCAGAATAGGAACTGCCTCCATTGACTATGTTGTCATAGCTTGAGGCACTGTATACCATGAGAAGTCCGAAAACTACAAGGGCTGTTACTGCAGCTACCATGTAGAAGTCGGCTTCACCAAGTGAAACTGCAGCCTTGGCAGCATGCTTCACAACATGTTTCCCATGTCTATTCGAGAGAGTCTCCTCTTTCCGCATCTTATGTTCCATAGTGCCTCCTATGCCAGGATGTAGGATAAAATCGCAGCGACAGCTGTTATTGACGTGAATACAGCCACCACCTTGTTCTCCTTCCAGCCAAGCTTTTCAAAATGATGGTGCAGCGGCGCCATCCTGAAAAATCGCTTTCCAGTCTTCTTGAAGTAAATTACCTGTATTGCAACTGAAAGCGTCTCTACAACATATATTATTCCAACAAGTATCAGGATCAGCTCATAGCCTGTAAAAATCGCCAGTATTCCAACCGCACCGCCAAGTGCCAGTGATCCGGTATCCCCCATGAAGACCTTGGCCGGATATCTGTTGAAGTTCAGGAAGCCCAGAAGACCTCCCATAAGGCAGGCTCCAAAAAGTGTTGCATCATCCATGCCTGTCCTGTAGCCGATCGCCATGTAGAACAGAACTACGACTATGGTTACCGAGCTTGACAAGCCGTCTATTCCATCTGTCAGATTGACTGCATTGGTCACTGAAGCGAACAGCAGGACAACAAATGGAATGAAAAACACTCCGATGTCAATGCTATTTCCAGCAAACGGAATGCGAATATCAGTCCTTCCTCCTGAAAGGTTGTTGTACAGGAGTGCAACAAGTATTCCAAATCCGATTAGGAGAACCATTTTATGTCTGGCTGACAATCCATCTGAGGACTTCTTCCTTATCTTCAGATAATCATCGGCGAAGCCAATGCCTCCGAAAAGAAGCATTGTCAGAACCATCAGCATCACATCGACATCAAAGCCTGAAACAATCAAAGCGACTATTGAAGCTGCGGCAAGGAACATGATGCCGCCCATTGACGGTATGCCCTGCTTCACAAGATGGCTTTCAGGTCCGTCGGACCTTACATTCTGCCCGAATTTAAGCTCTCTCAGCTTCTTTATTACATATGGACCGGTTAACAATGTAAGTGCAAGCGTTGCAGAAAGTCCAATCAAGTATATCAACATCATTTTCCTCCAAACTCTTCAAGAACAGGCAAAAACCTCTCGAAGTTCATTCCTCTTGAAGCCTTTAGGAGTACAACGTCTGATTCCTCAAGAAGGCCATTGAGAGCTGCTTTCGCTTCCTCGAATGTTGCGAATCCATGGAAGCCCTCATCACCAAAGCCCTCCCTGAACTCCTTCTCGTATTCTCCTACAGCTATAAGGCACTTAACTCCCTTGTCATGAGCAAACTTGCCCACTCTCCTGTGGGACTCACCTGATTCCTGTCCCAATTCCCTCATGGTGCCCAGTATGGCCACTTTCCTTCCCTCGAATGATATCAGGTAATCGATGCCTGCCTTCATTGAATCCGGGCTGGCATTGTAGCAGTCATTTATTACAGTCAGGGACTTCATCCTCACAAGGTCCATCCTCATTGAGCTTTTCATGACATCTACAAACCTCAGGTCCTCATCGGAAATGCCAAGCTCCTTCGCCGCTATATAGCACAGGACCGCATTCTGTACATTATGCCGTCCGGGTATCCCTACTTGTATGATGTCCTTTCCGTTGACCGTGAAGGATACATGGTCAGAGGATAGCTCCCTTATCTTAGCTATGATATCTCCCCTTGATATTCCGCCCCTTACAACTCTATAAGGTTTTTCCTTTATGCTTCCCAGATATTCATCGTCGCCATTCAGGATAAGAAGTGAATTCTGGTTGAAGAAATCTGTGATCTCCATCTTGGCTTTAAGGATGTTTTCCTGTGAACCAAGGGATTCGATATGGCTGAGCCCGATATTAGTTATGATTGCTATGTCGGGGTTAGCTACACGGGCGAGATTATGTATCTCTAGAGGTGCGCTCATCCCCATTTCAAGTATTGCATAGTCATAGGTCTCGTCCAGCGAGAATATCATCAGAGGCAGCCCTATCTCATTGTTGAAATTCCCTGTGGTCTTGAATACCTTGTATCTCTTCGAGAGCATGCCATGAAGTATATCCTTGGTTGATGTCTTTCCGGTAGATCCGGTTATTCCTATCACCTTTACCCGGAGGCTTCTTCTGTAATAGAAAGACAGGTCGAGTATGGCTCTGTAGGTGGATGAGACCTTAATTACAGCACAGCCTTCTGGAACCGAGTCCGGTTCACGTTCGATCACACAAACTGTCGCCCCTTTTGAAAAGGCTTCGGCATAAAGTTCATTGCCGTCTACCTTCTCGCCCTTGAATCCCATGTAAAGCGATCCTGGCTGAACCTTCCTGGTATCGATGTATACTCCGCTAAATTCTGCATCCAGGCTGCCATAAAGTGTACCGCCCAGCTTGTCTACAATATCTCTGACGCTGATGTTCCTCATTATTCCACCCCTGATATATCCAAATATCGATGAATATATCTTTTCCCAATCATGTTTTTTCCACGTAAGATTATACCACACGAAAACTTTTGCAGACAAATCCCATGAATTCATCAGTTGAATATCTTATAGAAAAAAAGCATGCGATAATCACATGCGATTTTTCAGTTGCTTTCTGAAGTAAGGTCCATGTGCTTCATTATCTCAAGGAACACCTTCTTTGCAACAGGTGCAGCTACCGCTCCTCCTGTAACAACATCCTTTGGAGAATCTACTGCGACATATACGCTTATCTTAGGGTCATCAGCAGGAGCTGCTCCGACGAATGAAGCTATGAAGTCCTCTTCACTGTATTTCCCTGTTGCAGGATCCAGCTTTTCTGCAGTTCCCGTCTTTCCTATGACTCTGACTCCCTCTATTCGGGCATTCTTGCCTGAGCCCTTCTCTACAACCAGCTCCAGCATCTTCATCAGCTCGTCGTTGACATCCTTCTCTATTACCATCTCACCACGTTTTTCAACATAAGGCACCGGATCAAGCTTTTCTCCTGCCCCATTCTTAGGTACTGTCTCCTTGACAAGATGCAAAGTGGTATAGTATCCACCGTTTGCAATTGTATTGAGAGTACCGAGAATCTGGATCGGCGTTGCTGTATCTGTCTGTCCTATGGATATTGTGGCAAGGTCCAGAGGTGTCACATCATCAGTCTTCTTTATGATTCCCTTCGCTTCACCAGGAAGGTCGATCCCGGTCTTCTCGCCGAGATGGAATTTTGCGATGTATTCATTCAGAGTCTTTATCCCAACCCTTTGGGCAATCTCGATCACCCCTGGATTGCATGAGTTCTGGAATACCTCTTCAAGAGTCTGCAGACCATGCCCCTCATGCTTGGCGCATCTGATCTTCACTCCGTTGACATATGTGTAGCCTTTGCAGAAGAAGGTGTCAGAAAGCGACACCTTGCCTTCGGCAAGTGCTGCTGCCATGGTTATCATCTTTAACGTGGATCCAGGCTCGTAAGTATCATTTACCGCCCTGTTCCTTGTGACTGCGCTGAACTCATCTGAGGTCAGGCCTAATTGGGGGTCGGTCGGGTCAAATTCAGGAAGGTTGGCCATTCCCAGAATTTCCCCGGTCTTGGGATCCGATACGATGATGGTCACAGCTTTTGCCTTGGTCGATTCCATGGTCTCGGCTGCAAGATTCTCAACCGCATACTGGATCTTCTCATCAATGGTGAGGACAAGATCGCTTCCGTCAATAGCAGGCGTTGCTACGACTTCTGTATACGGAAGGTCCTGTTTCTTTCCATCTATTTCAGATATCTTTATGCCATCGACACCCCTGAGCAAATCATTGTACATATATTCTATTCCCATTGTCCCTTCGCCATCGTTTCCGACGGTGCCTATGACATGAGAAAGAAATGGACCATTAGGATAATACCTTATGCTGTCGTAGCCTAGTATCAGGAAATTCGTTCCCGCTTCATTCATCCATGCCCTGACCGTGTCAGCCTGAGCCTTTTCCATTTTTCTTTTGACCAGTGAGCTACTTGTACTCTTGTTCATTATTGCAAGTATTTCTTCCACAGGCTCACCAAGAAGAGATGCCAGCGGCACTGCATAGTATTCTGCAGTCCTCTCCTTTGCCTCAAGGGTCCTTCTGAATGTCTTGAGGTCTATGTCCAGCCTGTATGCGTCTGCAGATGCGGCAATTACGCTGCCGTTCCTATCAAGCAAATCGCCCCTTGCTGCGGGGACTGTTACTTCCCTTACGATCTGACCCATAGCCTTCTCATATATTTCGTCCCTTGATATTGCCATGACATATACCAGTCTTCCTGCCAGCAGCATGAATACCATCGCCGACAGGCTGGCCAGTACGGTCAGTCTTCTTTTGCTGTTCATGGTTCACCTCGGTAATCAGGCTCTGGGATCAAGAAAAGCCATTATTTTCTCTAAAAATCCCGGTTCAGGCATCACTGTCTCTTCAGGAAGGAAATTATCGTGCGACAGGTCCACGACCAGTGCCTTTGAAGTATCCTCTGATACAAGTGCAAGGCTTGCCGAGCCTGTTACAATGCCGTCGAGTGCAGATGCCTTGATAAGTTCAGCCTTCAAAGCCTCGTTCTGCTTCTGTACCTGCCTGGTTTCGTTCTGCAGATTAACATATTCCATCTGCAGGTTGTAGACCATTGCGCTTCTGAATATGGTTATGAATGACAAGATTCCTATGATTGCTATGGTGATAAGGATTCCCCTCTTCACCCTGTTGGCTCTTACTGCGTTCCTTCTGTTGAATTCACGCCTTGACTTCTCAAGCTTCTGGAGGTCCTTGTCGATCCTCCATGGCTCAGTCTGTACCTTTGGCTTTAAAACAGTATTCCCCGAAATGTATGACCTGTTTTTAAGTGCCATGATTACACCCTCCAATATACCGAAAAAAAATAAAATCAGATTTTCTCTAGTACCCTGAGCTTTGCGCTCCTTGACCTGGGGTTCATCTCTATCTCTTGTGTCCCCGGTTCAATAGGTTTCTTTGTGATTATGATAACCTTAGGCGTCCGCCCGCATATGCATGGCATGTTCCTCGGACATGTGCAGGGCTCAAGCAGTTCCTTGTAAGCATGCTTGACTATCCTGTCCTCCAGCGAATGGAAGGTTATTATTGCCATCCTGCCGCCGCTCTTCATTCCTTCAACACCGTCGAATATTGTCTGCCTGAGGATGGAAAGCTCTCTGTTGACCTCTATCCTTATGGCCTGGAATGTCCTCTTTGCCGGATGCGGGCCTTCTCTCCTTGCCTTTGCAGGAATAGCAGCCTTTATGATGTCAACAAGTTCGAGTGTGGTTTCTATCTTCTTCTCTTCCCTTGCTTTTACAATGAAGGATGCAACTCTCTTCGCGAACTTCTCTTCACCGTAATCCCTAATTATCCTGTAGATTTCTTCTTCCCTGTAAGTGTTGACGACCTCGTATGCGGATAGCACCTCATCCCTGTTCATCCTCATGTCCAGTGGTGCGTCCTGCATGTACGAGAATCCTCTCTCGCTGTTGTCTAGCTGATATGATGAAACCCCCAGGTCCATCAGTATCCCATCTACTCCGCCAGAAGCATTTTCAATGAGTATTTCCTTGATGTTCTCAAAGTTGCTGTGGACCAGGGAAACGTTTCCAATTCCTTCAAGCTTCCTTTTGGCATTGTTCAATGCATCCATATCCTGGTCGATTCCGATGAGCCTTCCCTTGTCGAGCCTCTTCAGTATTTCCATACTGTGTCCTGCCCCTCCAAGGGTACAATCCACATAGGTCCCGTCCGGCTTTATTGCAAGTGCCTCCAGGCATTCCTCAAGCAATACCGATACATGCTTGAACTCCATAATCCCACCTATATTCCAAGATCTTCCATGCCTGAGGCCACCTCATCCATGTCGATCTCCCTTTCGCAGTATTCCTTCCACTTCTTGCTGGACCATACTTCAACCCTTGAATCCATTCCGATGCTGACTACCTCATCCCCAATCTCAGCGTATTCCTTGAGCGGCTGAGGAATGAGTATCCTGCCCATCTTGTCAGGAACCACTTCATTGGCGCCTGAGAAGAAGAATCTGGCGAATGTCCTTGAATTCTTGTTGGTAAGCGGCAGATTCTTGAGCTTGGTCTCGAACACCTTCCATTCTTCCTTAGGATAGATGTACAGGCATCCGTCGAGTCCTTTTGAAATCACGAATGAATCGCCGAGGTCCTCGCGGAACTTGGACGGAACTATTATTCTGTTCTTATTGTCCACTCCGTGGGTATGTTCGCCGATCAACATCGTTAATTCACCACTTTTCACCACTTTTTACCACTTATATGTATATTCTACATAAAAAAAGAAAACCCTTCAATCTTTTGAAGGGTTTTGTATACAAAGTTCACAATTATTTTAGTTATATCATCATTTGATAACAACAAATGCTCGATTTTCTACACCAAACACCCTTTTGAACATGTTTTCCACATCACCTTGTGTTATGGAACGAAGAGTCAGGATGTATTCGTGCAGATTTTTACCTCTGAGGATATTGCCTGTTGCCGTTATTCCGATGCTGTCCACGCTGTTGAAGATATTCATGAACTGTCCGGTCATGGATTTCTTGAGTAGCTCGATTTCACTTGTCTTCTTTGTGAAGAAGTCAGGTTCACTAATTACCCTGCCGATATAATCCAGTATGGCATCTCTGTCCTTTTCAGGATTCTTTGATTCGCCGCCTATGAACATTTCGCCATGGTCTTCTTCAAGGTTGAATTCTGCACTGAAGCTGTCGTTGATTATCCCGTCCGCCAGATGCTCCTCGTAGAATGTGGAGCTTTTTCCGAATACAAGCTTTCCCATGAGTGATCCTGCAATTGTATCCTTCATGAGGTCGCTGTTTCCAGACGGCACCTTCCACGCCAGTATGTAATTAGGCACCTGAAGAGACATGGATACTTCAGCTTCCTTACTTTTGCTGCCGTAAGGCTCTGTCCAAGATTTCTTTGTAACTGTGACTGCCTTCCTGTCAGAAAGGTTGTCCTGAACAACAGTCCTCACTCTATCCTCGTCAAGGTCCCCTACCACAACAAGCACCATGTTAGAGGGGTCGTAGAATGCATCGTAGCACTCCTGAAGGTCTCTTGGCGTAAGAGAGTATATTGACTCCTTTGTGCCGGCGATGTCCTCCCTGACAGGGTGATTATGGTACAGGGCCTTCATGGCTTCAAGATACCCCCTGAATGCAGGGTTGTCATCGTACATGGCGATCTCTTCAGCTATTATCCCCTTCTCCTTTTCAACGTTCTCCTCTGTAAGATGCAGTGTCATCACCATCTTTACAAGAAGCTCCAGGTTCTCGTAGAAATTATCCGTAGTTGAAAAATAGTATGAAGTCTGCCTGTTGTTGGTGAATGCATTTACTGATGCTCCGAGCTCAGTGAATTTATTGAAAATATTTTCTCCGCCGGGCATTTCGAAAACCTTATGCTCCAGGAAATGGGCGATCCCTTCCGGATATCTTTTATAGGTCTTTCCGCCATCCACAGAAAATTCAACATCCTTCGAACCAAAATCCGAAGTCAGCATGGCATAGGACTTTGCAAATCCCTTTTTAGGTATGTAGTATACCTTAAGGTTATTGATTTCGGTGTACAGTATCCTCTCATCTATAAGATCAAGCTCTATCGTCTGGAACATCACTTTCTTCCTCCTTCACCAGGTAATGGCTTGTTATGAACTCAAGCTTTCCTGCCACCGCCATTATCCTGTCCCTGTCTACCTCTTCTAAGCTCTTTATGACGTCTTCCACGGTATAGCCGATTCCATAGACCCTCAGGCTTGAGATGTACTCCATGGTGTTGTACATTGAGTCTTCCATGGACACAAGTGTCGCCTTAAGCCTGGTCTTGCTCATGGCGATTTCCTCGTCAGTGAAGTCACCTGACTTCATCTTCTCAAGCTCAAGCTCGATGAGCTCCCTCGCCTTGTCGAAGTTCTTGAAATCAACTCCGCTTGATATGGTCATAACCCCTTTGAACTTATCAAAGGTTGAGTAGACATAATAGCACAGGCTGTGCTTCTCCCTGACCTCATTGAAAAGCTTCGAGTGAGCACCGCCGCCGAAAATGGAATTCATAACGGCAAGTGAAAAATAATCTCCTCTGAATATATCAGTGTTGGTGGAATACAGAAGCGACATCTTGCCCTGGTTTATCTTCATTGATTCTTCAACCTTAGGAAGATCCTTCACGAAAACTGGCTCCACATGGTCATGCAAGCCCCTGCCTGCCCTCAGGCCACCATTTGCCTCATCGAATATTCCGGAAAGAAGTTCAGATACCCTGCTCTCATCCTCAATGTTCCCTGCGGCCTGTATGTATGCTTCTCTGGACCTGAGATCGTTCCACAGTTCAAGAAGCACTTCACCATCCAAAGCAGCCAGCTCCTCCATGGTACCGAACTCAGGCTTGCTGTATGAATCAAGAAGACCCTGCTCCATGACCTTTATCGAATTGTAATGGCCCTTATCGTCATATTGAGACTCAATATACAGCTTCTGGTCGTCTATCTCCTGACTTACAATATCTGACTGGAATCTTCCATCCACAAGCCTGGGCCTGTATATGACTTCCTTAACAAGCTCCACAGCCTTCTCCCAAAGGTCCTCACCGTAAAGCGTGAACCTGTTGTCGAGGAAGGATATGTAGAATGTGAGGAACAGCTTGTCTCCTCTCTTTCCGATTATGATGTCAAAGAAGCTTCCATACATGTCCTGCAGATACCTTGATATCTCAGAGGATGTTGCGAATCTCTCCGTCCCTCTCTTGAGCACCTGTGAAAGTACATTGTATCCTGTAACATTTTCCCCCATTCCTACAGGGATTATCACGCTTATTGCATTGTTCTTGAATTTCCTCGATTTGTAGAACCCTATCCTATTGTTTAAATCCGGCATTTTCATGCCTCCTTTCTTCTATTCCAGCCAGTCTTTGACATGAACGCCTTTTCAATGTAGAATAACATTGCTACGGGAGCGGATGGATACTGGCGTATTCTGTGGTCTTCAAAACCATTTCGGGGTGCTTGAAACATCCTGGGTAGGTTCGATTCCTACACGTTCCCGCCAATTTAATTGTACACTATTTAACTTCATGCAACAAGCATGGAGTTTTTTATTCGCACGTTTACCGCTGTTACCTTCCCGTATTTTTTATGGAATGGTGATTTATTATAATTCAATTGAAGGATTTAGGACCATAATCAGAAAACAAGATGAGGTGGGAAACTTGAAAACCAAGATATTCAGGGGTCATATTCTGAAGATGCTATCAATATCGCTGGCGGTTGCTGTTTCATCCGGTCTTTCTGCGTGCTCGAAGCCTTCATCCGCAGCCGCATCAGATGACCTGATGTCAGGAATTTCCAAAACCACTGCAGTATCCAGATCTCCTGACGGGCAATTCATTGAAAGCTATTCTAAATTTGCATTGGGCCTATTCAGGGAGACAATGTCAGGCAAGGAAAACTCCCTTGTTTCCCCTCTATCAGTCATACTGGCACTTTCCATGACCGCAAACGGGGCTGACGCCAATACGCTCGATGAGATGGAGAAGCTGCTGGGACAGGGAATACCGCTCAAGGATCTGAATGCATACCTCTATTCCTATGCAGACGGACTTCCAGACGAAGAAAAGTCGAAACTGAGGATTGCAAACTCAATCTGGTTCAGAGACGACGAAGGAAGGCTTACTGTCGAAAAGGAGTTCCTTCAGACAAATGCGGATTACTACAGCGCTGCCGCATACAAATCTAAATTCGACGATGCAACTCTCAAGGACATCAACGACTGGGTCGAAAAAAATACAGAAGGAATGATCGACAAGATCCTTGACAGCATAAATCCTGATGCAGTGATGTATCTGATCAATGCCATCGTATTCGATGCTCAGTGGGACAAGGTCTACAGCAAGGAGAACCTTCAGGGCGGAAGCTTCATTTCTGCTTCCGGAGCAACTGAAGACGCAGAGTTCATGAACTCCGAGGAAGAGCTCTACCTTGACGACGGCATGTCTACAGGTTTCATCAAGCCCTACTCGAAAGGATTGTACAGCTTTGCCGCTATTCTCCCAAACGAGGGTATCTCAGTTGATGAGTATGTCAGTTCAATGACTGGAAATGGCTTCCAGGAAATGATCAAGGGAGCAGAGAGCACATTGGTAACGGCATCTCTTCCAAAATTCAGCTACAGCTACACAATCAGCATGAACGACGCTCTGAAGAAGCTCGGGATGCCCACTGCATTCTCATCGGAAAAGGCTGATTTTTCAAGGCTTGGAAAATCATCCAGGGGCAACCTGTACATCGGAGAAGTACTGCACAAGACGTTCATAAACGTAGACGAGCTGGGAACCAAAGCCGGCGCCGTTACAAAGGTCGAAATCGAGGATGAATCCTATATCGAAACAAAGATCGTCAGGCTCGACAGACCCTTCATATACGCGATTATCGACAACTCTACAGGGCTGCCGATATTCATTGGAACAGTAAATACTGTAAAGTAGCCAAAACACAAGTCTCGCAAAGGAGTCATCCTCTGCGAGACTTTTTTCATGTGTCCAGACACATCGCTATGTGTCCAGATCCCTTCTTATGAGGGTCTCCCTTAGCAGGTAGACCTCATCTGAGATCTTCTTTGCAAAATCCAGGTCATGGGTTATGACTATTATTCCCATGCCCTTCTCCTTGAGCTTCAGCATTACGTTTCCTACGCTTTCGCTCAGGTCCTCGTCAAGCGCTGAGGTCGGCTCATCGAAGAACAGGAAGTCCGGAGCAAGAGCCATTGCTCTGGCAATAGCCACTCTCTGCCTTTGTCCTCCGCTCAGCATGTGCTCGTAGAAGTCAGCCTTGTCCTGAAGCCCAAGTTCGTCAAGGAGTCCCCTGGCGATAGCCTCGGCTTCATCTTTGCTGATTCCCTTCACTCTTATTAGCGGGAATGTAATATTTTCTATTGCACTCATGTGCGGAAAGAGGTTGAAAGACTGGAACACGAGGCCTATCGAAAGCCTCTTCTCCTCAAGCGGCATTCCGTCAATCGTTATCGTACCGCTATCCTGTTTTTCAAGAAGCGTCAGACACCTTAAGAGTGTTGTCTTTCCTACACCCGAAGGGCCTGTAATGGAATATATCCTGCCTTTTTCAAACTCGGCGCTTATCCCTCTGAATACCTGCTTTCCATCGAAGCTTTTTGACAGGTCGGTTATCTTGAGCATATCATGTCCTCCTAATCTACCTGTAGTATGAAAGCTTTGTCTCAGCCTTCTTGAGAAGCATGGTGAGTATTCCGATGACAATCAGGTAGAGTACTCCTGCCAGGCCAAGGGGTATAAGAGTAACATCTCTTACAGCTGCTATTTTCGCCGCTCTCAGCACGTCGCCCATGCCGACCACATACACAAGGGATGTGTCCTTGACAAGGGTCATCAGTTCGTTTGCAGTCGGAGGTATTACCCTCTTGATAACCTGCGGAAGAACGACTTTCAGGAATATCTCGTGCTCCCTGAGTCCCAGCACCCTTCCGGCTTCATACTGCCCCTGGGGTATGGATTCGATCCCTGCCCTGAATATTTCAGCAAAATATGCTGCATAATTAAGTATGAAAGCAAGAAGAGATGCCGGAAGCCTGTCTAGAGTAATGCCGACAAGAGGAAGTCCGAGATATATGAATATGAGCTGGAGGAGAAGCGGCGTGCCTCTCATTATCAGGATATAGGTCTGGACAATCCAGCTTATTGCCTTATTGCCTCTAAGCCTTGCAAGTGCCAGGACAAACCCCAGCGGAATGCTGACTACGGCAGTAATGGCAAAGACTATGAGAGTCGTTCCAAGTCCCTCAAGCATGTATGGCAGGATCAAAAGTATATATTCCATGTGTTTTCCTTTCGGCCTTTATAAGACTACTTGACTATGTTCTCTCCGAACCATTTTACTGATATCGCTGCTGCAGTGCCGTCCTTCTTCATGTCGTCCATCGCCTTGTTGAGGTCAGCCAGAAGCAATACATCAGACTTCCTCACACCGATTCCATATTCCTCATCACCGAAATTGTCATCAAGGAATGCATACTTTTCTGTTCCCCTCTGAGCAGTATAGTATCTTGCAAGGATGAGGTCTGCAACTATGGCATCTACCCTTCCGGCTTCAAGGTCCCTGAATGCATCATCGTAGGTGTCGAAGAGTACAGGCTCTCCATCTTTGAAGCCCTTCATGGTCGCAGCATCTGCAGATATGGCTTCGTATGCGCTTGAAGCTGTCTGTGTCGCTACTGCCTTGCCTGCAAGGTCAGCCTTGCTCTTGATGGCTGAACCCGCCATGGTGACAATCGCCTGGCTGTTATCAAGGTAAGGTGTTGTAAAGTTGACCTTTTCTTTCCTGCTGTCTGTGATAGTATAACCATTCCATATAAGGTCTATGTTCTTTGAATCAAGCTCAGTTTCCTTCAATGTCCAGTCGATGGGCTGAAATTTGACCTTAAGCCCCATTCTCTTTGCAGCCTCAGTAGCAAGGTCCACATCAAAGCCTGTGAATTTTCCTGCAGCATCCCTGAAGCCCATGGGAACGAATGTGTCATCAAGCCCAACGATAATCTCGCCTCTTGCCTTGATATCAGCAGTATTGTCCTTAGGTGCAGTTGGAGTGGTTGGTGTCTGCTCCTTCGCTCCGCATGCGTATGCAGAGAGCATTACCCCTGCCATTGCCACCATCATGATTTTCTTCACCATTTTAATCTTCTTTTCCTCCGATATTCTTATTATTTTTCAATATGCCGGCCAAAAACAAAAAACCCGTCCGTGATGCTACAGCATCAAGGACGGGATATTACTTCCGTGGTTCCACCTTGTTTCACCGACGCCTCACGACGACGGCCTCTTCGAGTACTCAGATACTCTAGCACGATAACGGGTGCAGGGATTACCGGGGGCCCCTACTGCAATTTCAGGATCCCGACTCATGGATGTGTTCTCCGCATCCCTTTTCTGCCCCTCTCACCTGCCGGGAACTCTCTGAAGATGGATGCATGCGGATAATATTTCCAATCAATGTCGTTTAATATGATAAGATGAATTTTATCGTCTCAAAGAATTTTTGTCAACTGTATTTTTATCCGACAAATTGATTCAATTGATCTTCATCAGCCATTTTTATCCGATTAATAGTCACTTTATGCATAAAATCAGTTAAGGCTCATATCATCTACAGAATCCAGATACTCCTCGATTCCAGGAAGCACCTCAGGTATTGTCTCCTTTTCAAATGGAGATTTGAGCCCTGCAACCTTAACAAGCTCAAGGAAAGGCATGCTTCCGCCCTTGTCACAGAGCCTCAGATAGTCCTTCCATGCTGTTTCCCTGTCTTCCTTTGCCCGGTTGAAGAACTGGAACGCACAGACCTGAGCAAGAGTATAGTCAATGTAGTAGAACGGGGAAACGAATATATGAAGCTGCTTGAAGAAGAAGCCGCCTCTGTTGTATAGGTCGTTGTCCTCGTAGTCCCTTACAGGAAGGTATTTCTTCTCGATTTCTCTCCACTTTGACTTCCTCTCTTCAGGTGTCGCACCCGGGTTCTCATATACGAAGTGCTGGAACTCATCCACGGATACTCCGTAAGGGAGGAACAGCAGTGAGTCCTGAAGATGGTTGAACATGTACTTTCCGGTATCCTCCTTGAAGAAAAGGTCCATCCACGGCCATGTCAGGAACTCCATCGACATTGAATGAATTTCGCACGCTTCGGAAGTCGGGAATCCATATTCTGGAACCTCGTATCCCCTTGACCTGAAAACCTGGAAAGCATGTCCGGCTTCATGAGTCATGACATCGATGTCTCCGGAGGTGCCATTGAAGTTGGAGAATATGAATGGGGACTTGTATTCGGAGATATATGTGCAGTAGCCGCCTGCCTGCTTGCCCTTCTTTGTGACAAGGTCCAGGAGCTCCTTATCCGTCATGAACTTAAAGAATTCGTCTGTTTCCGGGGAGAGTTCAGAATACATCTTCTTTGCGTTATCAACTATCCACTCAGGACTTCCCTTGGGGGTCGCGTTGCCTGAAGTGAATTGTACTGGTTCGTCGTAGTACTTGAGGGAATCCAGCGAAAGTCTTCTTGCCTGCCTTTCCTTCAGCTTTACTGATAACGGGACTATATGTTCCCGGACAGCGTCCCTGTACACCTTGACCATTTCAGGTCCGTATTCGGTCCTGAGCATCCTTGCATATCCTACAGGCACGAAATTCTCAAAGCCAAGCTTTTTGGCTATGGTATCCCTGGTCTTTACAAGTTCGTCGTAGATCCTGTCGAATTCAGCCTCGTGTGCGGCGAAGAATCCACTGTATGCCTCATAAGCCTCCTTTCTGGTTGCCCTGTCCGGATCCTCCATGAAAGGCACAAGACCTGAAAGGTTCCTCTCCTCGCCCCTGAACATTATGGCTGCGGATGCGACAAGCTTTGAATATTCAGTGCACAGCCTGTTTTCAAGCTGCAGCTCCTCGATGATTTCAGGCTTGAAGGTCTTTATGGAGAGCTCTGCAAGGTCAAGAAGGTGCTTCCCGTGCTTTGCCTCGATATCCTTTCTGTAAGGACTCGAGATCAGGACCTTGTAGAAGTCAGTAACAAGCTCCTGGTAATGTGGCATCATCTCGTCCATGTATGCCTGTTCCTTGTCATAGAATTCGTCCCTGGTGTCAATGCTCTGCCTTATGGATGCAAGTGTGAACATGGTTTCAACATGGTTTCTCAGGGCGATGTACTCATCCATTGCCTTTACAAAGCCTTTTCCGTCTGCAGCACCCTCCATCTCTGAAAGTATTCTCCTGGCATTCTCCTGAACCTCTTTGATTTCCGGCCTCTTGTATGCATATTCGCTGAATTTCATATTAACCTCCTAAAAACTATGAATGTCTATCTCCTCGGATACGAGCTCAGCCTCTCCGTTAAGATCGATAAAGTTTGCAATCTTGTCCATTTCGCGCACTGCCGCCTCCCTGCTCCCGGAAACGACTGCCACGCCAATCACAATATCCTTGTGTGAATCCATCATTTCAGCTTCGCAGCTGGATGCGTTGAACCTTGAAGAAACCCTGTTCTTCAATCCATTGACTATGCTTCTCTTTTCCTTCAGGCTGCTGACATGGTCAGCACGAAGCGTAAATCTTCCCACCGCAGTATATATCATGTCAGAAGCACCGCTCTAAGAGGAGCTCCGTCGCCATCCCTGATCCTTAAAGGAAGTGCAACGAATCCATACGTTCCGTCAGGAGCTTTTGACAGGTCAAGGTTCTCTATCATAACAGCACCGGCACCAAGCAGTATCCGGTGGACATCATATTCAGAGTTTCCAACTGGCTCCAGGGAATCTTCGTCAGTCCCGAACACATCTATTCCAATCCTGAGAAGTTCTACAGCCCTCTTCCGGTCAAGGTCTCCCTTTCTGGAAAGGAGTATCCTTGTCCCTTCAGGGAATGCATCTCTGAAGCTTCCAGTAACATAGGCATGCCCCATTAGCCTTGAAATATCCAGGTCAGACATTGTGCTTCCATCCGAGTGGAAGTGGCTGGGTGCATCCATGTGGGTCCCCGCATGTGTGGACATCCTTATCTCCCTGAGTGAATACCCGTCCGTCTCCACAGTTTTTTCCACTTTGATGCTTACCTCAGGGTCACCTTCGAAGACCTCCATCCCTGAATAGATCTCCCTTGTAATGTCTATTACCAATATCCCGCCTCCCTGTATACCGGAGCCCTTTCCCTCAGGTATCTCCTCTCGCTGATGAAATATCTCAAAAACCAGACAATGAACACAAAATCAAGGATAATGATGATGATTCCGAGTCCTGACTCAAGAAGGCCTGGTTCATTGAAGTCAAGAAACGGAATGTATGCCATCGAAAAAGAAACCAGATTGTTGAAAACATGGGCCTTTATACTCGTCCTTATGTCACCGGTGCGGTGATATATGAATCCAAGTACGAATCCCATTATCGCAGCCGGGAAGAACGTGGCAAAATGGAGTATCCCGAAAAAAGACCCCGATATGATGAGAGAAGCGACTACCCCAAGCTTCCTGTTAAGCATGTTGAACAGCACTCCGCGAAAGACAAGCTCCTCGATTACCGGCGCCAATATGACAATAACTATGAAGGAAGAAAAGAATCCCAATGGGTCAGTGATATCCCCCATGTTTGAGGCAAGGTTCGGACTGTTTATGAATGCTTCGTACAGTTCCGGACTTAGCGCAGAAATCAGGTTCACATATATCACCGAAGTAACGCTCATTATAAAGAATGGCGCAGCTGTCAGCATGAAGCTGCCAGAATCCTCATAGGGTTTCCTTAGTATCGCAGCTCTGTCCTCGAGGGTATTTGGGGCGACAAAAAGAACGAGATACAGCATGAGATATGTGACTATATCTATAAGGACCAAATAAGGCGAATCCTTGAAAACGCCATAAGCGATCACTGCAATTATCGACATCAGGATGAAAAAGCCTACGGTTGTCAGGGCGAATTTCAAAAAACTGTTGCGTGGAAAGTACTCATTCAAAATATCACCTCGTTCTCTTCGATTATACCACATGCTATGTCATTCAATAGCATACATATTGGTAACAATACAGGCCAGACAAGAAAATCTCCCTGTCTGGCCTGTTCTTTTACACGTTGAATCTGAAATGCACGACGTCTCCGTCACGCATGATATAGTCTTTGCCTTCGAGCCTGTAGAGGCCCTTTTCCTTGGCTGCCGATTCAGAGCCACAGGCCATAAGGTCCTTGAAGTCAACTATCTCAGCCCTTATGAATCCTCGCTGTATGTCGGAATGTATCTTGCCTGCTGCATCCTGTGCCCTGGTGCCTATCTTTATAGTCCATGCCCTTACTTCCTGAGGTCCTGCAGTAAGGAAGCTCATGAGTCCCAGAAGCCTGTAGCTTTCATGTATTAGCTTGTCAAGGCCGGTCTCGGACAGGCCATACTCATTCAGCATCTCGAGCTTTTCATCATCTTCAAGACCAGAAAGCTCTTCCTCAAGCCTTGCACATATGGTTACAAGCCCCGATCCCTCATTGGATGCGAACTCCTTGACCTGTGCTACCATCTCGTTTGATCCTCCTGCAAGCAGGTCTTCCTCGGAAATGTTTGCCACATAGAGCACATCCTTGGTGGTTATCAGGAACATGTTCCTGATCGCTTCTTCTTCTTCAGGAGTGACCTCCATTGTACGAAGAGGCTTTTCAGACTCAAGGTGAGCCTTCATTTTTTCCATGAGAGTATATTCTTCCTTGGCTTTCTTTTCCCCTGCCTTGGCACCCCTTACTCCCTTTTCCATCCTTCGCTCAAGGACCTCAAGGTCAGCAAGTATAAGCTCAAGGTTTATGGTCTTTATGTCCTCTATAGGGTCCACTTCACCGTTGACATGAACGATATTCTCGTCCTTGAAGCACCTGACTACGTGAACAACTGCCTCAACCTCTCTGATATGTGACAGGAACTTGTTTCCAAGACCTTCACCCTTTGAGGCTCCCTTTACGAGTCCTGCTATGTCATAGAATTCGACTGCAGTATATACCTTTCTCTTGGAATTATAGAATTCCTCAAGTGCGTCAAGCCTCTTGTCAGGGACGCTTACTACGCCTATATTCGGCTCTATTGTGCAGAACGGATAATTAGCGGATTCCGCTCCTGCTTTTGTAATTGCATTAAAAAGTGTGCTTTTGCCGACATTCGGCAGTCCTACTATACCTAATTTCATATCAATCTCTCCTTGTCCATCCATAGAATTATACCTACAAAGAGACATTTATTCAAGTTATTCGAAGAAAGGCCGGTGTTAACAGGGTTAACGCAACGTGTTAACGGTGTTAACGCAACGTGTTAACAGGTCGTTCAAGGAAATCCGCACTCCATTCTGTTATAATTAAGGAAGCGGTTCACGCAATTGAAATGGCTGAAATTTATCCTCTAGTTGGAGCTGCATAACTTCTGCATTTATTTCAAATCCGGCATTTCATGCAAAATTTAAACGGAGGCGATGAAATATCCTGATTATCTAATCGTTATCAGCATCAAGTTGCTTAATCAATTCCTCAAGTTATTGCCAAATGAATAAATCAGCTGAAAAATATTGTATGATTATGCTTTTTTATCTATAATTATAACATCGACTAAAAAAAGAGGGGTAATAATATGGAATCCAAAGAAAAGGTAATACTGGCATATTCAGGAGGTCTGGATACGTCCATTACAATTCCATGGCTGCAGGAGAATTACGACTTTGAAGTCATCGCGGTATGCGTAGATGTAGGCCAGGGCGAAGGCGAGACCTTCGGTGTGGAAGAAAAGGCAATAAAGAGCGGAGCCAACAAGGCATATCTTCTCGATGTCAGGAAAGAATTCCTTGATGAGTATGCATTCCAGATGCTCAAGGCTGGCGCTATATACGAGGACAAGTATCTTCTTGGAACTTCAGTGGCAAGGCCGCTCATAGGCAAGAAGCTTGTAGAGATCGCCGAGAAGGAAGGCGCAGCATACATAGTTCATGGCTGCACAGGCAAAGGAAATGACCAGGTGAGGTTTGAGCTTGCGATAAAGGCTCTGAATCCATCGATAAAGATAATAGCCCCATGGAGGGTCTGGGACATCAAATCAAGGGAACAGGCCATCGAGTACGCTGAAGCAAGGAACATTCCGGTTCCAGTAAAGAAGAAATCACCTTACAGCATGGACAGGAACCTGTGGCATCTGAGCCATGAGGGAGCTGACCTCGAGTCGCCATGGAACGAGCACCAGAGCTCGATCTACAAGATGACCGTGGCTCCGGAGGATGCGCCTGACAAGGCTACCTACGTGGAAATAGGCTTCGAGAAGGGAATCCCTGTCTCTGTTGACGGCGAGAAGCTGGACAGCATAGAGCTAATGGAAAAGCTCAATGACCTTGCGGGCAAGAACGGAGTCGGAGTAGCCGACATGGTTGAGAACAGGCTCGTAGGCATGAAGTCCAGGGGAGTATACGAGACACCTGGCGGAACAGTCCTTACGATTGCACACAGGGAACTCGAAAGGATAACTCTTGACAAGGATACATCGCTATTCAAGGCGTTGGTTTCACAGAAGTATGCTTCAATACTTTACGATGGACAATGGTTCACACCACTCAGGGAAGCACTCGACGCATTCGTCGATTCAACCCAGGAAATGGTTACAGGAACAGTGAAGATGAAGCTTTACAAGGGAAACTCCACAATCGCAGGCAGTAAATCCATGTATTCACTCTACAGCGAGGAGCTCGCTACCTTCAGCTCTGACGATGTTTACAATCAGAAGGATTCTGAAGGATTCATTAACCTCTTCGGCTTGCCGCTAAAGGTAAGGGCACTGCTCAACAAGAAGCTGAAGGAAGAAGGAAAATAGTTACCTAAAGAAAGGGTGTCACACATATGAAGCTTTGGCAAGGCAGGTTCCAGAAGGGAACCAGCTCAATCACGGAGGATTTCAACAGCTCTATAGCAGTCGACCAGAGGATGTATAGGGAAGACATCCTTGGAAGCATAGCCCATGCGAGGATGCTCGGGGAATGCGGGATAATTCCAAGTGAAGATTCTGTCCTGATAATCAATGGTCTTGTTTCCATACTGGAGGATGCCGACAAGGGACTTTTGGAATTCACCGTGGAAGCTGAAGACATACATATGAACGTGGAGACGCTCCTTATTGAAAGGATCGGAGAAGCAGGAAAAAGGCTCCATACAGGAAGGTCCCGAAACGACCAGGTCGCCCTTGATTTCAGGATGTATATGAAAAAAGGGACCAAAGAGGTTGAGGATATGATCCTTGACCTTCTGAAGGTAATCCTTGACCTTTCATCCAAACACAAGGATACGATAATGGCAGGCTATACACACCTTCAGAAGGCTCAGCCGGTCACATTAGGCCACCATCTGATGGCATACTTCCAGATGTTCTCGAGGGACCTTACAAGGTACATTGATTCCGAGAAGAGGATGGATCATATGCCGCTTGGGAGCGGTGCTCTTGCTGGCACAACCTACCCGATCGACAGGCAGCTGGTAGCTTCAGAGCTTGGATTCGGGAATCTCACTGAAAACTCCATGGACGGAGTATCAGACAGAGATTTCGCACTGGAGTTCCTGGGAGCGTCATCAATACTCATGATGCACCTTTCAAGGTTCTGCGAGGAAATAATAATCTGGAATTCAAATGAATTCGGATATATAGAAATGGATGATGCATTCTCCACAGGAAGCAGCATCATGCCCCAAAAGAAGAACCCTGACATCGCTGAGCTTGTAAGAGGCAAGACCGGAAGGGTCTACGGTGACCTGGTAGCGCTTCTGACAATAATGAAAGGTCTTCCTCTCGCCTACAACAAGGACATGCAGGAAGACAAGGAGACCACCTTTGATGCACTTGATACGGTCAAGGCATGCCTTGCAGCATTCACCCCCATGCTTTCCACAGCCACCTTCAAAAAGGAAGCTATGATGGAAAAGCTAAGGGGCGGATTCCTCAACGCAACTGATGCAGCTGATTACCTCGTCATGCAGGGAATCCCATTCCGCAGCGCCCATGAGGTTATCGGAAGGATGGTAAACTACTGCATAATAAACGGTAAAGCGCTTGACGACCTTTCAGCAGATGACTTTAAGTCATTCTCCGATAAATTCGGAGAAGACATCCTCGAATTCATTAAGATGGAAAACTGTCTCCAGAGAAGAAAAACCTATGGCGGTCCTTCAGCTGCTGCCATGGACACTGCGATAAATAACGCTGGGGCATTCATCTCATCAGCTGAAGCGCTGAAAAAATAGCAAGTGAAGATCCCAGAGGATTTGAGCCTCTGGGATCCTATTTTTGTGATTATTTTTCTCAATATGAATGTGAGGGAGGATTACCATTCATTTATCCTTTAGTCAGAATATGCCCTTCAATGCATTCAGCAACCGAATCAACAACAAAGTCCGCATGACCCTTAAGCTCATCCTCTGCATGTGAGAGTGTGTATGAGGAACCAGCTTCCCTGAACATGGGTATGTCATTGAACGAATCTCCGATGACATGAACGTTTTGTCTTATTATGTCTTCAATTTCCATGATGGTCCTGATCCCTTCACCCTTGGAGATGCCTTTCGGCACCACATCTATGTACTTTACATTCCTGTATGCCTCAATTTCTTTTCCAAACCCTGATTCGATTTCGTTTCTCAGTTCCTCGATTTCATCTATGCCCCTATTTGCAGTGATTGAAATCAGGTATACCTCACCCTTCATCTCAGCCATATCATCTATGGCGTAGACTCCTGCCACAGAATCTGAAATTCCATCCGGGATCCCGCTCCTGTAGAACCAGGTATTGCTCCCGCCTTCAAATGCTATATCGAAACCGCGCTCAAGGCAGAGGTCGGCGATGATGCAGGCAGTGTCTTTACCTATGGTCTTGCCAGTGACGGTCATTCCTCTGGAATCAACAACAAGGGCACCATTCATAAGGACCATATAGTCAGGTTCAAATCCATGGTTCCGGAGTACAGTCTCAACACCATTCAGAGGCCTTCCTGTCGCAATAGCGATTGTTGCACCCTGGCTCTTCAGCTTATGAACCGCTGCCAGGTCCGCCTCTTCTATCTTATTATGGTGCAGTATGGTTCCATCCAGGTCAGTAGCGAAAAGCATCTTGCCCATTGGTTGCCCTCCATTCAACTTCAGATGCAGCAAAGGACCCTTTTGGGTCCTTATAAAAGGACCCGTTTGGGTCCTTTTAATGTAATATTCTTATCTGCCGTAAATCTTGTCTATTACCTGAGACACTATGTCTTCCTTGATGCACCTGGAGCTCTCGACTATCTTGTCCGACTCTTCCTTAATGGCTATAGTCTCTTCGTTGACCTCCATGCTGGCAAGGTTTATGAATACATTGAGGGCTGCACCCTCAATCGCACCATGTACCATGATCGCACCTACGCCGGCATCAGAAATAGCATTCTTGTTTCCGTACTCGGAAGCAACCTTCAGGGAATCATAGAGCTTGTAGGATTCACTCAAAAGCTGCCTTGGAACCTGCAGTACCAGTTCCTTGGCTTCACATATCTTCGCGCTCCTTGCTGCCTTCTCCTCCTCTGTATCCTTTGGCAGCTTGTAGGCTGCCATTAGAAGGTTGAATGAGTCCGCATCCTTGTCTATGAATTCGATATATCTTGCCCTCAATCCATCAGATGTGACAAGCGCTTCCTTCATCGCAGACTTTACATCTTCCGGATAATTCTCAGAAGCCTTCCTGTCCACTGTAAGGTTAAAGACCATGGATGCAAGGCTGGCTCCAATGGCTGCTGAGAGACCTGCCGCTGCGCCACCTCCCGGAGCTGGGCTGCCGGATGCCAATTCGTCTGTGAATTCCTTAAGGCTGAGATCTTTTAACATTTTATCACCTC